>JAFAXA010000018.1 GCA_019241425.1 Acetobacteraceae bacterium | reverse complement strand
CTGGTGTTTCTTGAGGCCGAGGGCTTCCAGCGATCGTTATGTTCGAACTCAATGACAACGCACCGGCTCGGCACCCTGGCGAGCAACGACACGGTTCTCCGGCAATCCCAAGCGTCGAGACCCGACCGCTGCGCCGCACCCGAACGGAGTAGCCGGCCTTGAACGCCCTCATGACAGCGGGAGCGGTGTTCGCGGCCACGGTCGGGGCAGGACTGGCCGGCTTGGCGCTGAGCAGGCGTCTGCCTGGGCACCACCTGGAGACGGACTCGCGCGACGCGGTGCGGCTGGTCGCCGGTTTCGTCGCGGCCCTCGCCGCGCTGGTGCTCGGCCTCCTCGTCGCCTCGGCGAAAGCCAACTACGACGAGCGCAGCGGCCAACTCCATCGCATTGCCGCGGATGTCGTTGCACTTGACCGCACCCTGGCCCACTACGGCGAGGGCGCGCGTGAAATACGCGCCGTGCTGCGCTCCGCGCTGGTCGACGAGTTCAACCGGCTCTCGGCCGGGAGCCCCCTCGAAGGGCCGGTCCAAGACGTCCGCCTGCTGGGCTTCTACGATCGCCTTCAGGCGCTCGCGCCGCAAAACGAGGGCCAGCGAGTCGCCCGGGACCGCGCGACGCAACTCGCCGAGGGCATTGCCGCGACGCGTGTGCTCATGACCCAGGATCCGGGCGGGTCGATCCCGCCGCCGTTCCTGCTCGTGCTCGGGTTTTGGCTGGCGGCGATGTTCGCGAGCTTCGGCCTGTTCGCGCGCGCCAACGCGACCGTGGTGGCGTCGCTGCTGCTCGGCGCGGCGTCGGTCGCCGGGGCGGTGTTCCTCATTCTGGAGCTCGATCGACCGTTGGACGGACTGATGCGGCTGTCGATGGAGCCGCTGCGCCACGCCGTCGAGACAGTCGGGCACTGAGCACGCCGAACGTCGAAGTGCCCGCGTTTGCAATCGCGCGGATTGATTCCGCACTCGGCGCCATCTCCACATACCGCCTGCGACCATTTGCACAACGTGCCGGCGAGACAGCGAGGGCGATGTTCCCCCAGCGATTTAAAACGTTGGCGCATCGCTTGGCTGCGGAGCTAGACTGCACCAACGGACCAAGAAAATGTCTGGCCTTCCTGATTGCAGGACGCTTCGGCGCGGGGTGCGCGAAAGGCACTCGTGCAGAAAAGGAGGCCGGTTGCTGAACACGCAAACTGTGCGTGGTGGTGCACAAAGTGAGGGAGGGAACGCCGCGATGTATCCGCCACGGCCGGCTATTCTGGCGAATGGTCGGTCGAAGCCGACCGCGAGGACGCAGGCAGGCGAACGGCGACGGGCGCGCCGGATTTCGGTCAACGGACGGGCATCGCTCATCCCGGCGATGCTCGTGGCGGCGCTGGCGCTGTTGGCCGGAAGTCCGGCCCGCGGCGCGGACGGTACCGGGGCCGATCCTCTCGCGGGCATCTTCGCCCGGGGCAAGCCCGTGATCTGCCAGGACCAGACCTACGCCCTCTGCGCCGGCGCGAGCTGCTTCGTTTTCAACGATGTCGCCTATTGCACCTGCGGCGTGCGGAACGGCAACAGCATCAGCTCGCCGTTCAACTACGATGACAATCGCAACATCTGCTCTCTCAATGCCGAAGGCGCCAATAACGGTTACATGGCGAGCACGTTCAGCCTACCCGATGGGCTGAAGGCACCATCCGGAGATCAAGCGCTCTATGTATGCCCGCGCAGCTCCCGTGCCAATTATGCCAAGTGCGATGGCGGCATCTGCTTCACCAGCACGACGGGACGCACCTTCCCGGGTGCCGATACGCCACTCGGCAACGATCAGATCGTGTGCTCCTGCCCGATCGAGAGGGCCAATCCGATTCAGGGCCTTGAAATCATCGGACCGTATCCGTGCCAGGAAGCGTTCTTCGACAACTGTGACCGCGCGGTCGCGACCAGAAACACCGGGTCGCGCCTTTATGACGGCACATCGATCGGCTCGACGATAACCGGAACGTTCTTGCTCAACGGCTACGTTCCGCCCTTGAACACGTGTCGATGAGCTTGGCCCGCAGTTTTCATCCCATCGGGGACAAGCGATCGCCGCGCGCGGCCATCGTTCGGTGTTCGTAACCCATTGCTTCGAGATCATTGAGGCGGTCAGTGCAGGTTTGCTGACCCCTCGGTAGCAGGCATCAATTCATCGACGCCCGTCCCGTCGAGTCTCGTCACGACGTCAGCGAGCGTCCCCGGCCGAGCCGGTGAACTCTCGCAACGTATCGCGGCGCCGAACGGGCCGTCATCTATCAGTCCGCGGGCGGCCCGGTTCCGTCCATGCGGCGCCGCTGGACGCCGGACGTGCGGGCCATCCCCGGCCAAGGCGGCGATTTCGGCCAGCGCTGCCAGCCCGGCTTCGGCGGGCGAGGCGGCGCCGCCTCCCGCGCCGGCTTCGGGGCGGCGTCCTCCCCCGTGGGGCGGGGCCGCCGAGGGCGCGGCGGCAGCCGCAAGCAGTCCG
>JAFAXA010000315.1 GCA_019241425.1 Acetobacteraceae bacterium | reverse complement strand
CGGTCGGGTCGTCGGCCGGTTCGCCGCGCCGATAGATATCGTCGAACTCGCGTTTCGGATCGCGCGAGAAAACGAAGGTGTGATGCGCCAAATGGTCATAGGCGCGATTCAGTCCGAGATAGAGCACGACGCCCGAACAGGCCGGCTCCCGCCTGCGTTCGCGCTCAAATTTCCGCCCGGTGTCGTCGCCGACGAGTTCACGATGGGTGCGGACCGAATCCATGTTCGACACAACGGCGGTAACCGGGATCTCGGTGCCGTCCTCCGCGCGAATCGCGCTCACCCGTCCGCCGCGCGATAGGATGCGCGCGATCCCGATGCCCGTTTGATGACGCACGCCGAGGGAGCGGCCGAGAGACACGAGCGCCTCCACAACCGCGCGCGTGCCACCATGCGGATACCAGATGCCCTCGCCCGTTTGCATATGGCCGATCGCGCAAAGCACGGCGGGCGACGCGAATGGCGAGGAGCCGACATATTGCGTGAAGTGATCGAGCATCTGCGCGACCCGCGCGTCCGGCACGCGCCGGCGGATAACCCCGGCGACCGTCGATCCCATCCGCAACGCGAGCACCTGCGCCAGCGTGTCCGGGTTCATGTTGCGCCGCATATCGAGCGTGTCGCGCAACCCCTCGACCGACTTCCAGAAGAAGAATTTCTCGCTGATGTCGTGTAGCCGCTTCGAGACCGTGATGAAATCGCGATAGCCGTCGCTGTTCCGGCCGCCCGCGAACCGGTCGAGTTCGGCGGCCATCGTGGCGACATCCTCGCGGAGATCCAGTACGTCGCCGCCTTCGAACAGGCAGCGCCATTGCGGATCGAGCCGCGTCATCGGCAGTTCCTGCTCGATCTCGCGTCCCGCCTCGGCGAAGATGCGCCGGAGGACGGATGGCAGCGTCAGGATCGTCGGCCCCATGTCGAAGCGGAAGCCGGATTCCGCGAGCACCGCCGCCTTGCCACCGAGCCAGGGATTCTTCTCGTAAACGACGACGTCGTGGCCGCGCGCCGCGAGCACGACGGAGGATGCGAGCCCGGCCAATCCGCTGCCGATGACCGCGACGGTTCCTGGTAAGCGGGCCATCAGACGGTCTCCATCATTGCCGGCGTCATCGCCGGTTGGTTTGCCGGGGCGCGGGCGCGCTCCTGCAAGCCGAGATCGTCGCAAAGCGCGCGGGCCGAAATGCGGGCCGACTCGAAGATAACCGGCAGGCCGCTGCCGGGATGGGTGCCGCCGCCGACCAGATACACGCGGTCCAGATCCTCGAAGCGGTTATGCGGCCGGAAGCACAGCATCTGGTCGTAGGAATGGCGCAGGTTGAAGGTAGCGCCCCGGTAGATGCCCTGCTCCTCCCAGCTTCGCGGTGTCATCATCCGCTCCACCCTGATCCGGCGCTCGAGATCACGGACGCCGAGCCGCTCCAGTTGCCGGAACGCCCGGGCGCGCGCCGCCGCCGTGTCGTTCCAATCAATATGTTCGCTCCGGTGCGGCACCGGCACAAGCAGGTAAAGCGTGCTGCATCCCTTCGGCGCCAAGGTCGGGTCGGTCCGGCAGGCATTCTGGACGTAGACCGACGGGTTCTCCGTCAAGCGCCTTCCTTCGTCCAGATCGCGAAGATTGCCGACGAAATCTTCGGCGAGATAGACGGTGTGATGCGGCAGCTCCTCCACCGCGCCCTCGATGCCGAGATAAAGCATGAACGTCGAGCACGAGTATTTCTTGCGCGCGAGCTTGCCATCCGTCCAGCGGCGGCGGGCGGCGTTCGGAACCAGCGTCTTCATCGCATGCGCGAAATCGGCGTTCACCAACACGGCATCCGCGGGCACGAAGCCGCCGCCCACGCGCACGCCGGTCGCGCGCCGGCCGCTGATTTCGATCCGCTCGACAGGCTGCGACAGGCGGATATCGACGCCCATGCGTCGCGCAATGCGCCCGAGCGCCTCCATCACCGCGCCGCAGCCGCCGCGCGGGTGAAAGACGCCGTGCTCATATTCGAGAAAAGACAGGATGGTGAACAGGCTCGGGCACTGGAACGGCGACATGCCGAGGTATTTGCACTGGAACGAAAAGGCGAGCCGCACCAGTGGGTGGCGGAAATGGCGTCGGAGATCGGCGTCGACGGATCGGAGCGGGCGCAGCAGCGGAAGCGCTCGCAACACCTCCGGCGACAGGAGATCGCGCACACTGTCGAAGCCGCGCTCGAGAGCCGGCCGGAACAGAGCGAGCTTGCGCCGGTTTTCCTCCATGAAGGCCGGCAGATTGGCGCCGTCATGGGCATCGAACGCGGCGATCTGCCGCTGCAACGCGGGCAGATCGGCGGTCGCGTCGATCCGCTGCCCGGCCTCGAACTGCAGGCGGTACATCGGATCGAGCTGAAGGAGATCCACCTCGCGGCGGAGATCGAAACCGCAGGAGGCGACGATCTCCTCCAGAACGCGCGGATAAAGGAAGAAGGTCGGGCCGGTGTCGAACGTGAATCCGGCTTCCCGAATCAGCGCCGAACGGCCGCCGAGCGCCGGCGCCCGCTCGAACAGGGTCACGCGCGCTTTGTGCCGCGCCAGCAACAATGCCGACGCAAGGCCGCCCGGGCCTCCACCGACGATCGCGATATGCGGCGTCACGGATACACCAACGCGAACGTAACGAAGCCTCCCTGCGCGCCGACAGTAAGCGCCGCCTGATCGAAGCGCGGCGGCCCGAACACCCGGCGGGGATTGCGCGACGCCCCGATACCCTCAAGCGGTATCCCCAACCAGTTCTTCTTCAGAACGCCGTCTCCGTCTACATCGTGAAATGCGGCAACCGCCCATTTTCCGGCGGGCAGGTCGTGAAACACCGCATCGACGTCACCGGCGCGAGCCTTGACGATGGCACGCCGGCTCGGGGCTGCATGGTGACAGTCGGGGAAGCTCGCCTCCTCGCCCTCCCGCGCGAGGCAGATCCGGATCAGCCCCTGGTCGGACGTCACGCCCGTCACCACAACGGTGAGATCGCCTGCTTTTGCCTGCTGGACGCCTCCCAGGGAGAGAAGCACGGCCATTGCCATCGGGCCAGGCCGATGCCGTTCGCTCAATCGCCGCACCCGTATCCGATCTCCCCCGTAGCAGGACGCAGATAGGGCCGATCGGGAATGTGCAAAGGCCGGGCCAGGGTGCCGTGGCCGCTTCGATGGCCGGATGACCGGGACGACACAGCGGCAAGGCGAACCACCAAGCGACGGGGGTCAGGGCGCGATCGCCTCGGGGATGACCGTGGTGACGATGGAATGATCGAGCGCCTCATACGCGCTGTAATCGATCGTTGCGTAGAGCTCCGCCCGTGTCTGCATTCGGTTGACCATGCTCTGCGTGCCGCCATCGCGCCGGATCGCGGCGTACAGCTCCTCCTGCGCCTTGTTGGCGACGCGGAGCGAACTCACCGGCCAGATCACCATGCGATAGCCCATCGCCTCGAACTCCGAGGCGGTAAAGAACGGCGTGCGGCCGAACTCCGTCATGTTGGCGAGCAGGGGAACGCCCGGCAGACGTTCGGCGAAGGCGCGGAACATCTCCGCCGTGTTCAGCGCCTCGGGAAAGATCGCGTCGGCGCCCGCCTGGAGATAAAGGCGGGCGCGGGCGACCGCGCCGTCCAGCCCCTCGCTCGCCGCCGCGTCCGTGCGCGCAACCACCACGAGATGGCGCCGCGCCTTCGCCGCCGCCGCGACCTTGGCGGCCATGTCCCGCGGATCGGCCAATTTCTTATCGTTGAGATGACCGCATTTCTTGGGCAGAAGCTGGTCCTCTATGTGCACAGCGGCGGCGCCTGCATCCTCGAACGCGCGGACCATGTGCATGACGTTGAGCGCCTCACCGTAGCCGGTGTCGCCGTCAACCAGCACCGGCAGCCCCGACGCGCGGCTCACCTGCCGGATGAAGAAGCAGACTTCATCCACGGTGATGATGCCGAGATCCGGCAGGCCCATGCTGGCCGTCATCGCGGCGCCCGAAAGATAGACGGCCTCGAATCCTGCGGCGCGGGCCTGCAACGCCGCTTGCCCGTTATGCGTGCCGGGAATCTGCAGGATCTGCGGCCGTGCCAGCAATGACCGGAAGCGCTGGCCCGGAGGCGTGCCGGGGAGGTCGGAGGCGACCAGATAGGTCATTACTCACGCTCCCCGATCGGCACGAAGCGGAGATTGTCCGGCCCGGTGTAGTTGGCGGTCGGCCGGATGATCTTGCCGTCCAGGCGCTGCTCGATCACGTGCGCGCTCCAGCCAGAGGTGCGGGCGATGACGAATAACGGCGTGAACATCGCCGTCGGCACGCCCATCAAGCCGTAGGACACAGCGCTGAACCAGTCGAGGTTGGCGAACATGCGTTTCGTTTCGGCCATTACGGCTTCGATCCGCTCCGCGATTGCGAACAAACGCATCGAGCCGGTTTCCTGCGCCAGCGCGCGCGCGAGGCGCTTGATTACCTCGTTACGCGGATCGCTGATCGTGTAGACGGGATGGCCGAAGCCGATCACCACCTCCTTCGCGGCGACCCGGCGCCGGATGTCGGCATCGGCCTCCTCCGCGCTCGCATAACGCTGTTGGATGTCGAATGCGACCTCGTTGGCGCCGCCGTGTTTCGGGCCGCGCAACGCGCCGATGCCGCCCGCGATTGCGGAGTGGATGTCCGACCCCGTTCCCGCGATCACGCGACAGGTGAAGGTCGAGGCGTTGAATTCATGCTCGGCATAAAGGATGAGCGACGTATGCATGGCGCGCACCCAGCTATCGCGCGGCGCCTTTCCGTGCAGCAGATGCAGGAAATGCCCGCCGATGCTGTCATCGTCGGTTTCGACCTCGATCCGCCGGCCGTTATGCGAGAAATGGTACCAATAGAGCAACATGGAGCCGAGGCTCGCCATGAGCCGGTCGGCGATGTCCCGCGCTCCCGCGACGTTGTGGTCCTCCTTCTCGGGCAGCACGCAACCGAGCGCCGAGACGGCGGTGCGCATCACGTCCATCGGATGCGTCGCCGCCGGCAGCGTTTCCAGCACCCGAC
>JAFAXA010000261.1 GCA_019241425.1 Acetobacteraceae bacterium | reverse complement strand
GGTCATCTGAGCGGCGTCGCGACCGGAACCGCCCGGATCGCCGACGCCATCCGCCACACGAAAACCAGAGTGACCTGCACGCGCAAGACGCTGCCCGGCTTGCGGGCGTTGCAGAAACACGCGGTCCGTTTGGGCGGCGGCAGCAATCACCGATTCGGTTTGGATGACGCGGTGCTCATCAAGGACAACCACGTCGCCATCGCCGGCGGCATCGCGCCCGCGATTGCGCGTGCGCGCGCAAGCATCGGGCATCTGGTCAAGATCGAGGTGGAGGTCGACACGCTCGCGCAGTTGCAGGAAGCCTTGCCGCTCGGCGTCGATGCGGTGCTGCTCGACAACATGGATTTGGCGACCTTGGGGGCCGCCGTCGAAATGGTGCGGGGGCGGGCGATCACCGAAGCCTCGGGCCGGATCGACGCCACAACCGCCCGCGCGATCGCGGCGACCGGGGTGGATTTGCTTTCGGCGGGATGGCTGACCCACAGCGCGACCGTGCTCGATATCGGTCTCGACTATGAAGGCGGAACGACTCCGGGTTAGCGCCGGGTCAGGCCCCCGGGCCGGCCACGTTCGGCCGGGCTCCGCTCCCGCTTCCGGCCCGGTTCGGCCCGGTGCCGAGCCCGACCCGGTACGCTTCCTCCCGCTTGCGCGCCGAGTAGCCGGGCGCGGTCATCGGATAGTCGGGCGGCAACCCGAACGCGGCGCGGTAGCTGGCCGGCGTGTGCCCGTATCGCCGAAGATACTTGCGGAGCATCTGCAACTTCTTGCCGTCGATCAGGCAGTAGATGAACCGCCCGTCCGGGCTGATCGAGTCCGCGACCGGGATCGCCGGCGCCGCGCGCGCAGGCGCCGGGAGCCGTCCGTCGTTTCGCAACGATGGCTGCCCGACGGCACCCAGCGCTCCGGCCGATAGAACGGCCGCTTGCAACGAAATCAGATCGAGTCGCGCTTGTTCGAGCCTGCGTTGAATGCGTGCCAATGCCTCGCTCAACGGCAGTTCACGATCCATACGCAAACGCGCTCCCGGCCCCGCAAGCTTTATCCTTCGCAACGAATCTGCGTGCAAGGGCAAAGCGGCCCGCGGCGGGCGCTGGCCCGGACGCCGCGTGCGGGTGCTCGACCGTGGCGTGGGAGCGAGATGTAGAAGCGCCGCCAACGGGCGCGCGCGAAAAATTTGGCGGTTGGCTGGGGGACCTGGATTCGAACCAAGGCTGCCCGGGTCAGAGCCGGGAGTTCTACCGCTAAACTATCCCCCAAGGAGCCGTCGCGGGGCGGCGCAGTTAGCATGGGGCGGCCGCCAGGGCAACCGTCCGCGGCGCCCGCCGGGCTCCGCGCCCGCCAAGATCCGCGCCCTCCGGGGGGCAGGTCGGCAGAGCAAAGCCTTGCCGTCGCGGGCGGCCACCGTTATGAAAACCCGATGATCTGTTGTGGCGCCGCCTTGGCCTGCCGGAGTGCGCGCGCACTTGCGCGGGCTGGCGCGCGCCTGCTTTCCCTCGGTCTCCTTCTCCGACTTAGCCGCCCCTGGGCGTGACGCCGCGCTTCTGACGCCGGCATCGCTCAGGGGGCACCCTGAGGCTACAGTCATTCATTCACCGAGGTTTACCGACATGGCCATTCACCACCCCAGCTTGGGCACGCTGGACGACAACCGCGTCATCATCTTCGATACGACGCTGCGCGACGGCGAACAATCGCCCGGCTTCTCCATGAATTTGCAAGAAAAGCTGAGGATGGCGGAGGCGCTCGCCGAACTCGGGGTCGATGTGATGGAGGCGGGCTTCCCGATCGCTTCCGCCGGCGATTTCGAGAGCGTGCGGTCGATCGCCGAGCGGTTCGCGCGAAACGAGGACACGGGGCCGGTGATCGCCGGGCTCGCCCGCACCGGCCGGGACGACATCCTGCGCGCCGCCGAGGCGGTGCGTCCGGCGGCGCGGCGGCGCATTCACGTCTTCATCAGCACCAGCCCGCTCCATATGAAGTACAAGCTGCGGATGGAGCCCGAGGCGGTGCTGGAGCGCACGGCCAGTTCGGTCGCACTCGCCCGCCAATATGTGGACGACGTGGAGTGGTCGGCCGAGGACGGCAGCCGCACCGATCCCGAGTTTCTGTGCCGCTGCGTCGAAGCCGCGATCAGGGCCGGCGCCACGACGATCAACATTCCGGATACGGTCGGCTACGCGCTACCCGAGGACATGGAGCGCGTCTTCACCATGCTGCGCGAGCGGGTGCCGGGCGCGGACGGTGTGGTGCTCTCGACCCACAACCACAACGATCTCGGCCTCGCGGTCGCGAACACGCTGGCGGCGGTGCGCGGCGGCGCCCGGCAGATCGAATGCACGATCAACGGCATCGGCGAGCGGGCGGGCAATGCGTCGCTCGAGGAAGTGGTGATGGCGGTGCGCACGCGCGCCGATGCCATCCCGTGCCATAATCAAGTGGAAACGACGAACATCCTGCGGGTTTCGAAACTGCTGTCGACGATCACGGGGTTCGACGTGCAGCCGAACAAGGCAATCGTCGGCCGCAACGCCTTCGCGCATGAGAGCGGCATCCATCAGGACGGTGTGCTGAAGAACGCCGCCACATACGAGATCATGACGCCCGAAAGCGTCGGCTGGAC
>JAFAXA010000254.1 GCA_019241425.1 Acetobacteraceae bacterium | reverse complement strand
CCCGTAGAGATCGTGGCTGATCGATGACGCTCCGGCGAGGGCCAATCCGGAAACCACGGCCAGGATGGTGGCGAAGGCCACCGCAGAGATGAAGCCGAGGAACAGGTTGCCGCCGACTGCGTTCGCGAGATGAATGGCGGCCATGTTGGAGCCGCCCCTGATCGCCGCAATTCCGCTCTTCGTCTTCTCCAGAACGGCGCCATCCAGGAACATCGCATCGGTGGAAACCAGCGTGATTGCGCCAAAGCCGATGATGAAGGTCAGGATGTAGAAATAGCCGATGAACACGGTCGCGAAGAACACGGATTTCCGTGCCTCCTTGGCGTCCGCGACGGTGAAGAACCGCATCAGGATATGCGGCAAACCCGCCGTCCCGAACATCAGTGCGATGCCCAGCGAGATCGCCGACACCGGGTCCGCGACCAGGCCGCCCGGGCGCATGATCGCGTCGTGCTTCGGATGCACGGCGATCGCGCGGGCGAAGAAATCACCCATGCTGAAGCCGAACGCCGACAGCACGAGGAAGGCGATCACGGACGCGCCGAACAGCAGCAGGGCCGCCTTGATGATCTGCACCCAGGTGGTCGCGACCATGCCGCCGAAGGTGACGTAGCAGATCATCAGCACGCCGACGATCACCACCGCAAAGGCATAGGGCAGGCCGAACAGCAATTGGATGAGCTGCCCCGCGCCGACCATCTGCGCGATCAGGTAGAATGCGACCACGACCAGCGTGCCGGAGGCCGCGAACGCCCGCATCGGACCTTGTTGCAGGCGATACGACACCACGTCGGCGAAGGTGAACTTGCCGAGGTTGCGCAGCGGCTCGGCCATCAGGAACATGATGATTGGCCAGCCGACGAGGAAGCCGATCGAGTAGATCAGCCCGTCGAAGCCGCTGCCGTAGACCAGCGCCGAAATGCCGAGAAACGACGCCGCCGACATGTAGTCGCCGGCGATCGCGACGCCGTTCTGAAAGCCGGTGATCCCGCCGCCCGCCGTATAGAAATCGGCGGTCGTCTTGGTGCGCTTGGCCGCCCAGTAGGTGATGCCGAGGGTGGCCAGCACGAAGGCCAGGAACATCACGATGGCGGTGTAGTTGGTGCCTTGCTGCTCGACCGCGCCTTCCAGCGCGCCCGCGGCCCAGGCCGGCGCGGCGAACGCGGTGGTGGCGGCAATGGCCGCGGCCCCCATGGCGGGTGCCCGGCCGCTCATCGCACGGCTCCCGTGGCGCCGACGCTCGCGACGACCTTGCGCGTCAGGTCGTCGAACTCGCCATTGGCGCGGAACACGTAGATGCCCGTTAGTACGATGGCGCTCAGGATGACGCCGAGACCGAGCGGAAAGCCGAGCGTCACCGGGCCGATCACCGGCGTCGCCATCAAGCCCGGGGCGAACGCGACCAGCAGAATGAAGGCGTAGTAGATAACGAGCATGATGATCGCGAGCGTCCAGGCGAAGGTGCTTCTGATGCGGACCAGCGTCAGGAAATTCGGGTTGGCCCTGATCCGGGCGGCTACCTGGCTATCCATTGATTCTCCGGTCCCCCCGCATCGCGGCGGCGCCGCCGCGGCGTGCTTTGTATCGGGCGCGACACGCTTTTGCCCCGCCACACTGTTCCCGCTGCGCAGCGTAATTGCAAGCGGCCGGCCCGGCCCGATACCATGGCGGAGGACGCGCCGCGACGACAACAGGCGGCGCCAGAACCGGAGGGCGGACCGTGCAACTCGGCGACGAACGTGAAAGCCAAAACGTCGAAGATCGCCGTGGCCAGGGTTTCCTGCCGGGCGGCGGCGGACTGAAGCTCGGCGGCGGTCTCGGCACGATTGCGATCGTCTTGATCGCGCTGTTCTTCGGCGTGGACCCGCGCGCGCTGCTCAATCTGGCGCCCGACAGTCAGCAAACCCAGCAGGCCCCGATGCCGCAGCCGCGCGGCGCCGGTGGCGGGAGCGGTGGCGGTGGCGGCGAGGACGCGCAGGGCCGTTTCGTCGCGCAGGTGCTCGCATCCACCGAGGACGCCTGGACGGAGGTGTTTCGCCAGCACGGCAAGCAATACCAGTCGCCCCGGCTGGTGCTGTTCTCGGGGGCGACGCGATCGGATTGTGGCACCGCGCAAACGGCGACCGGGCCGTTCTTCTGCCCGCGCGACGACAAGGTGTATCTCGACACGGATTTCTTTGCCGAAATGCAGAACCGCCTCGGCGCCGGCGGCGACTTCGCGCGCGCCTACGTGATCGCGCACGAGGTCGGCCACCACGTGCAGATGCTGGTCGGCATCATGGACCGCGTGGACCAACTCAAGGCGCGCACCGGCGATGACGGGTCGGGCGCGAACGGCCTGTCGGTGCGGGTCGAATTGCAGGCCGATTGCCTCGCCGGCGTGTGGGCGAACCGCGCCAATAGCGCCAAGCACATCCTGGAGCATGGCGACATCGAACAAGGCCTCAATGCCGCCTCGGCGATCGGCGACGACCGCTTGCAGCGGCGGAGCCAGGGCTATGTGGAACCGGACAGCTTCACGCATGGCTCGTCGGCGCAGCGGGTACGCTGGTTCAAGCGCGGCCTCGACGCCGGGCAGATCGAGCAATGCGACACCTTCAGCACGGACCAGCTCTGACGCGTGAAACGCCGCGCCGCCGTCATTCCCGGCCCTGAGCGGCTCCTTTTGCAGTTGCATTCCGCGTCGCGACTTTCCAATTTCGTGACATGAGTCGCGGGCCACCCGAGAGCGGCGGCGGCGGCGGCCAAAACACGGCCGACGCGGCGCCCCCGGTCGCGCCCGGCGGCTGGCAGACCCGCCCAAGGCGGGCGCTTTCCGTCCGCATCCTGCTGCTCACGGTCGGCGTCGTCCTGCTGACCGAAATGCTGGTGTTCCTGCCGGGCCTCGCCTGGGAGCGGCGGGAGTGGCTCACCGCGCGGGCCACCTGGTCGCACATCGCCGCGTTGTCGGCGGCTCAGGCGCCGGGCGGCGCGGTCGATCCCTCCACCCGCGAGGAATTGCTGCGGCTCGCCGGGACGCTTGCCGTGATCCTGCACGAGCCGAGCGGCGACGTTTTTGCGCTTACGGCCGACCCGCCACTGGTGCCGTCCCACAGGGTCGATCTGCGCACCGAAACGACGTTCGGCGGCATGCGTCTGGCGCTCGCGGCGTTGGTCGCGCCCGACCATCGGGTGATCCAGCTCTTCGCCGACAGCCCGGTGCGACCGGGCGTCGTGGTGGAGGTGCTCGCGCCGGCGCGCGGGCTGAAGGGCGCGCTGCTGCGCTATGCGCGGACCTTTCTCGGGCTCGCCCTCCCGATCGCCGCGTTGAGCGCGGCGTTCGTCTATGGGGCGATGCTGCTGCTGCTGGTGCGGCCGATCCGGCAGATCACCAACAGCATCGTCGCGTTCCGCGCCAATCCCGAACGGACGCCGCCGCTCGACCCGAACCGGCTGACGTTCCTGCCCGGCGGCGAGATTTCCATCGCCGGCCGCGAGCTGGCGGCCATGCAGCGGGAACTCCGAACCGCGCTGTGGCGCAACGCGCGGCTCGCCGCCCTTGGCGCGGCCATCGCCAAAGTGGGCCACGATCTCCGCAACGTGCTGTCGCCGGCCCTGCTGTCGGCGGAACGGCTGGAAATGCACCCGGAGCCGGGCGTCCGCCGGTCGGGCGCGACGCTCGTGCGCGCGGTCGAGAATGCGACCGAGATGGTCGGCCGGATGCTCGACTTCGCCCGCGAGGTGCCGCCGCAATTGGTGATCGCGGCCGTCGATCTCGGCGAACTGGTCGCCGAAGCGGCGGCGAGCCCGCAGTTGAACGACGCCGACCGGGTGGACAACCAGGTGCGACCCGGGACGGAAGCCCTCGCCGACCGTGCGCTGCTGCTGCGGGTGGTCCTCAACCTGCTCCGGAACGCGATCGAGGCGGGCGCGACCCGGATCGAAATCCGCGTCGCCGAACGGGCAAGCGCGGCAGGCACCCTGACGCTCGAAATCGCCGATGACGGACCGGGACTGCCGCCGGAGGTACGGGACCGGCTGTTCCGGCCTTTCGTGACCAGCGGCAAGCAGGGCGGCACTGGCCTCGGCCTCGCCATCGCCGCCGATCTGATGCGCGCGCAAGGCGGCCAGATCGCGTTGCTGAAAACGGGCGGGGCGGGAACGGTGTTTTTGCTGACCTTGCCGGCCGTCCGGCCGTCCGGCGGCGAGCCGGCTGCCGGCGCGGCGCCGGACGCGCCGGCCAATGCGTCCCCTCCCCCGCCGTCTTCCCCGGCGTGAGCCACAGGCTGATGACGATCGGCTATGAGGGAAGCACCATCGGCGCCGTGCTGGACGCGCTGCTGGCGGCGGAGGTCGCCGTGCTGATCGACGTGCGGGCGCTGCCGCAGTCGCGCAAGCCCGGCTTTTCCAAGCGCCAACTGGCGGCGGGCTTGGACGAGCGCGGCCTCCGTTACGTGCATTTCCGCGATCTCGGCACGCCGAAGCCCGGACGGGACGCGGCCAGAAGGGGCGACGTCTCCACCATGCACCGCGTGTTCGCGGCCCAGCTTGCGACGGCGGCGGCGCAAGCGGCGCTTGCCGAGGCCATTCTGGTCGCGAGAAACGCTCCGGCCTGCCTGCTGTGCTTCGAGCACGACGCCGCCTCGTGTCACCGCTCGATCGTCGCCGGCGCGATCGCGGGCCGGACCGGGCAGACGATCGTTCATCTGAACGGCCGGCTGCTGCACGGTTGAGCCGCGCCTGGTGGCACAGTCCTGCAAAGAATGGCAGGCCGGACGGGTTTTCACTTCTTTTCGACATCCGGATGCCCAAGATTAGCGGGCGATGAGAATCAGAGGTCCGCTCAAGCCGCTTGTCGGAATCAGCTGCTGCACGAAGCAGTTCGGCGTGTTCGCGATGCCCAACCATGCGGCGTCCGACACCTATATCCAGGCCACGGAACAGGTTGTCGGCGGGGTGCCGATCCTGTTGCCGGCCAACGGGCCGTCCGTGGAAATCGACACCCTGCTCGATCGCCTGGACGGCATCATCCTGACCGGCAGCCGCTCCAACGTGCAGCCGAGCCTGTATGGCGGCCCGCCCCACGCGAGCGGCACGCCCGAGGACCCGGCGCGCGACGCCGCGATCCTGCCGCTGATCCGGGCGGCCATCGCGGCGGGCGTGCCCGTGCTTGCGATCTGCCGGGGATTTCAGGAACTGAACGTGGCGCTCGGCGGCAGCCTGCATCAGCGGCTGCAGGATCTGCCCGGGCGATTGGACCATTCGACCCCTATGCAACGCTCCGCCCGGGTGCGGCAGGGCAAGGCGCATTCGGTCCGGGTAAGCCCGGGCGGGTGGCTGCGCCGGCTGGCGGGCGCGGACGAGATCGCCGTCAATTCGCTGCATAATCAGGGGATCGAGCGGCTGGCGCCCGGGCTGGTCGTCGAAGGCACCGCTCCCGACGGCACGATCGAGGCCGTGCGCGTCGTCAGCACGGAAGCCGGCCCCGTCCGGGGCTTCGCCGCCGGCGTGCAATGGCATCCCGAGTACGACTTCAAGACCGACCTCGTGTCGCGGCGGATCTTCGAGGATTTCGGTCGCGCCCTCCGCGCCCGCCCGGATGCCCTGCAAGCCGACGCCGCCGACTGAAACGCAGCTCGCCTTGCCGGTGCTGCTCCGAACCCGCCGGCGCCGTTTCGGCGTCACCGCCTACGGCATCGGGTGTGCCATGAAGAAGCGCACCATCTCGCGCGATGCGTCGGGTCCGCACGGGTCGGTGTAGCTGCCGGCCGGGCTGCCGCCCGACCATGCGTGCCCGGCGCCTTGCACGACCCACTGCTCCAGCACCGTCTCGCCGCCCGGATCGGCGTGCAGCGTGCGCCGATAGGCGTGCCCGCCGGGAGCCTGGCCCTGCTCGACCCGCTTGCGCAGCGGCCGAACGGAGGCGGCGTGGGCGATGATGTCGTCGCCGTTCACGCAATGCACGGTGTTGTCGCGGTCGCCATGGAACACGATGGCGGGCAGCACGTCGCGCGCAGCGCGGCTGGCGGCACCTTCCGCCGAGGGCGCCGCGCCGCGCCCGCCCTGGCGCATTGCGGTGAAGGCGCCGGGGAGGTCGCTCGCCGACCCGCAGGGGAGCCCCGAATGCACGCCGATCGCGGCGTAAAGATCGGGATAGGTGACGCCCATGATCGCCGCCTGGGCGCCGCCCGCCGACATGCCCGCGACGTAGACGCGGCGGGGATCGACCGCGTACTCGGCCATGACGGCGCGTGTGATGCCGGCGATGATGGACGGCTCGCCTGTGTCGCGCCGCTGGTGGTTGGCATCGAACCAGTTCCAGCACTTGGCGTGGTTGGCGGCGCTGGTCTGACCCGGATAGGCGACCAGGAAGGTTTGCGCTTCGCCCAATTCGTTCATCCGGGTTCCGGCGGCGAAGTCGTCCGGCGACTGCGTGCAGCCATGCAGCATCACGAGGAGCGGCACCGGATCGCCGCGATAGCCGCTCGGGACGAACAGCTTGTACGGCCGCGCGCCCGCCCCGTTCGCGAACTGCGCCGAGATGAAGCGGGCGCCGTCGGGCAGCGGCGGCGGCGCTTCCCGTGTGGGGCGCGCGCTTGGCGGGATTGAAAAGCCCCCGTCGCCGAACGAAGGCAGTTCGCCGCGCCCGAGCCGGTCCAGCAGTTCCTGAACGGCGGCAGGCATCTGGAACTCGGCCGGGCGATGCGGCTTGGCGGTTTCCGGCGCAGATCGCGCGGTCGGCGGGACTGAGATGCCGGTGTCCCCGAAGGACGGCAATTCGCCGCGCCCGAGCCGTCCCAGCAGTTCCTGGACGGCCGCCGGCATCTGGAACTCGGGGACGGGGCGGCGCGGGCGCTCGCCGGTTCCACCGCCGACCTGCGGGGCGGCATCCGCGTGTTTCAGCGTGTGCCGCACCAACGCCGCAGCGTCGTGCAGATGGCGGCGCAGGGCCGCGCGGAGGGAGGCGAATTGCTCGGGGTCGCGCATGATGAGGGGGCTTTCGGCGGGAGGGAAAAGGGCAGCCGTCCCCGTCCGGAGGTTCGCTCCGGATTTAGGCGGCTGGCAGGCGTGAAGGACGGCCGGGGTTAGTGGGGCGGCGTCATCGCATCCGATCCTGGAGCGCGGCGCGCACCTCGGGGGACGCCTGCAAGGAACCGAGCACGGACAGGGAGGAGATGGTCGCCCGCGCCAGATCGGGCGAAACGTCGCGGGCGATGCTGGCGAGGCCGATGACGTGGATCTGCAACGTTTCCCCGGCCGCCTTGCGGCTCTCGAGGTCGGCGCGGCTGAAATGCCGCATCCCGATATCCATGGTTTTTCGTTCGACGGATTTCCGCATCACCTCGGCGTGGCGGTCGAGCTGATTGCGGATGGCGGTCCGGATGAAGTCCGTCCGGTTGGAGTAGAACCCGTCCGCGACCAGCAGGTCGATATGGCCGAGATCCACGTAGCCGAGATTGATCGTGATCTTCTCGCTTTCCGGCACTCTCGGTCGGAGTTCATGCACGTTGTCGGCCATCCAGGCGCTCTCCACCATCCGTGTGGATGGTATGTGGAGGTCACCTTTGGGCTTTCAAGAGCGCAGCACTCCCGGATCCTCCCCGTGGGGAACATAGCGCGATGCCTTGATCTGGCTTTCCCGCTTATGCGCCTCTGCGACGTCGTAGCTGTTCTGCATGCGCATGAGGGTTTCCATTGAAACCCCGAACGCCTTCTCGAGCCTGATCGCCATCTCGGGGGACAGGTCCGCTCTCTCGTTGAGGAAGGTCGAAAGCGCGGCCGCGTGACGCCAAGCGCCCGGGCGGCATCCGTCAGCGAGAGGCCCACCCTTCCTCGTGTCGTCGCCCCTCGCGATCCGGTGTCGGCCTCATCGATGGCAAAACTCGGGCTGATGGCGCCCATGTGTGGTCCGAGACGGCAATTCTTCTGGCCAAGCGCACGCGGATTATGCTTGGTTGTTAGTGTGACTGTCGCCGCCGCCCCTGCCCAGAGCCTGACCGAGCGCTTCGCCTTTGCGGTGGAACTGGTGCTCCGGGGCTTGTCCCTCAGCCTGCCGAAGAGCCGCGACACGGCGCCGCTCGCGCTCTCTACCTGGAACCGGCTGAAGCGGCTGGTCGCTCGGTTTTCCGCGCTGGTCGCCGCCGTGGAGGCCGGGCGGTGTGCTGTGGCGGGCTGCACCCGGGTCTCGGATCGGACAAAGCTCAGC
>JAFAXA010000202.1 GCA_019241425.1 Acetobacteraceae bacterium | reverse complement strand
CAGCCGTGACGCGGCCGAACGCGACACGATCAAGGCCGACCGCGACAAGCTGGCCGCGCGGCTCGCCGATTCCAGCCTGCAAGCGGAAGCGGCGGCGAACCAGGCCAAGACTCTCGCCGCGAAGCTCGCCGAAGTGACGCAGGGCGCGGATCGCGCGAACGCCGCGGCCTCCGACACCGCGTTGCAGCTTGCCGAAGCGAAGCGCCAGCTCGCCGCCATGCAGAAGGAAATGGCGGCGATCGACAAGGCCGTGCCGGTCGGCGCGGCAACGATCGAGGCGCGCATCTCCGATCTGGCGCGGCTTGCCGACCAGGCCCGCGCGCTGGAGGCGTTGCGGGACGAGCTGACGAAGCAGATCGAGGAGAAGGACGCGCTGGCGGAAAACGAGCAGCAGCGCCGGGCCGCGACCGAGCATCAGCTCAAGGAGGAAACGCAACTCGGCGACAGCGCGCGCGCCCAGGTCGCGCTGCTGACCCGGCAGATTGACGATCTGAAGGGGCAGCTTGCGCGCCTCTCCAGCGCCTTGGATCTGGCGCAGAACGAATCGCATCAGAAGGACGCGCAGATCGGCAATCTCGGGCAGCGGCTGAACGCGGCGCTCGCCGCCAAGGTCGAGGAATTGCAGCAGTACCGCAGCGATTTCTTCGGCAAGCTGCGTTCCGTGCTGGCCAACCGGTCCGGGGTGCAGATCGTCGGCGATCGCTTCGTGTTTCAAAGCGAGGTGCTGTTTCCGGTCGGCAACGCCGAAATCACGCAAGCGGGCGAGGACCAGATCCGCGCCATTGCCGGCACCATTAAGGAGATCGCGGCGGAGATACCGCCCGGGGTCAATTGGGTGCTGCGGGTGGACGGGCACGCCGACCGGCAGCCCGTCAATCACGGCCAGTTTGCTTCCAATTGGGAGCTGTCGTCGGCGCGAGCGATCGCGGTGGTCAAGCTGCTGATCGACAACGGTGTGCCCGCCGATCATCTCGCCGCGACCGGGTTCGCCGATTTCCAGCCGCTCGATCCCGCCAACACGCAACAAGCCTATGCGCGCAACCGCCGGATCGAATTGCGGCTGACCGACCGGTGACGCGGCGGCTGGCACTCGCCCTTTCGGTAATCTGCGCCGTGATCGTTGCGCACGGGGCGCGGGCGGCAGGCCCGGCCTTCGACGATCCGGCCGCCTATTGCCGGGCGGTCGGCACAATCGACCGTCCGGATGCACGCTACGGAGGGCCGGCCGTGCCCGATTGGATCGCCCGGTCGTTGATGCAGGCCGTCAACGCGCCGCCCAGCGCTTCGCTCGCGTTTTTTCGCCGGGCGGCATGGCGATGCTCCGGCGGCCAGGTGATGGCGTGCATGTACGGCGCGAACATTCCGTGCGACCAGAAGGCGGACGTGGACCGCGCACCGCCGGATGGCGCCGAACGGTTCTGTCGCCAGCAGCCGGACGCCGATGTGGTGCCGCATGTCGCGTTCAGCCGGCCGACGGTGTTTCTTTGGCGTTGCGACGGAACGACGCCGGCCATCGTGCGGCAGGTGATGGACGTCGACCGCGACGGCTACCCGGCCCCGTTCTGGTACGCGGTCGCGCCCTGAGAGGGCGTTCCACGTATTTCCAGCGCTACGTCTGGTCGCCGAGTGCGCGGCGGCGCAGATCCTTGAGCCGTTCCGCCCCGCCCGGCGTTTTCGGATCGATTTCCAGCAGCTTCTGCCAGGCCGCGTAGGCGCCACGCCAGTCCTTGCGAGCTTCCGAAATGTCGGCAAGCGTTTGCAGGGCCGCGAATTGCCTCGGCTCGCGCTTCAGCGCCTCCTCGATGTCGCGAATGGCGCCCTGCGTGTCGCCCCCCCGCCAGCGGGCGACCGCGCGCTGGTGCCACGCCTCCGCCAGGCCGGGGTCCAACGCGATCGCGTCCGAAAAATCCTCCACCGCGTCGTCGTAAGCCCCGGCGCCGAGATCGCGGACGCCCCGCCCGATCAGCAGCCGCGCGGAGGGTGACGCCCCTTCCACCCAGAGATGGGTGATGCGCAGTTCGATCGGCCCGGCTGCCTCCTCGCTCGGAGCCGACTTGAGCGCGTCGAGCAGCGTCGCGATCATCGCCTGCCGGTCGGCGCGGGCGTTCTGCGCCTGCGCCTGTGATAGCCCGACCAGCAGCAGGGCCGCTGCAATTTCAAAGCGAGATTTCCGCATGACCCGTCCCGTCGAAATCCACGGCCACCGCGGGGCGCGGGGACTGTTCCCTGAGAATACGCTGCAAGGTTTCGCCCGTGCCCTCGCGATCGGCGTCGACGCGCTGGAACTCGATGTCGGCATGACAGCGGACGGCGTCGTCGTTGTCACGCACGATCCGCGCCTCTCCCCGGACATCACCCGTGGACCGGACGGGCGCTGGCTCGCGGCGCCGGGCAAGCTGATCCAAGAACTGGCGGTGGCCGACCTCGCCGCCTACGACGTCGGACGGATCGACCCGGCCTCGCCGTATCACGCGCTGTTCCCCGGGCAGGCGCCGTGCGACGGCGCCCGCATTCCTACCCTTTCCGAGGTTCTGCACGCCTTTCCCGGGGCCAGGATCTCGATCGAATTGAAAACTTTCGCCGACCGGCCGGACTGGACCGCGCGGCCCGAGGCGATGGCGGAGGCGGTCATCGGCGACATCGAACGCGCGGGGGCTGCCGGCCGCGTTCTCATCGAAAGCTTCGACTGGCGCGGGCCGCGCTATGTCCGGGCGGTGCGGCCGGATATCCGCGTCGGCTGGCTCACCAGCGCGTCGGTGACCGATGCCGAGCTTTGGCGCGGAATCCGGGGCGGCTCGGCGGGCTCCATCCCGCAAGAAGTGGCGGCGGAAGGCGGCCCGGTCTGGGGACCGGACCATCGCGATCTCACGGAAGCTTTGGTGTCGAAAGCGCACCGCCTCGGCCTGCTGGTCGCTCCCTGGACGGTCAACGCCCCGGCCGACATGCGGCGGCTGGCCGGCTGGGGCGTCGATGCACTGGTGACGGATCGCCCGGACCTGGCCCGCGATGTGCTGGCCGGTCTCGGGCCGCCCTTCCGCTAAGGCGCGTACGCCAAGCTTAGAAAGTTCCAGGCCGCGCAAGCCCGGGCGACGAACGCTTGCAGCAGCGGGTCCTTGTCGCCGTCCTCCGCCGTGAGCGCATCCATCGGCACGAAATACTCGTGGGCATGAAACACTTGGCTTTGCAGAAAGCCTTGATAGTGTCGCTTCTTCAGTCCGTACACGACGCGGATGTCGCGGACCGGGAGAACGAAATCGAAGATCGGCGGCGCCCGCAGGACGCCGGTCGCCTCCCAGCGCGGCGTCCGGTCCTCCGGCCCGACCGGCGCCAGCAGCCAGGGCACCGGGCAAACGGCAAGCAATGATTGCGTGCTCGGCGCGAAGCGCGAGCGCTTGTCGAGAAGGTTGGTGATCGTACCACATGCCTCGATCGCGAAGATATCAACAAATGGCTCGGCCTTCGTGCCGCTGAAATTCAGCCACAGCCCATCCGGCAGCGTGCGCAGGCGATTGGTGCCAGGTAGTTTCAGATAAGGATGAACCGTGGTCCGCTCCTGATCGGAGGGACGGCATTTCAACCACGCGTCCATCGCTCCGACGCGCAATCCCGGCGGCCGTTGCGGCCATTTCCGAAGCCGGGCGCGAACCATCGAGTCGAGCGACCTATACTGATACTGATCCATCAAATCCCTCCGGGTGCATGAGCAACCAAGCAAAACAACCTACGGCTGTATGCATATCCGGCGGAGGCTGCGATCGGGAAGGTACAACTGTAGGTTGGGGCCGACAATCGCACCAATCCGCCGCATGTTCTTGGAGCGTTCTAGAAAGCCGCAGCTATTTCGTTGGGAACGAGGGCCGCGCCGGGGCCGGCCACGAAAGGCGCAAGGTCAACGCGGTGCAGGCGACGGTTCCGCCGGAACAAAGTGTAAACGGCTGCTGCCGACGGGGCGGAGCCCGTATTTCGCAGGGCGAAACAGCGCCTCGCGCCTTCGTGAGCCTAGCTTCGCTCCGCCACAGGAACGAAATCCCGGCGCTGTGAGCCGGTATAGAGCTGGCGCGGACGCCCGATCCGCTGCTCGGGATCGCGGCTCATCTCTTCCCATTGGCTGATCCAGCCGATCGTGCGCGCCACCGCGAACAGCGCGGTGAACATGCTGGTCGAGAAGCCCATCGCCTTCAGGATGATGCCCGAATAGAAATCCACATTCGGGTAGAGCTTGCGTTCAACGAAATAGGGATCGTTCAGCGCGATCTTTTCCAGTTCCATCGCCAACTCAAGCAACGGATCGTCCTTGATGCCGAGTTCGCTCAGAACTTCGTGACACGTCTTTTGCATAATCTTGGCGCGCGGATCGTAGTTTTTGTACACGCGATGGCCGAACCCCATCAGCCGCACGTTGCTGTTCTTGTCTTTCACCTTGCGGATGAAATCCGGGATGTTGCTGACGCTGCCGATTTCGGAAAGCATCTTCAGCACCGCTTCGTTGGCGCCGCCATGCGCCGGTCCCCAAAGGCTTGCAATGCCGGCGGCGATGCAGGCGAACGGGTTGGCCCCGGTGGAGCCCGCCAGGCGCACGGTGCTGGTAGAGGCGTTCTGCTCGTGATCCGCGTGCAGGATCAGGATCAGATCCATCGCACGCGCCAGGATCGGATTGACGGTGTACGGCTCGGCCGGAACCGCGTGGAACATGTAGAGGAAGTTTTCCGCGTAGCCGAGGTCGTTGCGCGGATACATGAAGGGCTGCCCGACATTGTATTTATGCGTCCACGCGGCGATCGTCGGCACCTTGGCGATCAAACGGAAGGCGCTGATGCGGCGGCTGTCGGGATCGTTGATGTCGAGGCTGTCGTGGTAAAAGGCGGACAACGCGCCGACCACGCCGCACATCACCGCCATCGGATGCGCGTCCCGACGAAACCCATTGAAGAATTGACGAATCTGTTCATGCAGCATGGTGTGCCGGATGACGCCATTCTCGAACGCCTCGCGCTCGGACGCATTCGGCAACTCGCCGTTCAGCAACAGATAGGCGGTTTCGAGGAAGGTCGATTTCTCGGCGAGCTGCTCGATCGGATAGCCGCGATACAGCAGCACGCCCTCGTCGCCGTCGATATAGGTGATCTTGCTCTCGACCGCCGCAGTACCACCGTAGCCCGGGTCGTAGGTGAACATGCCGAGATCGGCGTAGAGCTTGCGGATGTCGACGACCGACGGCCCGAGTGTTCCATGCAGCACAGGCGCGGTCAGCGACCGGTTGGACCCATTCACCGCGATCGTGACGCTGTCTTTGCCGGAGGCGCTCATGGATGCTCCTTCATGCGGATGCGAAATGTCGTAATCGCCTGATCCGTGCCGCTCGCGCGCACGGGCGGGCTCAATCAAAGCAACACATATGGCTCATTGCTGCAGCGCGCAACGGGCGAACCGGCCGGTTCCGAGGCGGCAGCGGCCGGCGCCTTATCTCCCCCGCGCCACGTCGCGCGGCAGGAGAAACCGCAGGAGCTGGGCGCCGCCCGCCTCCAGTTCCCCCCAGGCACCGGGGACGGCGAATTCCGCCAGCGCGGCGGTCGGGTAGGCGGCCGACAGGCGCGCGATCGGGCTGCCGGCGGGCCTGTCGCCGCCTTCCCCGTGCAGCATCAGCGCGAACTCCTGAAGCCCGGGATTGTGGCCGATCAGGAGCACACTCCGCGCGGTTTTGGGCAGCTTCCGAAGTGCGGCCAGCAATTGCATCGGGGACGCAAGATAGAGCGCATCGTCCGAGTCGATGCGCGGCGTTTCGTCCCAGGGCTCGAGCGCTTCCAAGGTTTGCTGCGCCCGTCGGGCGGTGCTGACCAGCACGACATCGGGGTTGAGACCTGCCTCCCGCATCGCCCGGCCCATCGTCGCCGCGGCCCGCTCGCCGCGCGCGTTGAGCGGCCGGGCGTGATCCGAAAGCTCGGCGTCGTCCCAGGACGATTTGGCGTGGCGGAGCAGCAGCAACTGAAGCATGGGCCGGCAACAAACCCCTTTCCCGGCGCATTCTGCCATGCGGCCGAAGCCTTGTCCTGCCCGCCTCCATGCCCATGATTGTTCGTGATGCCATCCGACCAGCGGGACCGACGGATTTCCTTGGCTGCGTCGGCGGCTGCATCAGAGCCCGGCGGCGGCACGCTGCGGGTCGTGCTCGGGGACCAGCTCTCACGCAACCTGTCGGCGCTGGAAGGCCTCGACCCGGCGCGCGACACCGTTCTTCTCGCCGAAGTGATGGATGAGTGCACCTATGTCATGCACCATCCAAAGAAAATCGTGCTCGTGCTGTCCGGTATGCGGCATTTCGCGCGCGCTCTCGCCTCGCGTGGCATTCGCGTCGCCTATACGCGGCTGCTCGACCGGGGCAACACCGGCACGCTGCGCGGCGAAGTGCTGCGGGCGATCGCGCGCTTCAATCCGGAGCGCGTGGTCGCAACGGAACCCGGCGAATGGCGGGTGCTCGACGACATGCGCGGCTGGCAGAAGGCATCCGGAATCGAGGTCGAGATTCGCGACGACACGCGCTTTATCTGCCGCGTGCAATCATTTCGGGCGTGGGCGCAGGGCAAGCGCACGCTGCGCATGGAATTCTTCTATCGCGAAATGCGGCGGCAAACGGGCCTGCTGATGAACGGCGATCAGCCGGAAGGCGGGCGCTGGAACTACGACACCGAGAACCGCAAGCGCTTGCCCGCCACGGTCGAGCCGCCGCCACTGCTGCATTTCGCGCCGGACGAGATCACCGGCGAGGTGATGGGCATGGTCGCGGATCGCTTCCGGTCGCATTTCGGCCGCGTCGATGGTTTCGGCTATCCTGTGACGGCGCGGGATGCAAAGATGGCGCTCGACGATTTCATCGCCAACAGGTTGCCGTTCTTCGGCGATTGGCAGGATGCGATGAGGCGCGATGCGCCGCATCTGTTCCACAGCCTGGTCTCGACCTCGCTCAATCTCGGGCTGCTGCAACCGCTTCCCATTTGCCGAGACGTGGAGGCGGCGTTCCGGCGCGGCGCCGTGCCGCTCAATGCCGCCGAAGGCTATATTCGCCAGATCATCGGCTGGCGCGAGTTCATGCGCGGTATCTATTGGATGCATATGCCCGGCTACGCCAAGCTCAACGCACTCGGCGCGAGGCGGCAGCTACCGTGGCTCTATTGGTCGGCCGACACCAAGATGGAATGCCTGCGTCAGGTCGTCGGGCAGACGCGGGAGTACGCGCACGCCCATCACATCCAGCGGCTGATGGTGACCGGCAATTTCGCGCTGCTGGCCGGGGTGCATCCGGACGAGACGGATCTTTGGTACCTGATCGTCTACGCGGACGCTTATGAGTGGGTAGAAATGCCCAACACGCGCGGCATGTCGCAATTCGCCGATGGCGGCATCGTCGGCTCCAAGCCGTACGCCGCTTCCGGCGCCTACATCAATCGTATGAGCGACTATTGCGGCCACTGCGCTTATGACGTGACGAAAACCACGGGCGAGCGCGCGTGTCCGTTCAATTTCCTGTATTGGGACTTCATCGCCCGGCACGCCGACCGGTTCGCCGCCAATCCGCGCATGGCGATGCCGTTGCGCGGCTGGGAGCGCATGGACCCGGAGAAACGCGCGGCGATCCGCGAGCAGGCGGCCGCGTTCCTCGCGTCCCTCGATACGGGCGCCCGGCCGTGAGCGAAGATCAGGCGGAGGGCGGCAGGTCGATCCAGGACAGATGACCGCCCTTGCCCGCGCCCGTGTCGAGGAAAACGGCCGTGCCGCCGCCCCGGCCGTGGCGTACATAGGGACGACCGTCGAAACTTCGCCGGTCGTGGCCGCAATAGACGGTGATACCGGCCGGAATGCGATCCACCCAGCGCAGGCTCCGCTCGGGGAAGCCGTCCGGCTGGATCCGCCCGGTCGGTTCGCCGAACAGGGCGCGGGACACCGCACCCGCCGGGCGTCCGAGATCAGCGGCGGGCGCGGTTTCCTCCAGCATCGCCGTGTGAAACCCGGCATGAACGAAAAAATGCGAACCGCTGCGCAGCCAGCGCGGCGCGCGTAGCACCTCGGCCAGCAGCCGCTGTTTCAGCGCCTGGTCGAGCTGTTCTATCGTGTCCGCCAGCTCGCCGGTGAGCCGGACCGCCTGCCCGGCCAGTACCCGCGCGAGCTTCAGATCGTGGTTGCCGAGCAGAAACAGTCCGCGTCCTTCGTCGATCATCCGGAACATGATCCGCAGCGCTTCGGCGCTGTCGGGTCCGCAATCGACCAGATCGCCGAGTTGCACAACGAAACGATCGGTCGCGGCGGCGTACGCGAAGGCAGTCGCGTCGCCGTGAACGTCGCCGACGATGCGGAGCGGCGTGTTGGGCGGCACGGTCAGAGCCGCTGCACCGTTCGCGCTCTGCATGTCCATATGACCATAAGGCCGGTTGCCGGCGAACGGTTTCCATTCGATGACACGGTCACGCGGCCTCAGCCCGCGCCCACACGGTCGAGTGACCGATAGGCCGCCAACGCCCGGTTCCGCCCCGCTTCGAGCCCCACGATCGGGCGTGGATAGGTTTCCCCGACGCGCACACCGGCCTCAGCCAGCACCGTCTCCGGCGCGTCCCAGGGCGTATGAATGTACTGCTTGCCGAGCCGCGTCAGTTCCGGGACGAAACGCCGCACATAATCGCCGCTCGGATCGAACTTCGCGCCCTGCAAGGCCGGATTGAAGACGCGGAAATAGGGGGCGGCGTCGGCACCGCATCCGGCGATCCATTGCCAGTTGGCGCTGTTGCTCGCGAGATCGGCGTCAACGAGCGTGTCCCAGAACCAGCTCTCGCCTTCCTGCCAACTAATGAGCAGATGTTTCACGAGAAAGCTTGCCACCACCAGCCGGACCCGGTTGTGCATCCAGCCGGTTTGCCAGAGCTGCCGCATACCGGCGTCCACCATCGGGATTCCCGTGCGCCCGCGCCGCCAGGCCGCCAATGCGGCCCGGTCCTGCCGGAACGGCATCGACCCGAACTCGCGGCGCAACGGTTCTTCCGGCAGGCGGGGATGGTGCCAGAGCAGGTGCATGGAAAACTCCCGCCACAACACCTCTTTCAGAAACGTTTCGAGCGGCTTGCCGGTATCGGCGGCGGCCCCACGCGCGGCGTGCCAGACCTCGCCCGCCGAGATCTCGCCGAAATGCAGATGCGGCGACAGGCGCGACGTGCCTTCGACGGATGGAACGTTGCGAGTGCCATCGTATTGTCCCAGCGCATCGGCGACGAAGCGCCGCAGTTGCACGCGGGCGCCGCCCTCGCCGGGCATCCAGCTTTCCCGCAACCCGCCGGCCCAATCCGGGCTTGTCGGTGTCAGCTTCCAAGAGTTCAGATCGTCCGACGAGCAATCGGGTCCGGCCAGAATGCGTGCGGGCGCGTCGCTCGGCGGCCGCGGCGGTTGGCGTGCGAAGCAGGCGCGCGCGAACGGCGAATACACCGAATACGGCCCGTTCGACTGGGTTCGGATTGCGTCTGCATCGAACAGGCTGACCGTGCGGTGCCAGTGAACCGCGACGCCCGACTGGCGCATCGCCGTTTCGAGCCGCTCGGACAGGGCGCGCGCCCACGGCTCGACCGCAACGCCTGCGAACACCGCCGTCGCACCGGTCTCGTGCACGAGGCCAGAGAGGGCGGCCACCGTCTCGCCCCGGCGCAGAACCAGTTGGCTGCCGGCGCCCGCGAGATCCGCCGCGAGCGATCGAAGGCTGCCGTCCAGCCACCACCGGCTCGCTCCGCCCAAACGCCAGCGCCCCGGCGTCTCGTCGTCGAGCACGTAGAGCGGGACGACCGGCTGCCCAGTGGCGACCGCCGCCGCCACGGCGCCCTGATCCCGCAGACGGAGATCGCCCCGAAACCAGAGCACGACCGGCCGCGCCGCGTTGGCCATTCCCCGTCTTCCTTCGCCCTTGCGATTGCGATATGTGCGCAACCGGCAGCCTGTCACCCTGCGCGGCAGTCCCGCCCCGAGCAGGGGTTGCCCTGGCCCCGCGCCGGGTGCATTCAGGTCGGACGCACTCAGAGGGACATCGGTAGACGGCGGATGGCGAACCGCGGGTCGGACGAGCATCGCGGCAGCCTGCAGACGGCGGACATCTTTCCCGTCCTGCTGCCGGAAAAGCGGGCGCAGATCATGGCCGGTGCGGTCGAGGTATTCGCGTCCGACGGCTATGAGGGCGCCAGCATGTCCCGCATCGCCCAGGTCGCCGGCGTCTCGAAGGGCACGCTGTACAACTACTTCGACAGCAAAGCGGCCCTGTTTTCGGCTTACGTGAACGAGGTCTGCGACCACAAAATCAGCGCCCTGTTCGGCGTCATCGACGGTCACGACAACCCGGCCGACGCGCTCCGCGATATCGGCCGACGGATGATCCAGCTCATGCTCTCGGCGCCGTCCCTGACGATCTACCGCGTCGTCATCTCCGAGGCCTTCAAGTTTCCCGAGCTTGCCCGGCTGTTCTTCAACGCCGGCCCCGCGCGCGCCGTCCGCAGCATGGCCGATTGGCTCGACAAGGAGACCAGAAAGGGCAATCTGGCCGTGCCCGATCCGGAGTTCGCGGCCGAGCAATTCTTTGCCCTGTGCCAGACCCGCATCGTCATGCGACGGCGGCTCAACATGCTCGACGCCCTCGATCCGGACGAACTGGACCGGGTCGTGAATACCTCCGTCGACATGTTCCTCGGCACGTATCGCGCCTAGCATTCGCATGGACGGGGCAACGAACCGGATCGGCGCGGTGCTGCGGGCGATCGACGACAACCTGCCGCAGGCGCAGGCCCGCTTGTTCGACGTTCTGCGCATCCCGAGCGTCAGCGCGCAGCCGGCTCATGCCGGCGATTGCCTCCGCGCCGCTGCCTGGTTTCGCGACCAGTTGGCAGGGCTCGGCTTCGCGGCGGAGATCGTGCCGACGAAGGGACAGCCTTTGGTGCTCGCCCGGCATCCGGGACCGGACGGCTATGCCGGGCCGCACGTGCTGTTCTATGGCCATTACGACGTGCAGCCGGCCGAGCCGCTCGATCTCTGGACCAGCCCGCCTTTCGAGCCGGCGCTTGCGGGAGGCCCGCGTGGCGAGCGCGTGGTGGCGCGCGGCGCCGTGGACGACAAAGGCCAGGTGATGATGTTTGTCGAGGCGCTGCGGGCCTGGCACGAGACCGGCGGCGGCATCCCTGCCCGGGTCACGGTGCTGATGGAAGGAGAAGAGGAGGTCGGCAGTGTCAATTTCGAACCGTGGCTCGCCGAAGCGGGCGGAGCACTGAACGCCGACGTGGCGCTGGTGAGCGACACCGGTATGTGGGACATCGATACGCCCGCAATCACCACCGGCTTGCGTGGCATGATCTATGTGCAAATGACCGTTCGCGGACCGGCGCGCGATCTCCATTCGGGGATCTATGGCGGCGCGGCGCTGAACCCGATCAACGCCCTGACGCGTGCGCTCGGCGATCTGCACGACGAAACCGGGCGCATCCGCATTCCGGGCTTTTACGACGACGTGTGCGAGCTTTCGGCCGATCAGGCCGCCGACTGGGACCGGCTTTCGTTCGATGAGGGGGCATTTCTCGGCGCGGTCGGGCTTTCCTCGCCCGCCGGGGAAAGGGAACGTCCGGCCTTGCAACGCCTGTGGAGCCGCCCGACCGCCGACATCAACGGCATCTGGGGCGGCTATACCGAGGCGGGCGCCAAAACCGTCATCCCGTCCGAGGCTTCGGCGAAACTGTCGTTGCGGCTGGTGCCCGACCAGAATCCGGATCGCATCGCCGCGGCCGCTCGCCGCTTCGTGGAGGCGCGCCTGCCGCCGGACGCGCGGCTGAGCTGGGAGGTGTTCAGCGCCACGCCAGCGATCGCCGTGCGCGCGGACAGCCCGTATGTCGCGGCCGCGCGCACCGCGCTGGCCGAGGAGTATGGCCGCCCTGCCCTGCTGATGGGCAGCGGCGGCTCGATCCCGGTGGTCTCCTCGTTCCGCCGCATCCTCGACGTCGATACGGTTCTGATGGGCTTCGGCCTTGCCGACGATCAGATGCACGGCCCCAACGAAAAGTTCGAGTTGACGTGCTTTCGCCGAGGCGCGCGGTCGCATGCCCGGCTGCTCGCCAAGTTCGCGGGCCTGCCCCGGCGGCCGCTGCAAGCCGCCGCCTGAGCGCCGCCATGCAGCGCGTTCGCCATTCGCCCGTATGGCTCACGGCAACGTGCCGTGACAGTCGCCCCGACGGGAAAACCTGTGCCGCGCCATTCGCTTCGTCCGTTGGCAAGCAGGGCCGACCGGGACGCGGCGGCGCGGCCCCCGAACATCAACCGACGGCATGGCTGCAAGCCTTCGCCCCCAGCCCGGAGAGAAGCGGACAATGAGCACGGTGAAGCAATCGAACCTGACCATCGCGGGTGAGCTGCACGATTTCATCGGCAACGAGGCGCTGCCGGGGCTCGGGATGACGACCGACGCATTCTGGAACGGCTTCTCGTCCCTGGTCGGCGATCTCGCGCCGCGCAACAAGGCGTTGCTCGCGAAGCGTGACGCGCTGCAGGCGAAGATCGATGCGTGGCACGACCAGCATCGCGGAAAGCCGATCCACGAGCCGGCCTATCTCGGGTTCCTGCGTGAGATCGGCTATTTGCAGCCGGAGCCGGACGAGGTGACGGTCGCCACCGCGAATGTGGACCCGGAAATTGCGTCGGTGCCCGGGCCGCAGCTCGTGGTTCCCGTGACCAACGCCCGTTACGCGCTGAACGCCGCCAATGCGCGCTGGGGCAGCCTGCACGACGCGCTGTACGGCACGGACGCGCTGCCGCGCGATCCGGCCTCGGCGGCGGGCGGCGGCTTGGATAAAGGACGCGCGGCCAAGGTCGTTGCCCGAGCGCGGGAGATCCTGGACGGCGCCGTGCCCTTGGCGGAGGGAAGCCACGCCGATGCCGCCGGCTTCGCCGTGGAAGGCGGCAAACTCGCGGTCGCGCTGAAGGCGGGAAGCCGCACCGGGTTGCGGGACCCCGGTCAGTTCGCCGGCTATCAGGGCGATGCCGCCGCGCCGACCGTCGTGCTGCTGAAGCATAACGGGCTGCATATCGAGATTCATGTCAACCGCAACCACCCGATCGGCGCGGATGACCCGGCCGGGATTTCCGACGTGGTGCTCGAGGCGGCGCTGACCACCATCGAGGATTGCGAGGATTCGGTGGCGACCGTGGATGCCGGCGACAAGGTCGGCGCCTACCGCAACTGGCTTGGTTTGATGAAGGGCGATCTTCAGGACCGCTTCGAGAAAGGCGGCAAGACCGTCACCCGCACCCTCAATCCGGACCGGACCTATAACGGTCCGTCCGGCGAGACGTTCACCTTGCCAGGCCGCAGCCTCATGCTGGTGCGCAATGTCGGACACCACATGTACACGGACGCCGTGCGCGACGCGGAGGGGAACGAGGTTCCCGAAGGCATGCTCGATTGCGCGGTGACGGCGCTGATCGCTTTGCACGATCTGCAAAGCGAGCGGCCCGAGAAGAACAGCCGCGCCGGTTCCATCTACATCGTCAAGCCGAAGATGCACGGGCCGGAGGAAGTTGCGTTCGCCAACGAGTTGTTCGACCGCGTGGAAGCGATCCTCGGGCTCGCGCCGCACACGCTGAAGATCGGCATCATGGACGAGGAGCGGCGCACCTCGGCCAATCTCAAGGCGTGCATCGCGGCGGTGAAGGACCGCGTCGTTTTTATCAACACCGGATTTCTGGACCGCACCGGCGACGAGATCCATACCTCGATGGAAGCGGGTCCGGTGATCCGCAAGGAGCAGATCAAGCATACGCCGTGGATCAAGGCGTATGAGGATCGCAACGTCGCGATCGGCCTCGCCTGCGGACTGCGCGGCAAGGCCCAGATCGGCAAGGGCATGTGGGCGGCGCCGGACCGGATGGCCGACATGCTGGCACAGAAGGGCGGCCATCCCCGCGCTGGCGCGAATACCGCCTGGGTTCCCTCCCCCACCGCCGCCACCCTGCACGCGCTGCATTACCACGAAACCGATGTGCATGCGCGGCAGGCCGAATTGGCCGCGCAGACTCACCCGGCCCTGCTCGAGCAATTGCTCACGCCGCCGATCGCCGATCGCCCGAACTGGCAGCCTGACGAGGTGCAGGAGGAGCTGGACAACAATTGCCAGGGCATTCTCGGCTATGTCGTGCGCTGGATCGATCAGGGCGTCGGTTGCTCCAAGGTGCCGGACGTCCACGATGTCGGGCTGATGGAGGATCGCGCGACGTTGCGCATTTCGAGCCAGCACATCGCGAGCTGGCTGCGGCACGGGATCGTTTCCGACGAGCAGGCGATGGCGACGCTGAAGCGCATGGCGCAGGTGGTCGACCGGCAGAACGCCGGCGATCCGCTCTACCGGCCGATGGCGCCCGGCTTCGACGGGCCGGCCTTCAAGGCGGCCTGCGACCTTGTGTTCAAGGGCCGGGAGCAGCCGAACGGCTACACCGAGTTCATCCTGAGCGCACGCCGGCGGGAGGCGAAGGCGGCCGCCTGAGCGGAGCCGATGGGATCCTGGTTCGGCCAGGTCGTCGATCTGATCGGCGGCGACCCTTGGATCGCGACCACCGTCGCGTTCGCGGCGGCGGTCATCGAGGCGGTCGCCATTCTCGGGATGCTGATCCCGGGCACCTACATCCTGATGGCGGTCGCGGGCGCGGTCGCCATGGCGGGCCTGCCGATTACGCCGATTCTCATTGTGTCCGTGCTCGGCGCGGTGATCGGCGACGGCATCTCGTTCTGGGTCGGCTACCGCTATCGGGATCGGCTCGCAGGGATGTGGCCGTTCCGGTCGCGGCCGGAATTGCTGGCGACCGCCCATCGTTTCTTCGCGCGCTACGGGGCGATGAGCGTCGCGTTGTGCCGCTTCATCCCGGTTCTGCGCTCGACGGTGCCGCTGGTGGCCGGCATGGCCGGCATGCCGAAAGGCCGGTTTTTGCTCGCGAATATCGCCTCCGCGCTGGTTTGGGCGCCGGCGCATGTGCTGCCGGCGCAGTTCGCCGGCTTATCGATCGAGCGGCTGCGCGAGGGCGACTGGCGGGATGCCGCGCTGCTCGGGCTGATTGTTCTGGGAGCCGCCGGGGCGCTGTTCGCGTTGCACCGGCTCGCCGCTTCCGCCAACGTCGAGAGGTGGTTCTCCTTCCGGCGCAGGCCGTCCGGCGAGAAGCAGCGGCCGTGACGCTCGGCTTTTGGCGCGGGGAAGAATGGTTTATCGTTTGTGGCGTAAAGAGGCGAGCACCGCCCCAGCGTTCCGCCGCAACGAAGTCGGGACAGGAGAAACGGCAATGGCGTCCGAGAACTGGTTCAGCCTGACGGAGCAGCAGAAAACGTTGCTGCACGGATTTGCTGCGTGGATGCCGAGCGACGGGCCGGAGATGCTGCTTGGATACTATGCCGACCTGCTCGTTGGTCTCGACGCCGGCGTTTCCGAATGGATCAACCGGCGGCGGGAGGCGGCGCTGGCCGCGCAAACGCTGCTGGCGCAAGCGCGGGAGGCGCGCGATCTGAACACGTTGTTGCACGCGCAACAGGACTGGATGCTCGGCGCATGGCGCCGCTGCGCGGCCGACGCCGCGATGTTTCATTCGGCGATGATCTTCGCGAACCACGTCAACGAGGTGACGGAACAGAAGATCCGCCAGCACCAGGAGGGCGGCGCGAGCGCCGCACGAGCCGAGCCAGAGCGTGAACCGGCGGCGGGCGGCACGCCACCCTATATCCGCTTGCAGTCCTCGCGCGCTCCGTAAGGGGCCGGCCGTCAGCCGCTGGCGAGTTGCCCGGCGCGGAGGCGCAACGCCGCGATCACCATGTCCACCAACTCGATCGGCCCGCCGCCGATCGGAACGCTGATCGGATGCTCATCCTCGGTCGGCTCCTCCAATGTCGCGAACTGGCTGTCGAGGAGACCGGTCGGCATGAAATGCTCATGCCGCGCCGCCATGCGCCGGAAGATCAGCTCCTTCGGGCCGTGCAGGTAGACGAGCGCGACATCCGGGCGGTTGCCGATGATAACGTCGCGATAGGCGCGCTTCAGCGCCGAACAGCTCAGCACGCCGGACTGGCCCTCTTCACGCCAACCGTCGATCACGGCTGCGATCCGATCGAGCCACGGCCAACGGTCGTCGTCGGTGAGCGGAATGCCGCTATGCATCTTGTCGACATTCGCCTGCGGGTGCAGGTCGTCGCCTTCCTGATACGGACAGCCCAGCTTCGCGGCCACCCCGGCGGCGACCGTGGTCTTGCCGCTACCGGAAACGCCCATGACCACGACAACGGTGGGCGGAAAGGGTGCCGCGCTCCCGGCGGCCGTTCCGCTCGCTGTTTCGTCCACGATCGCCATCTCCCGCTTATCCCGCGCGCTGCATCTCGCGCACGGCGCCCCCTTTTTCTCCGATCAGCACCCGCTCGACGCCGGACAGGAACAGGCCATGCCCGACGACGCCCGCGATGGCGCCGAGGCGATGTCCCAGCTCTACCGGGTCGGCGATGACGCCGGTATGGCAATCATAGATCAGGTTGCCGTTATCGGTGACGTAAGGCGACCCGTCCAGGAGGCGGAGCACCGGGCGGCCGGCGATCGCGGCGAGGCGCCGCTCCGTCATTTCGTGCCCGAACTGCAACACTTCGACCGGCACCGGCGCCCGTTCGCCGAGCTGCCCGACGATCTTGCTCGGATCGACGATGACGACGAACCGCGAAGCCGCCTCGGCCACGATCTTTTCCCGGAGTAAGGCGCCGCCGAGACCCTTGATGAGCCGCAGCGAGCCGGTTTCGACCTCGTCGGCGCCGTCGATCGCCAGATCCAGGCGCTCGACGGAGGCGAAATCGGTCACCGTCACGCCGTCGGCGCGCGCCCAGTCCTCCGTCCGCACGGAGGTTGCGACGCAGCGCACCTGCAAGCCTTCGGCGCGGACGCGGCGGCCGAGTGCTTCGACTGCGAATTTCATCGTGGTGCCGGAGCCGAGGCCGAGCCGCATCCCGTTCTCGACCAGCGCCACCGCCGCCGTTGCCGACGCGCGCTTGGCGGCGTCGGCTTCCGTATCGCCCGGCGTGCCGAGCGTCACGCCCAGCGACCGGCGGCGGCGCGGTCCGCAAACCAGATCACCTCGCCGACCGGCTTCAACCGCGCGGCCGGCACGTCGCTGCCGCCCGACAGCACCTGATCGAGGATGGCGCGCTTGCCTTCGCCGGAGACCAGAAAGACGACGAGGCGGCTGCTTTCCAGCGCCGGATAGGTGAGCGTGACGCGCTGCTCCGGCCGGCCGTGGCCGACCGAGGCCACCCATTTGCTCCGCTCCTCCAGCACCGGCTGCCCCGGAATCAGCGACGCCGTGTGGCCATCGTCACCGAGGCCGAGCAGGCAGACATCGATGAGCGGCCGGGCCGGATCGAACTGATCGGCGCCGTAGAGCCGCTTCAACTCCGCCTCGTATTGCGCCGCCGCCTCGTCGAGCGTCACGCCCTCGGTCGGCACCGGATGGATGTTGCCCTTCGGCGCCGGGACATGGGCCAGCATCTCGTCGCAGATCATGCCGAAATTGCTGGCCGGGTCGGTCGGCACCACGAAACGCTCGTCGCCCAGGATCCAATGCACCCGATCCCAGGGCATCCGCTCCTTGTATGGCGCTTCGGCGAGCCGGTGATAGGCGGGCTTCGGCGTCGATCCGCCGGCGGCCGAAACGACGAACGGCGCCGACGCACGCTCGGCCTGTTCGCAAAGGAACGCGGCGAGGCCGTCCGCCAGCGCCGCGCCGTTCTCGAACACACGCACCGTGCCGATTGCGGGCGCCATTCAGCCCTCCCCCAGAATGTAGCGGTGAACGGCCTTGGCGAAGCCTTCCTGCTCGTTCGAGTCGGTGACCGCGCTCGCCCCCTGCTTGACCGCGTCGCTCGCATTGCCCATCGCGATGCTGAACCCGCTTTTCTTGAACATCAGCACGTCGTTGGCGCCGTCGCCGATGGTTGCGATGTTTTCGGGCGGAATCGACAGCATTTGCGACAGCCGCCCGACCACCGCGCCCTTGTTCGCGTCCGGATGCGTGATGTCGAGATAATAGGGCTGCGAGCGGGCCGCCGAAGCGTGCTGGCCAAGCTTCTCTTGCGCGGTTTTCTCGACTTTCTCCACGAGCGCGTGGTCATCGGACACGCCGACCAGCTTCACCACGTTATCCAGCAATTCGTCGCTAAATTCCGGCACGATCTTGGCGTCGAACTTGACGGTCCAAGCCTCGCGGGCGACGTGCGGCGCGTCTCCCTTGTGGATGAACCAGTCCTCGCCGGTGTAGAGCCAGGCGTCGAGCTTGCCGTCGAGCAGGATCTGCAACGCCTCGCGCGCGGCATCCGGCGGCAGCGTTTTCGTCTCCAGCACCTTCAAATCGTCGTCGGTGTACACGCCGCCGTTGAAGCCGGCGATCATCGTCGTGATGTGCAGCGGCTCGATCAGCATCGCCATGCCGCGCGGGGGGCGGCCGCTGGTCACGGCGAAGCCGATGCCCGCTTTGCGCAATGCTTCCGCGGCCTTGCTGGCTCCTTCGGTGATGAGCTTGTCCTGCGTCACCAGCGTGCCGTCCACATCCGCGAGCAACAGCTTGATGTCGGGCCGTGCGCTCATGGCTTTTTTGCCGGCTCCGGCAGCTTCACCGGCCGCCAGTGCCGGTCGCCGTATTTGCCGATCAGATCATCCGCCGCTTTCGGTCCGTCCGAGCCGGACGCGTAGTTCGGAAAGTCCTTCGGCTGTTCGCTGGCCCAGGCGTCCAGCACCGGCTGCACGACACGCCATGTCGCATCGACCATGTCGCCGCGATTGAACAGCGTGGCGTCGCCGATCATCACGTCATAAACGAGCGTTTCGTAGCCGACATTCGGCTCCGGCGGGAACCAGTCGCGGTAGCGGAAATCCATGCGCACCGGCACGAGATCGACCACCGGGCCGGGCCGCTTCACCTCGAATTGCAGGCTGATCCCCTCATCCGGCTGGATCTGGATCACGAGCCAGTTCGGCCGCAGCCCGCTGACGGGCGTGTCCTCGAACGGGGCGTACGGCGCCTGCTTGAACCGGATGGCGATTTCCGACGTGCGCGCCGCCATGTGCTTGCCGGTGCGGATATAGAACGGCACGCCGGCCCATCGCCAATTGTCGATGTGGAGCTGCACCGCGACATAGGTCTCGACCGCGGAATCCGCGGCGACATCCGGCTCGGCGCGGTAGGCCGCCGCCTGCTTGCCGAGCACGCTGCCCTCGCCATACTGCCCGCGCACGGCCTCGTCCGGCGTCAGCGACTTCATGGAGGCGAAGACGTCGGCCTTCTTGGTGCGCACGCTGTCGGCGTCGAAGCTGACCGGCGGCTCCATCGCCGTCATGGCGACGAGCTGAAAGACATGGTTGGGCACCATGTCCCGCATCGCGCCCGTGTGCTCGTAGAACCGGCCGCGTCCCTCGACGCCGACCGTCTCGGCGACGGTGATCTGCACGTGGTCGATCCGTTCGCGATTCCAGATCGGCTCGAACAGGCCGTTGCCGAAGCGGAAGGCCATGATGTTCTGCACGGTTTCCTTGCCGAGGAAATGGTCGATGCGGAACACCTGCTTTTCCTGCAGCACGTCGAGGACCTGCTTGTTCAGCTCTTTCGCCGAAGCGAGGTCATGGCCGAACGGCTTTTCGATCACCACCCGCCGCCAGCAGGGCGCCTTTTCCTCCTTCTCAGCGCTCAACCCGGATTTGCCGAGATGCTGGATGACGGGCGCGAAGAACCGGTCGGCGATCGCCAGATAGAAAAGGACGTTGCCTCCGGTGTCCTGCGTCTTTCGCACCTCTTGCAGATGCGCCTGTAACTTTTGATACAAACCGTCATCCGTCAGGTCGCCCTGCACGTAGCTCATCGCGTTCGACAGCTTGCTCCAGACCGCCTCGTCGACCGTCGTCAGGCGATCTTCGCTGGCCGCGTTGCCGACGAAGCTTTGCAGCATGTCGCGCAACGATTTGCGCCAGTCATCGACGCTGCGATCGGCGATGTCGACGCCGATGATCGCGAACTTCTCGGGCAGCAGGTTGGTGACGCCGAGATTGTAGATGGCCGGGAAGAGCAGCCGCTTCGTCAGATCGCCGCCCGCACCGAAGATCACCATGGTGCAAGCGGGCGGCGGCTTCGCCTCGCGGCGCGGCGACGCGGAAACAACCTTGCCGGCCGGGCCGGCCGGCGGCGGAACGTCCGGCATGATCGTCTCCCGGGTCAGGCGGCGGGCTTGGCGTCTTCGCGGCGCTTGCTGACAGCGCCCATCAGCTTCTCGAACGCATCGGAGAATTGCTTGACGCCGTCGATGACCAGTTCGGTCGTGATCTCGTCGAGCGACACCCCGTTCTTCTCCAGCGTGGCGATCTGCTCATGCGCTTCGTCGAGATTGCTTTGCACGGCGTCCGGCACGATCTTGCCGTGGTCGCGGAACGCATCCATCGTCGCCGGCGGCATCGTGTTGACGGTATCGCGCCCGATCAGCGTTTCCACATAGAGCGTGTCCGGCAGCGACGGGTTTTTCGTGCTCGTCGACGCCCACAGCAAGCGCTGCGTGCGCGCGCCCTTGGCGGCCAAGGCTTCCCAGCGCGCGCCGGAGAACAGCCCTTCGTAGCGCTCATAGGCCAGCTTCGCGTTGGCGATGGCGATCTTGTTGCGCAGCGGATCGAGCTTCGACTTGTCGGCGCCCTTGGCGACCGCCGCGTCGATCTTCTTGTCGAGCAGCGAATCGATGCGGCTGACGAAGAAACTCGCGACGCTCGCGCTGCGCGACAGATCGCCGCCGGATTTCGCCAGCTCCTCAAGCCCCGCGATATAGGCCTCGACGACCTTCTCATAAGCCTCGATGCCGAACAGCAACGTCACGTTGATGTTCAGCCCTTCGCCGATCAAGGTGCGGATTGCCGGCGCACCGGCCTCGGTGCCCGGCACCTTCACCATTAGATTGTCCCGCCCGACGATGCGCCACAGCCGGCGCGCCTCGTCGACCGTCTGCTTGGTGTCGTTGGCGAGATCCGGCGAAACCTCGAGGCTGATATAGCCGTCGCGGCCTTCGGTCGCGTCATACACCGTGCGCAGCACGTCGGCGCCGGCTTGGATGTCGTTGATCGCCAGATGCTCATAAAGCTCGCCCGGCGTGTGCTGGCCCTGCCTTTGGAACCGGTTCAGGTCGTCCAGATATTCGTCGGAGCCGCCGATCGCTTTCTCGAAGATCGACGGATTGGAGGTGACGCCCTTGAGGCCATCGCGATCGATCAGTGTCTTCAGCTCACCTTTGCGGATCAGGCTGCGGCGCACGAAATCGAGCCACGGCGACTGGCCGCATTGCTCCAACTGCTTCAGCGGGTTCATTGCATTCTCTCCTCGGTCGGGTCCGCCGCGCTAGTCCGCGGCCGCTTTGGTCTGCTTGTGGCGCGCGACCTGATCCCGCGCCGCCTTCATCACGCCCTCGGGCGTGAAGCCGAACTTTTCCAGCAACGCTTTCAGGGGAGCGGAGGCGCCGAATGTGTGCATGGCGATGATCGCGCCGTCGCGTCCGGCGTAGCGATCCCAGCCGAGCGTCGCCGCCTGCTCGACCGCGACGCGCGCGTTGATGTCGGGCGGCAGCACCGAGCTGCGATACGCCTCGTCCTGCTGCTCGTAGATGTCCCAGCACGGCATGCTGACCACGCGCGCGCGGATGCCCTCCTTGGCCAGCGCCTCATGCGCGCCGATGCAGAGCGATACCTCGCTGCCTGTCGCGATCAGGATCACGTCCGGCTTGCCGTCCGGCGGATCGGCAAGCACGTACGCGCCGCGCGCAAGACCGCGTGCGGAGCCGTATTTGCTGCGATCCAAGGTGGGGAGTGCCTGCCGGCTCAACGCCAGGCAAACCGGATTGTGGTGCGCGGTAAACGCCAGCCGGTACGCCTCGACGACCTCGTTGGCGTCGCAAGGCCGGATCGTGTGCATGCCGGGAATGCCACGCAGGCTCGCCAGTTGCTCGATCGGCTGGTGGGTCGGTCCGTCCTCGCCGACGCCGATCGAATCATGCGTAAACACCCAGATGACGGGCAGTTCCATGATGGAGGACAGGCGGATCGAGCCGCGCATATAGTCCGAAAAGATCAGGAACCCTGAACCGAAGGCGCGCAGTTTGGACAGCGCCATGCCGTTCACGACGCCGCCCATGCCGTGCTCGCGCACGCCGAAATGGAAGTTGCGTCCGGCGTAGTTGCTGGCTTCGAACGATCCGTCGTCTTTCAGGTTGGTCTTGGTGGAGGGCGACAGATCGGCCGCGCCGCCGAGCAGCCACGGCACTTTCTTGCACAGCGCGTTGAGCACCTTGCCCGACGAATCGCGGGTGGCGATGCCCTTGGGGTCGGCCGGATATTCGGTGAGCGCTTCTTCCCAGCCATCCGGCAATTCGCGGCGCTCCATCTGCTCGAAAGCGCGGGCGAGATCCGGGTGGGCCGTGCTATACTTGTCGAACAGCGCGGCCCATTCCTCATGCAGCTTCTTGCCGCGGGCGCCGACGCCCGCCGCGAAATGCTCGTACACGCCGTCCGGAATCAGGAATTTCGCATCCTCCGGCCAGCCGTAGAACTTCTTGGCGCCGCGGACCTCCTCTTCGCCCAGCGGCTCGCCATGGGCCTCGCGCGTATCCTGCTTGTGCGGCGCGCCGTAGCCGATATGGCTTTCGACGAGGATGAAGGTCGGACGCCCGGTTTCGCGCGCAAACGAATCGAGCGCCATCCTGAAACCCTGGGTGTCGTTGGCGTCCCGCACGCGCACGACGTTCCACCCGTAGGCCAGGAACCGCGCGCCCACGTCCTCGCTGAACGCAAGCTCGGTCGAGCCCTCGATGCTGATTCGGTTGCTGTCATAGATCCAGCACAGAGTCGACAGCCGTAGATGCCCGGCGAGCGATGCCGCCTCGCTGGAGATGCCTTCCATCATGTCGCCATCGCCGCAGAGGGCGTAGACGTTGTAGTCGATGAGGGGGAAGTCCGGCCGGTTGAAATAACTCGCGATCCAGCGCTCGGCGATCGCCATGCCGACGCTGTTGGCGACGCCTTGCCCGAGCGGACCCGTGGTGCACTCGACGCCGGAGGTCAGATGGTATTCCGGATGGCCCGGACAGGCGCTGTCGATCTGGCGAAACTTTTTGATGTCGTCGAGCGTGACGGTCATCTTGTCGCTACGTTCGTAACGAGAGTCGACCGACGTGGTCTTGGTCAGATGCAGCAGGCTGTAGAGCAGCATGGACGCATGGCCGACCGAGAGGACGAAGCGATCCCGGTTCGGCCAGATCGGGTCGGACGGATCGAAGCGGAGCCGCTCGTTCCACAGCGTATAGGCGACGGGTGCCAGGCCCATCGGCGTGCCCGGATGGCCGGAATTGGCCTTCTGCACCGCATCCATGGACAGGGTGCGGATCGTATTGATGCAGAGTTGGTCGATATCACCGGCCATTCTTGTGTTCCTCAACGTGAGACGGCTCTGCGGACGCGAACCGCTGGGCGGCGGGCCGGCGGAACGCCGACGCGAGCCGGGACCGGCCGGGCATCCTGCCGTTCGCGGCCCGCGTAGCGCGGCGACGTCGCCGGCCGAACTTGATCCTTACTCCGGATCGCGGTCAATCGCGTTATCGGCCGGGGCCGGTCAGGCGGAGACGCCCGCCTTCAGCCGGTCCGCGAAACTTTTGCGAAATTTGCGCACCTTCGGTGCCACCACAACCTGACAGTAGCCCGCGTACGGGTTGCGCGCAAAGTAATCGTGGTGCTCCGGCTCGGCCGGGTAGAACACCTGCAAAGGAACGATTTCCGAGACGATGGGCGCGGGCCAGACCTCCTCAGCCGTCAGCTCCTGCTTGACGGCCTCGGCCGTCTGCCGCTGCTCGTCCGAGGTGGTGAGGACGATCGAGCGGTATTGCGGCCCCACATCGTTGCCCTGGCGGTCGCGGGTCGTCGGGTCATGGATGGTGAAGAACACCCGGAGCAGGTCGGCGTAGGACAGTTCGTCGGGCCTGAATGTCACCTGCACCACCTCGGCGTGGCCGGTGCGGCCGCCGCAAACCTGCTTGTAGCTCGGATCTGCGACGTGGCCGCCGGCGTAGCCCGACATCACCCGGCGCACCCCGCGCAACTCCTTGAACACCGCCTCCAGGCACCAGAAGCAACCGCCGCCGAGAACGGCGACTTCCTCGCCTGCTTGAAGCTGCGCGCCGCTCATTTCCGACGGTCCTCCCGTGAACACCGTGTGGATATGGGCGGCGGCGCACGTGGCGTCCAGGCCGGGGCCGGCCGCCTACTGGTTCTGGGTCGGGGCCTGGTTGTTGGCCGGGGCGGCTGTGTTGGAGGACGAGGCGGGGGTCGCCTCCTGTTGCTTGGCCTGCTTCTTGCCTTCGTGATGCCCGATCGCGCATCCGGCCGCTGCGCCCGCGACGCCATGGCCGACCGCGTGCCCTGCGAGTCCGCCGACCGCGCCTCCGGACAGGCAGCCCGCCGCGTGCGCGGGGCTGGCGGCCAAGCCGCCGGCGAGCAGGCCGGCGCAGGCGAGCGTGATAACAGACTTCATGGGTCGAACTCCTTCCGATTGCACAAACGTTGAACGCGGCGAGCCGTCCCAGGATGCGTCCGCCGGGACTGCCCAAATTTGCCGGGCATTGCTGCGGCGCGGAGCCGGGAGGTGAAACCAGCCGGTTCTTAAATTCGCGCCGCGCAGAGGACTGTCGCGTTTCCCGGCGGGAACCGCGCTACCTTGCGGTCGTTCACGAGACCACGGAGCACGGATGCGAGAACGCCTCGGCTTGGGCTTCCTATGCGGGTGGTGATCTTCGGCCTGTCCGTCAGCTCCACCTGGGGCAACGGCCATGGCGCGCTGTGGCGGGCGCTGATTGCGGCGCTGCTTCTCGATGGCCACAGCGTCGTTTTTTATGAGCGCGACACGTCGTACTACGCCGGGCATCGCGACCTGCACGCTTTGCCGGACGGCGGCACGCTTATCCTTTATCGCGAGTTCGCCGATGCCCTCGGGCACGCGCGGGACTCATTGCGGGAAGCGGATGTCGGGCTGGTGACCTCGTACTGTCCGGATGGCATTGCGGCGACCCGCCTGTTGCTGGATAGCCGCGTGAAGCTGCGCTGCTTCTACGACCTCGATACGCCGATCACCCTGGCGCGGGTCGCGGCCGGAGAGCAGCTCAGCTATATCGGCGCGGACGGGCTTGCGCCGTTCGATCTCGTCCTGAGCTACACGGGCGGCAAGGCGTTGGATGCGTTGCGGGACCGGCTCGGCGCCCGGCGGGCGGTTCCGTTGTACGGCTCGGTCGATCCGGCGCAGCATTACCCGGCGACGCCCGACACGCATTACGGCGCGGCGCTGTCCTATCTCGGCACCTATGCGGCCGATCGCCAGGCGGGGCTGGAGCGCCTGTTCGTCGACGCGGCCCGGCGGCTGCCCCATCAACGGTTTGTCCTTGGCGGCGCGCAATACCCGCCCGATTTTCCCTGGACGGAGAACATCTGGTTCGTCCGGCACGTGCCGGCCGCCGCGCATCCGGTGTTCTACAGCTCCTCGCGATGGACGCTGAACGTCACGCGTGACGCGATGGCGCGCATGGGCTGGTGCCCGTCCGGCCGGCTGTTCGAGGCCGCCGCCTGTGGCGCGCCCATCATCAGCGATCCGTGGGAGGGCCTCGATGCGTTCTTCGAGCCGGGACGCGAAATCATGATCGCCTCGCGCACGGAGGACACGCTGGCGGCGATGGCGCTGTCCGACGCCGAGCGCGACGCGATCGCCGCCCGGGCGCGGGCGCGGGTGCTGGCTGAACACACGGCGACCCAGCGCGCCCGCGAGATGATCGCCGCCTTCGAATGGGCCGCGGCCGGCACGGCGCCGGCGGCTTGAGCGGCATGTGGGGGATCATACCGGCGGCCGGCAACGGCACGCGCATTCAGCCGCTCGCCTTCTCCAAGGAGTTGCTGCCGGTCGGCAGCCGGCGCGACCCGACCGGCATCGAGCGCCCGCGGGCGGTGAGCGAATATTTGGTGGAGCGCATGGTGCGCGGCGGCGCCGACCGCATCTGCTTCGTCATTTCGCCCGGCAAGGCCGACATTCTGCATTATTACGGTGGCGCCGTCGCGGGCGCCCATCTCGCCTATGTGGTGCAGAACCAGGCGCAGGGGCTGTGCGACGCGATTTTCCGCGCTCTGCCGCTGCTGCGGCCCGATGAGCCGGTGCTGGTCGGCCTGCCGGACACGATCTGGTTTCCGGAGGATGCGTTGGCGGCCCTGCCGGACGACCGGCTGTCGTTTCTGCTGTTCCCGGTGGAACGGCCCGAGTTGTTCGACGCCGTCATCACCGGCGAAGAGGGGCGCGTGCAGCGGATCGACGTCAAATCCCCCGAACGACGGTCGTCCTGGATTTGGGGCGCCTTCAAACTACCTGCGCACACTTTGCTTGCGCTGCACACTTTGTGGTTGAGACGCGACCGGCAGGATCAGTATGTCGGCACGCTGGTGAACGCCTTTATCGAAAACGGCGGCGCGGTTTATGCCGTCCGGGGCGGCACAAGCTACGTCGACGTGGGCACGCTGAACGGCTATCGGGAAGCGATCGGCCTGCTGGGCGCGGCCGAGGGAGAGCAGCGATTATGACCGGGACGGTGCGCGAATGACGGGCTGGACGGAGCAGGCCATTCGCGAGCGGGTACGGGCACTCGGCCCCTGGTTTCACAACATGGATTTGCGGGGGGTTCGCACCGCCCCCGATCATTTCCTCGGCGACTATCCCCGGATCAAATGGGTGCGGTTCGCCGACCACATTCCGGCCGATCTCACCGGCCTCACGGTTCTCGATATCGGCTGCAATGCCGGGTTCCACTCGATGCAATTGAAACGGCGCGGGGCGGCGCGGGTGGTCGGCATCGATTTCGATGACGACTATCTGGCGCAGGCGCGCTTCGCCGCCGAGATCGAGGGGATCGAGATCGAATACCGCAAGCTCTCCGTCTACGACGTGGCGGCGCTCGGCGAACGCTTCGATCTCGTGCTGTTCATCGGCGTTTTGTACCACCTTCGGCATCCATTGCTCGCGCTCGACCTGATTTACGAGCATGTCGCCGGCGATCGCCTTGTCTTCCAGTCGATGCAGCGCGGCAGCCAGGCCGTGCTGGGGCTCAAGCCCGACTATGAGTTTTCCGAAACCGCGGTGTTCGACGAGCCCGGCTATCCGAAGCTGCATTTCGTCGAACAGAACTACGCGCATGATCCGACGAATTGGTGGGTGCCGAACACCGCCTGTTCGGCCGCCATGCTGCGGAGCGCCGGATTCAGCATCGAAGCGCAGCCGGAGGAGGAGGTGTTCGTTTGCCGGCGCACGGAACGGGCGGCCGCCGGGTTCGGCGAGCGCGGCGCCGTCTATCCGGCGCGCGGCCCCGCCGGAGACGCCGCCCGATGATCGAGGCGGCGATGATCTGGAACGAGCCGAACAACAAGTCGCATTGGGATTTCGAGAACGATCCGGGCTGGGCGGTATTTTCGCGCATGACGCGGCTGGCCGGCGAGGCGATCGCCGCCGAAGCGCCGGGATTGCCGCGCGTGCTCGGGGGCATGTCGCCGATCGACCCCGATTTCGTGCGGCTGCTCGCGTCGCAGGGCGGCCTCGACGCGGTCGACGCGGTTGCCGTGCACGGCTTTCCGCTCGACTGGAATCACTGGATGATCGACGAGTGGCCGGCGAAGATCGCGACAATCGAGCGCACGACCGATCTGCCGGTCTGGGTGTCGGAGGTCGGGGTGTCCAGTTTCGGCGCCGAGGAGGTGCAGGAATGGGGCCTGCGGCGCAGCGCCGAATTGCTGACCGGGCGCGTGCCGCGCATCCACTGGTACAGTCTCTACGATCTGCCCGCCGCCTGGCCCGCGACGACGCGGCACAAGGAGGCGGAAGGCTCGTCCTATTACCGGCATTTCCATATGGGACTATTCGACGAAGGCGGCGCACCGAAGCGCGCCGCGCGCATCTTCCCGGAATTCACGCCCGGCATCGGCCTTTGCCAATGGTTCCACTACGAGGATCACCGGCTGGACGACGCCGTGAAGCGGATGCGCGATCTCGGCGTCACCTATCTGCGCACCGGCCTGAGCTGGGCCGATTTCTACCGCCCGGACGCGGAACGGTGGTTTGATCGCCAGATGCGCGCCCTGGAGGCGTTCCGGGTCACCGTCACCTTCTGCTTCACGCCGGAGGATCAGGGCACCTGGGCGCACTACACCGCGCCGCCGCGGGAGCCGGAAATTTTCGCCGAGTTCTGCGCGCGCATGATCCGCCGGTACGCGCCGGGACCGGCGACCGCGATCTGAACGCCGGCGAGGTGCAAGACCGGCTCACCGTCCTCCTTGTTGCGTTTCCGTTCGCGACGGTGGGGCCGGATGCGGTGGGCGGCGCCGAGCAGGTGGTGAGCGCGCTCGACGGCGCGCTGGCCGACGCCGGCCACCGCTCGCTGGTCGTTGCGTGCGGCGGTTCCTCCATTCGCGGGACGCACATCGCCATCGAAACGCCGCCGGCCGGGGTGAGGCTCGACGACGCGGCGCGGGCGGCCGTTCATCAGCGGATGCGGGAAGCGATCGGGCGCGTGCTGGAACGGAAGCGGGTCGACCTCGTGCATCTGCACGGGGTCGATTTCGGCGCCTATCTGCCGCCGCATGGTCCGCCTGCGCTGGCGACGCTGCACCTGCCGGTCGCGTGGTATCCGCCGGAGGCGCTGCGGCCCGGGCGGGAGCGGTTCTTTCTGCATTGCGTTTCGGAAGCGCAGCATCGCACCGCGCCGGCCGGTCCCGGCCTTTTGCCGCCGATCCCGAACGGCGTGCCGGTCGAGGATCTGGCGGCGGCCCGCCATGCGCGGCGTTCCTTCCTGCTCACCCTCGGCCGCATCTGCCCGGAGAAGGGCCAGCATATCGCGCTGGAGATCGCCCACGCGGCGGGGCTGCCGTTACTGATCGGCGGCGCCGTATTTCCCTACCCCGCGCATCAGGACTATTTCGCGACCCGCGTGCGTCCGCTGCTCGATGCCCGGCGGCGTTTCCTCGGCCCGGTCGGCCACGCGCGCAAGCGGCGCTTGCTGGCGGCGGCCCGGTGCGTGCTGATCCCGAGCCTGGCGGCGGAGACGAGTTCGCTGGTGGCGATGGAAGCGGCCGCCGCCGGGACGCCCGCGATCGCGTTTGCCGCCGGCGCGCTGCCCGAGACGGTGGAGCACGGGCGCACGGGCTTCGTCGTCGACGGCCCGGACGCGATGGCGGACGCCGTGCGGCGCGCCGGAACGATCGACCCGGAGACCTGCCGGGCGACGGCACGCGCCCGGTTTGACCGCGCGACGATGACCCGCCGCTACCTTGCGCTGTATCGCCGGCTCGCCGCCGCATGAGCGACGTCGGCTGCAATGTGGTTACGAACGATCGCGACCTCGCCGCCCTGCAACCGTGCTGGTCCGAACTGTGGCGGGGCGTGCCGGAAGCGTCGCCGTTTCAGTCGCCGGAATGGCTGCTGCCATGGTGGCGCGCCTTCGGCACCGGCCGCCCGCGCGTCGCGGTGTTGCGGGGCGGAGAGCGGATGCTCGGCGCGCTGCCGCTCTATCGGCTGGACGAGCCCGGCGGGGGCAAGCTGCTACCGCTCGGCGCCGGGCTGTCCGACTATTGCGACGCCCTCCTCGCCCCCGACGCGCCGGACGGTGCCGCCGACCGGCTGCTCGCGGCCGCGCTCGCCGTGGATCCTCCGGGCGCGCTTGCGCGTTGCGATCTGATCGACCTGCCGCCCGGCAGCGCGCTCCGGGACGTGCGGGCGCCGCCCGGCTGGAGCGTGTGGCGGGAGGACGGGGAAACCTGTCCGGTGCTCGCGCTCCCGTCCGGCGCCCGGGATTTGCGTTCGGTGGTCCCGGCCTCCATGCGCCGGAAGATCAGCATGGCCCGGCATCGGGCGGAGCGAGGGGGCGGATCGGCGATCGAAACCGCGACGCCCGACACGCTCGGCGCCATGTTGCCGGAACTGGTGCGGCTGCACGGCTTGCGATGGCAGGGCAGAGGAAGCGCGGGCGTGCTCACCGATCCGCTGGTGCACGCCTTTCACCGCGACGCGACCCCCCGCTTGCTGGCGGCGGAGATGTTGCGGATGCAAGCGCTGCGCATCGGCGGCAAGCTCGCCGCGGTGTTCTATCTGCTGCTGGCGGGCGCCGGCCGGGTGTTTGCCTATCTCGGCGGCTTCGATCCGGCCTTCGCGTACGAAAGCCCCGGAACCCTGATGTTCGCCGCCGCGATCGAGGATGCGATCCGGGAGGGTCGCCGTGAGTTCCACTTCCTGCGCGGGGGCGAGGCGTACAAATATGCCTGGGGCGCCCTCGACCAGCCGAGCATGACGGTGCGGCTGCTGCCGGCGGGCCGAGGCTGATGGGGGCGGACGATCCGATCCGCCTGCACGCGGCGGGCCGCGTATCCGCCGAGGTCGCGCTCGCCCGGCTGATCCTGAACGGCCACGACCCGGAGACGCTCGCGGCGCACATCCTGAGCGCGGGCAACGCCGCACTCGCGCGGATCGCGGGCGCGCGCGGCGACGGCCTGCGCCGGCTGAAAGCGCTGCTCGACGGGTCCGGCCTGCATCACGGCGTGGCCGATGCCGATCCGGCGGCGGCCATTGCGGCGGTCAGAACGGCGTTCGATCGCGCCGTCGCCGCCTCTCCCGAAGCGAGCGTCGCCGCCTATTCGCTCGGCGACGGCGATCTTCTCCGGCAAGCGACGGGCGAGATCGTCTGTTGGCTCGACGGGTTGGGCGTGCTCCGCCCCGACACCGACATGCTCGATTTCGGCTGCGGGATCGGCCGCATTGCGGCGGCGGTGGCGCCGCACGTCCGGTCGGTGCTCGGCCTCGATCTTTCGCCCGCGATGATCGGGACCGCGCGCCGCCGCGCCGCCCTGCCCAACCTGCGCTTTGCGACAACCGCCGGCGCCGACCTCGCCGACCAGCCGGATGCGCGCTTCGCCCTTATCCTCGCCGTCGACAGTTTTCCGTACCTGTTCGGGGCCGGACGGGACTGCGCCCAGCGGCACATGGCCGATTTCGCCCGCATCGTGCGGCCCGGCGGCGCGATCACCATCCTGAACCTGTCCTATCGCGGCCCCGCCGAAGATCTGGCGGACGCCCGTGCCTGGGCCGCCGCCCACCGCCTGACCCTCGCGGTCGCGGGCGCAACCCCGTTCGCGCTGTGGGACGGGCGGGCTTTCCTGTGGCGGAAACCGGACCCGCGCGATGGCGGCTGATGCCGCGGCAGAATGGATGGCGGCGATGCGGCGCCGCGACTTCGCCGCCGCCTACGCGATCAGCGACCGCGTGCTCGCCGGCCGCGACCCGCGTTTCCGCGACGACCCGCTGCTGCCGTATCACCAGCGCTGGGTCTGGGACGGCCGGCCGCTGGACGGCGCCGACGTGCTGATCCGCTGCTACCATGGCCTCGGCGACACGCTGCAATTCGCCCGCTTCGTTCCGGCGATTGCGCGCCGCGCGGCGTCGGTCGCGCTGGAGGCGCCGGCGCCGCTGCTCCCCCTGCTCGCGGCCCTGGACGGGGTTCGGCTGATCCCGTTCGACGTCACTCGCCCGACCCCGGCGCCGTCGCCCGGCTGCGATGTCGAGATCATGGAATTGCTGGAAATCTGCCGCCCCCAGCCGGACCGGCTGCCACCACCCCTCGCTTTGCCGGCGGTCGCGCCGCTGGACGCCGGAACGGGCGCGATCGGACTGTGCTGGGAGGCGGGCGATTGGGACCGGGCCCGGTCGCTGCCGCTCCCCCCGATGCTGGCCGCGATGCCACCGGGCCGGGCGCTGGTCAGCCTGCAACGCGGGGCGGCAGCGCGGGACGCGCGCGATCCCCGCTTTCTCAATCCGGGGGATAGCAGCACCGACCTGCTGAGGACCGCCGGCCTGATTGCCGGGACGGAGATGGTCGTTACGGTCGACACGATGGTGGCGCATCTCGCCGGCACGCTTGGCAAGCCGGTCCGGCTGCTGCTGCGGCGGGACGCCGATTGGCGTTGGATGGCGGGGCGGGATGATACGCCCTGGTATCCGTCGGTGCAGCTCTATCGCCAAGACGTGGAAGGCGACTGGTCGCTTCCGCTGCAACGGCTCGCGGCCAGCCTGGCCGGATCGGCCCCGGGCGGGCAATGGACAAGCACGAATTGCTCGCCTCGCTTAAAAACATGAGAAACGGCACTTGAAGGCCTGGGCGCCGGCCAACCGGAGATCGTTGCAAAGGAGGGAAACCGGTCCGTTTCGGCGTGAACTACCTCACTCCGCCGATGACCCGAGCAAGCGCCAGACGCAGACGGATGTCAAAAGCCGGCCGGAAGGTTGATCGTTCGGGCCTGCGCGTCGGCGTCGTAGATCACCAGCTCGCTCCGCGATGCGGGGTCGATTGCCAGTCGCGTCAGCAGGTCGAGCGGCATCCCGAGATAATGCGCGAGCACCGTCTTGATCGTATCGCCATGGCTGAATACGGCGACTTCGGCTTCCCCATGCGCGTCGATGAGCCTGCGGATCGCGGCGAGGGCACGCGCCTGAACCGCGATCACGGTTTCGCCGCCCGGAATGGGGAACGCGCCGCGAAAACGGTTGTACTCGTGCCATTCGGGCAAGGCGTGCAGAACGGAAAACGGTTTGCCGGTCCAGGCGCCGAAATCGACTTCGTCCCACCCCGGATCAACCTGCACATCGAGGCGGAGCCGCGCTGCGAGCGGTGCCGCCGTTTCGCGCGTACGCTCGAGCGGCCCGGCAACGATCGCCGTGATCGGCCGGGCGCACAGGATGGCGGCGATCCGTTCGGCCTGCTCGCGGCCATTCTCATTCAGCGCGTGGCCCGGCGCGCGCCCGGCGAGCGCACGCCCGATCATGCCGTAATCGCCGTGCCGGATCAGATGAAAGGTGGTGCCGCCTGCCGGCACTATTCGGCGTCGCCGGACGGGTCACCGCGCACGAACGCGTCGGTGAGCTGCCGCGCTTCGTCGTCGGTGAATTGCCGGGGCGGACTTTTCATGAAGTAGCTCGACGGGCCGATCAGCGCGCCGCCGATCCCTCGATCGAGCGCGATCTTCGCGCAGCGCACGGCATCGATCACGACGCCGGCCGAGTTCGGCGAATCCCAGACCTCAAGCTTCAACTCGCAGGAAAGCGGCACGTTGCCGAAGGTCGTACCCTCCATCCGGATGTAGCAGAATTTGCGGTCTTCCAGCCACGGCACGTAGTCGCTCGGCCCGACATGCGCAGCGCCCGGTGGCAGCGGCTCCGGCAGCTGGCTGATGACGGCGCGGGTTTTCGAAAGCTTTTTCGATTCCAGCCGTTCGCGTTCAAGCATGTTCATGAAATCGGTATTGCCGCCAAAATTGAGCTGGTAGGTGCGGTCGAGGCGGACGCCGCGTTCGCGAAACAGGTTGGCGAGCATGCGGTGCACGATGGTCGCGCCGACCTGGGATTTAATGTCGTCACCGATGATCGGCAGCCCGCGTGCGGCGAAGCGCGTCGCCCAAGCCTCATCCGAGGCGATGAAGGCCGGAACACAATTGACGAACGCACACCCGGCCGCGAGCGCCTGTTCGGCGTACCAGCGCGTCGCTTCATCGGCGCCGACCGGAAGATAGGACACGAGCACGTCGGTTTCCGTGCGCCGCAAGGTGGCGGCGACGTCGTCGGCGGGCGACGCGGATTCGGGCACGGCGTCCCGCAAATACTTCCCGAGACCATCCATGGTCGGCCCGCGCCGGACGGCGACGCCCGTTTGCGGAACGTCGGCGAAAACATGCGTGTTGTTCGGGTTGGCGCCGATCGCATCCGCCAGATCGCAACCGACCTTGCTGGCCGCGACATCGAACGCGCACGAAACCACGAGATCGCGCACGTGATAGCCGCCGAGCACGACATGCATCAGCCCCGGCACACGTTGTTCCGGGGAAGCGTCACGGTAGAAATGAACGCCTTGCACCAGCGATGACGCGCAGTTTCCGACGCCGACGATCCCGATCCGAATCTGGCCCAACCGCGCCTCTCCGAAAGCCGAGCAACGTTCTTCACCCGTTCGGGTTGCCCTGTCCAGCCCTGCACCTCATCGCGCCGCCGCCGCCCGCTGGATGAACATCCGGCCGGTCGCATAGGACAGCCACACCCGCCGGGTCGCGAAAAACGGAGCCCCCAATAGCATGTCCGCCTGTTCGGAGAACGCGGACACGGTCAGCACCGGGTTGCGGATCGTTTCGGTTCCAATCTGGAGCGTCGCGAAACGGTGCCAATGGAACGAAACGTCGCGCAGGTCGACGCCGCCGGTGATGCCGCCGGCATCGGTCGCGAGTTGGTCCGGGCCGACCCCGAGTCGGCTCGCGGCCTGCGTCGAAACCAGGATGGAGCGCGCGCCGGTGTCGATCAGCGCGGAGGCGGGCTCGCCGTCGATCCGGACGGGGGCGATCAGCCGGTCGCCCAAGCGACGCAGCGCGACGGTATCGAACGGCCCCGTCCAGGGCGGCAGCACGGCCGTGGCGCAAGGTACGCCGCCGCTCCCCGCCTCCGCCACGGCGTAGAGGGTCATGCGGCGCCCCGGCAGGTCGAGATCGAGGTCGAAGCGGGACAGCAGATCGGCGCCGAGCAGGCCGGCGACGGGCGGCAGCACCCGTGGCACCGCCGGCAGGGCGCCAAGCGGCGCCGACAGATGCTCAACCGCCAGCGCGCCGAGCGCGAGCCGGCCGATCAGGACGTGCGGGCTGATGCCCGCCGGTCCGCCGGTGCCGATGATCTGGGTCACGCGCGCCGGGTCGGCGGCGAGGTTCAGCCTCCCCGCCGCTTCAGGCGTGATCAGCGCGGTGTCGGCCCCGGTGTCCATCAGCAAGGACACGGCCTGCCCGTCGATCGCCCCCGATAAAGTGAGGAAATGCGCGGTGTCGGCGATCGGCAGGGAGGCGAGCGGCGTGACGGCGCAGCCTGCCCTCGCCTCGGATGCCAGGGTGATCCCGAGGACGGCGGCGGAGGCAAGCAGCAGGCGATGCATCCGCTGGTCCTAGCCGAGCGGAGTGCGAGGGTCGATCCGGTCGCCGTCGCCGGACATCACGGACGTGATGCGGCGGTGTCTGGACGGCGTGCGCGGTCCGCGTCCTTAATGAAGCGACGGACAGGCCAGCCGGGCACCGAGTGCCGGCCGCGCTGCCGGATGCTCAATCGCGCCAGTCGCCACGGCGATGCGCCCGCCCGGGAGGAATGATGCATGGCAGATAACCCTGATCTCCCGCCTTCCCATCTGGAGCCGGGCCCGATCCCGGATCAGCCGCAGACGATACGCAAGCAGGCTAGCGAGTTGCGGTCGGCGCGCTGGTTCGGGCCGGCGGATCTGCGCTCCTTCGGCCATCGCTCCCGCGCCATGCAGATGGGCTACGCGCCGGAGGAGTGGACCGGCAAGCCGGTGATCGCGATCATCAACACCTGGTCCGACCTGCAACCATGCCATGTGCATTTCAAGACGCGCGTCGACGACGTGAAGCGCGGCATCCTGATGGCGGGCGGCTTTCCGGTCGAGCTGCCGGCGCTGTCGGTGTCGGAAAGCTATGTCAAGCCGACCACGATGATGTACCGCAACATGCTCGGGATGGAGACGGAGGAGCTGCTCCGTTCGCATCCGGTGGATGGCGCGGTGCTGATGGGCGGCTGCGACAAGACGACGCCCGGGCTGCTGCTCGGCGCCACCAGCATGAACATTCCGGCGATCTATATCCCCGCGGGGCCGATGCTGCGCGGCAACTGGCAGGGCAGGGTTCTCGGCTCTGGGTCCGATAGCTGGAAATACTGGGACGAATTGCGCGCTGGCAAGATCACCGACCAGGACTGGCTCGGCGTGGAAGGCGGCATCGCCCGTTCCTACGGGACCTGCATGACCATGGGCACGGCGAGCACCATGACGGCGATTGCGGAAGCGATCGGCATGGTGCTGCCGGGTGGCTCGTCGATCCCGGCCGCCGATGCGGGTCATATCCGGCTGTGCTCGGAATCCGGCCGACGCATCGTCGAGATGGTGTGGGAGGATCTGACGCCGCAGAAGATCCAGACGCACGATGCGTTCGAGAACGGCATCGCCGTCGCCATGGCGATGGGCTGCTCCACCAATGCGATCATCCATTTGATCGCGCAGGCGCGGCGCGCCGGGCAGGAGATCGGGCTCGATGATTTCGAGCGGTTCAGCCGTCGTGTGCCGGTGATCGGCAACGTCCGTCCGTCCGGCACCACCTATTTGATGGAGGATTTCTTCTACGCGGGCGGCATCCGCGCGCTGATGAACGAGATAAGCGATCACCTGCATCTCGACTGCCTGACGGTGAGCGGCAGGACGGTGCGCGAGAACATCGAGGGCGCCCGGGTGTTCAACGCCGACGTGATCCGGCCGGTCTCGAACCCGATCTATGGCGAGGGCTCGCTCGCGGTTCTGAAGGGCAACATCGCTCCCGATGGCTGCGTCATCAAACCGGCGGCGATGGATCAGCGCTTCATGAAACATTCCGGACCGGCGGTGGTGTTCGACGATTATCCGTCGATGAAGAAGGCGGTGGCCGACGAGAACTGGGACGTCACCGCCGATCACGTGATGGTGCTGCGCAACGCGGGTCCGCAGGGCGGTCCCGGCATGCCGGAATGGGGCATGCTGCCGATGCCGACCAAGCTGCTGAAGGAGGGCCATCGCGACATGCTGCGCCTGTCCGATGCGCGCATGAGCGGCACCAGCTATGGCGCCTGCGTGCTGCATATCGCGCCGGAAAGCTATGTCGGCGGCCCGCTTGCGCTGCTGCGCACCGGCGACATGGTATCGATCGACGTGGAGGCGCGCAGCATCCGCATGGAGGTCTCGGATGAGGAACTCGCGCGCCGCCGCGCCGAGTGGCAGCATCCGCCGGTTCGCTTCGAGCGCGGCTATGGCTGGGTGTTCACCAAGCACATCCAGCAGGCGAATGAGGGCTGCGACTTCGATTTTCTGCGCACCGATTTCGGCGCGCCGGTGCCGGAGCCGGCGATCTACTGAACGGGGGACCGCATCGGCTCCGCCCTTCCGCGCGACGCAGCACGGAAGCCGGAGCCGATGCGAACCGGCTTTTCGCTACGTGTGTTGGAGGTGCGGGTTCAGGCGTGGCTGAGAACCGGCACCGGCATCGATTGTGACACGGACTATGCGAGGGCGCTCGGGCCAAGCACGGAGGTGATGACGAGGTTGGCGCCCGCTTGCGACATCGCAACATTGTAACCGGCCGGCGCGCTGATATTCAGCGCCGCGACCTGCTTGCCGCCGTCCGACAGATGAAGCGTGCCGCCTGCGTAGGTCGAGGACGTGGCGTGCGTGTTTTCGAGCACCAACTGAGCGAAGGGCCGCAGGCTGATCGCGGCGGCGACATGCGCCGGATCGGCGAGTGCGACGGTGCTGCTGGCACCGACGATGACGCTTGTTCCCGAACCGACGCTGTTCTCGAACACGCCGTGCGAGGCGAGGAACTTGCCGCGCTCGAAGTCGAAGGTTCCGGAGCCGGTAACGGGCGCCGCAAAGTCGGCGCTTCCGCCGAAATCGGAGAAGGTGCCGTCATTGACGAACGCCGTGGTCGCGGGGCCGCTGACCCCGAACGTGCTTCCGGCGAACTCGATCGCCGCACTTTTCAAGTGAAACTGCGCGTGGCCGCCCATGGCGATGTTGAGGCTGCCAGGCACGCCCGAGCCGGACGGTGTTTGCGAGCCGATCGAGAGGCCGTGGGTGACGGAAACCGAACCCGCGGGAATTTCCGCCGTGTCCCCCGATTGCGGCGGCGCCGAACCGTTCCAGCGCGTGGGATCCGCGTAATCGCCGTTGGAGCCGTTCCAGATCTTGACTGACATGGCGTAATTTCCTTTTGAATACGTGGCCGTTGCAAATCCGATATTGATGCTATTTGGAAATAAATACCCGGACAAGGAACTACGCGCCGCGCGGGGCTTCGTTGCGAACACATATTGTTGATGGCGCACTGCAAGCCGGCGCGGATCGCGCCGTGCTTGTGCCTGGTGGTGGGCGCGACAGGGATCGAACCTGTGACCCCCACCGTGTCAAGGTGGTGCTCTCCCGCTGAGCTACGCGCCCACGCCCCTGCGGGTGGGCCGTGTGCTTACAGACAGGCCCAGCCCCGCGCAAGCCCGCGCGCCGCGCCGCGCCCGCCCCGGGCGGGAAGTGACAATCGCCGCCCTTGCCGCTTCAATGAACCGCCATGGATCTGCCGGTTTCCGACGCCGCCGCCGCCGGCGCGCCGCCCTTCGTCATCAGCCGCCCGGCGCGGCAAACCGCGCCGCTCGTGTTTACCTCGGCGCATTCCGGCCGGTTCTATGCTCCGGACTTCCTGGCGCTGTCACGGCTGGAGCCGCTGGCCTTGCGGCGGAGCGAGGACAGCTTCGTCGAGGAACTGTTCGAAGCCGCGCCGGAAGCCGGCGCGCCGCTGCTGGCGGCGACCTTTCCGCGCGCCTTTTGCGACGCCAACCGCGAGCGCTGGGAATTAGACCCGGCGATGTTCCAGGAGCGGCTGCCGGCCTGGGTCAATACCGGCAGTGCCCGCGTCGGCGCGGGCCTTGGCATGATCGCCCGGATCGTCGCCTCGGGCGAGCCGATCTACCGCGCCAAGCTGCCCTTCGCCGAAGCGGAACGGCGGGTGCGGAGCTTCTGGCAGCCGTTCCACGACGCGCTGGCGGCGCTGGTTCTCGAAACCAGGCAGGCGTTCGGGGCGTGCCTGCTGGTCGACTGCCATTCCATGCCGGCAAGCAGCGGCGACGGGCGCCGTCAGGGATCGCACAGCATCGCCGAGCATACGTCGCACGCGGATGTCGTGCTGGGCGATGCGTATGGCACGACCTGCGCACCCGCGATCACCGCCTGGTTCGAGCGGACGCTGCGGGCGCTCGGCTATTCGGTGCGGCGCAACGAACCGTATGCCGGCGGCTACATCACGCGCCATTACGGGCGGCCGCCGGAGGGTGTTCAGGCATTGCAGGTCGAGATCAACCGCAGCCTCTATATGGTCGAGGCGACTCTGGAGCCGCGACCGGGTTTCCGGCGGGTGCAGGAGGATGTCGGGCGGTTGGTGCACGCTTTGGCCCACGACGCGCCGGACTTACTGGGACGGCCATGAAAAAAAGGCGGAGCCATGAGGCTCCGCCAAGTTTAGGGAGGAAACGTCCAAGAAACAGCAGGCCGAAGCTTGCTGCGACGCACAAGGTAAGATCGAACGCGCGCTGTTACAACTTAATTTCTCGTATGGAGGCAGGACAAATACGCCCGGGGACGCGCACGAGATCGTGAGCGAAGCGAAACGGGCGGAGACTCGGGTCTGCGACACCGGCATAGAGACGGCGATGCGCGCCCGCCCGTTGCTTCTGCTTCTGCTGCTGCTGCTGCCGCTCGCCTGTGCGCGGGGGTATGCGGAAAGCGCGACTCCGGGACGGCAATGCGGGGCCGCGATCGCCGCTACCGAGCGGCTGGTTTCAGTCCCGGATCACTTGCTGGCGGCGATCGGCCGCGTCAAGAGCGGCCGGCGGGACGACCGCAGCGGCGACTGGCAGCCCTGGCCGTGGACGATCAATGCGGAGGGTCAAGGCGCGTTCTATGCCACCAAGGCGGAAGCGATCGCGGCGGTGCAGGCCTTGCAAGAGCGCGGCGTGCGCGCGATCGACGTCGGCTGCATGCAGGTGGACCTTCTCCATCATCCGCGCGCCTTCGCATCGCTCGACGAGGCGTTCGATCCGGCAGCGAATGTCGCCTACGCGGCGCGTTTCCTTTCGCGCCTGTTCGGCCAGACCAATTCCTGGGCGCAGGCCGCCGCCTTTTATCATTCGACCACCCCCGAGCTTGCCGAGGCCTATGCGCGGCAGGTTCTGGCGGTGTGGCCGGAGGGAAGCAGGCGGCAGCGGGCCGAAGCCGCGCATTGGGCCGATCCCGGCCGCGCCTGGGCCGCGAGCCTGCCGGCGGCCCCGTCCAACCGGGTTGCCGTCATCATCCCGGCCGGTCCGGCGCGCGCCATCCGCGTCATTCCGATCGGTGATCCGAAGGCTGCGCGCCCGTTGCGGATCGGCGGATGACGCCGACTTCGCCCGCGCATGACGTTTCCTTCATGCAGCGTTGAAGAAACTGAGAGTCCGCGCGCATCATGGTGGGGTGTCGCCGTGCGTGGCGGCAGAACAAGGCGGCCTCGGCAATGAACAACGGACAACCGGCGTATCGAAGAATCGGAGGGCGCCTGCACGCGGTTGTAAGGGCGTTCGCGTTGGCAATGGTATGCGCCCTTCCGCTTGCCGCGCGTGCCGCCGACGGCAATCAGTCCGGCGTTCCCGTAACGGTTGCAACGGCCACGCGGCAGGACGTGCCGGTGTATCTCGACGGGATCGGCACCGTGCAGGCGTTCTATTCCGTATTGATCCGCGCCAGAGTGGACGGAACGTTGCAGCAATTCGTGCCGACCGAAGGCCAGTTCGTGCGCAAGAACGATTTGATCGCGGTGATCGATCCGCGCCCCTATCAGGCGGTGCTGAGCGGGGCGCTGGCGAAGAAGGCGCAGGATGAAGCGCAGGAAAGCAACGCCCAACTCGATCTGAAACGCTATTCCTCGCTGGCGCAAAGCCAGTTCGCATCGCGCCAGCAGGTGGACACGCAGAAAGCGTCCGTCAGCCAGACCGAGGCCGCGATCCAGGGCGATCAGGCGGCGATCGACGCCGCCCAGCTCAATCTCAGTTTCTGCTACATCACCTCGCCGGTCGATGGACGGGTCGGCTTGCGTCTCGTCGATCCCGGCAATCTCGTCCATGCGGGCGATCAGGGCGGGATCGTGACCATCACGCAGCAGCAGCCGATCTCCGTCGTGTTCACCTTGCCGCAGAACCAGCTCGGTCGCATCTCGGACGCCATGGCGAACCGCAAATTGCCGGTGCAGGCGCTATCCGCCGACGACCGCAACCTGCTCGACACCGGCGAGTTGCTGACACCGGACAACGCGATCGATCCGGCGACTGGCACCATCCGGCTGAAGGCGACGTTTCCGAACACCGCCGGCCGGCTGTGGCCCGGCCAGTTCGTGGAAGCCCGTTTGCTGGTGGACACCAAGCACGACGCCGTCACCGTGCCGGGGATCGCGATCCAGCACGGCCCGGACGCGTTGTTCGTCTATGTCGTAAGGCCGGACCAGACCGTTGCCCGGCAGAATGTCACGGTGGCGCAGCGCACCAATGGCGTCGCGGCGATCGCGAGCGGTCTGTCGGCGGGCGACATGGTCGTGGTGAGCGGCCAGTCGCGCCTGCAAACGGGAACGAAGGTCGCCGTCAACACGGATGCGCAGCCGGCGGCTGCGGGAACGGCCGACGCGGCGAGCGCGTCCGGCGGATGATCGGCAGGACGCATCGCGCATGAGCATTTCGACGCCCTTCATCCACCGGCCGGTTGCCACCTCGCTCCTGATGGCGGCGTTTCTGCTGGTGGGCATCGCCGCCTATCCGTTCCTGCCGGTTGCGCCGTTGCCGCGCGTGGATTTCCCGACCATCGTCGTCACCGGCAAGTTCCCGGGGGCGAGCCCGGAAACCATGGCGAGCACGGTCGCCCAGCCGCTCGAATACCAGTTCGCGCAGATCTCGGGCGTGTCGCAGATGACGTCGATCAGCGTGCTCGGACAGAGCCAGGTGACCGTGCAGTTCGATCTGGAACGCAACATCGACGCCGCGGCCGGCGACATCCAGGCCGCGATCAACGCCGCGGGCGGCCAGTTGCCGAAGAACCTGCCGAGCCCGCCCACGTACCGCAAGGTCAATCCGGCCGACAGTCCGATCCTGATCCTGTCCGTTCAGTCGGACGATTTGCCGCTGATCGACGTCGACGATTACGCGGACAACATCCTTTCGCAGCAATTGTCGCAGGTGCTCGGCGTTTCGCAGGTGCTGATCGGCGGCGAGCAGAAGCGCGCCGTGCGGGTGCAGATCGATCCGGCCAAGCTCGCGTCCATGGGGCTGACGCTGGAGGATGTGCGCTACGCCCTCACCAACGCGACGGTCGACAGTCCCAAAGGGTCGATCGACGGCACCAAACGCTCCTTCGCGATCTACAGCAACGACCAGCTCACCAAGGCGTCCGAATACGACAATCTCATTGTCGCCTACCGCAACGGCGGCGCGGTGCGGGTGAGCGATATCGGCCACGCGGTCGACGGGCCGGAGAACCGCGAACTCGCGGGCTGGCAGAGCGGCCATCGCGGCATCCAGTTGCTCGTCTTCAAGCAGCCCGGCGCAAACGTGATCGACACCGTGGAGCGCATCAAGGCGGCGCTGCCCCGGCTGGAAGCGGCGATCCCGCCTTCCGTCCATGTGCGGATCGTGATGGACCGGACGCAGACGATCCGGGCGTCGGTGGCCGACGTGCAGTTCACCCTGATGCTTTCGGTTGCACTCGTGGTGATGGTGATCTTCCTGTTCCTGCGCAGTTTCTGGGCGACGATCATTCCGAGCATCACCGTCCCCGTGGCCCTGGTGTGCAGCTTCGCGGTGATGTTCCTGCTCGGCTTCAGCCTCGATAATCTGTCGCTGATGGCGCTCACGATCGCGGTCGGCTTCGTGGTCGACGATGCGATCGTGATGCTCGAGAACATTTACCGCCATATCGAGGAGGGATTGCCGCCGATGGAGGCGGCGCTGAAGGGCGCGGGCGAGATCGGCTTCACAATCGTCTCGATCAGCCTGTCGCTGATCGCCGTGTTCATTCCGCTGCTGCTGATGGGCGGCATCGTCGGCCGGCTGTTCCGGGAGTTCGCGGTCACGGTAACGATCGCGGTCGCCGTGTCGGCCGTGGTCTCCTTGACGCTCACGCCGATGATGTGCTCGCGCTTCCTCAAGCATGACGAAGGACGGCACGGCCGCCTGTATCGCATGATCGAAGCGATGTTCGAGGGCATGGTTGGCTTCTACCGGCGGACGCTCGACATCGCGCTCCGGTTCCAGTTCGTGACCCTGCTCGTTTTCCTCGCCACGCTGGGTCTCACGGCGTTTCTCTACGTCTACATCCCGAAGGGCTTCTTTCCGCAGCAGGATACCGGCGTCGTCGTCGGCGTGACGGAGGGCGCGCAGGACGTCTCGTTCACCGAAATGTCGCGCTTGCAGCGGAAGCTGAACGACGTGATCGGCGCCGACCCGGACGTTGCCGGCTATTCCTCAACGGTCGGCGCGGGCATCGGCGGCCAGACCGGCAATAACGGCCGCCTGTATATCGCGTTGAAACCCTGGGCGAAGCGTACCGGCGGTTCGGCGCAGGACTTCATCAACCGTATCCGCCCGAAGCTGATGGCGGTCGAAGGCGCAAGCCTTAATCTGCAAGCCGCGCAGGACATCAACGTGGGCGCCCGGCTGGCGAAAACCCAGTATCAATACACGCTGCAAGATCCCGACCTGGCCGAACTCTACCAATGGGCGCCGAAAGTCCTCGATGCCATGAAGAAGATCCCGCTCCTGCGGGACGTGGCGACGGATCAGCAGATGTCGGGCACCACCGCGACGCTCACCATCGACCGCGATCAGGCGGCGCGTTTCGGCATCCAGCCGCAGGCGATCGACGACACGTTGTACGACGCGTTCGGGCAGCGGCAGGTCACGCAGTATTTCACCCAGAGCAACTCGTACCACCTCATTCTGGAAGTGCCGCCGGATATGCAGGGGACGGTGGCGACGCTCAACAAGCTCTACGTCAAATCCGCGTCCGGCCAGGCGGTGCCGCTTTCGACCTTCGTGCATATCGACACGGCGCCCGTGCAGCCGCTCTCGATCAACCATCAGAGCCAATTTCCGGCGGTGACGCTGTCGTTCAATCTGGCACCGGGCGCGGCGCTCGGCGAGGCGACCGACGCGATCCAGCAGGCGGTGGCGCAGATGGGAATGCCGCCGACGCTGGTCGGGTTGTTCCAAGGAACGGCGCAGGCGTTCCAGACGTCGCTGGCGAGCCAGCCCTATCTGATCGCCGCCGCGCTGGTGACGGTCTACATCATCCTCGGCATTTTGTACGAGAGCTACATCCTGCCGCTGACCATCCTTTCGACCTTGCCTTCGGCGGGCGTGGGGGCGCTGCTGATCCTGCTCGCCGCCGGCTATGATCTGTCGGTGATTGCGCTGATCGGCCTCATCCTGCTGATCGGCATCGTCAAGAAGAACGGGATCATGATGGTCGATTTCGCGATCTCGGCCGAGCGGCGCGACGGCGAAACGCCGCATAACGCGATCCGGCAGGCCTGCCTGCTGCGTTTCCGCCCGATTCTCATGACGACGATGGCGGCGATGCTGAGCGGCCTGCCGCTGATGCTCGGGTCCGGCGCGGGATCGGAGTTCCGCAAGCCGCTCGGCTACGCGATGGTCGGCGGCTTGCTGCTGAGCCAGGTGCTCACCTTGTACACGACGCCCGTGATCTATCTGTATCTCGACCGGCTCCAGCAACGGCTGGCACCGCGACGGTCGCGGATGCCGGCGCTGGCGTCCAAGATGGGCGGCGCCACGGCCGACTGAACCAGGATGGACGCCGTCTCCGAGGGCACCGGCTGCGCCGCCGACCTCGCGACCGCGCATCCCTGCATGGGGCGCGAATTGCCGGGACCCGCGTGACCCGCGCCGCCGACATCCACGCCAGGATGCGGGCACTGCCTGTCGCTTCGTACGACACGATCACCGGCGGCGGTCCCGTTCTCGTCGTCGCGCCGCATCCGGATGACGAAAGCCTCGGCTGCGGCGGTTTGATCGCCCGAGGGTGTTGTCTCGGGCGCGACCTGGCGGTGGCGGTGGTGACGGACGGCACCGGCTCCCATCCGCGCTCGCGCGCCTATCCGGCGCCGCGGCTCCGCGCGTTGCGGGAGAACGAGGCCCGGGCGGCGGTGGCAGCGCTCGGATTGCGCGCGGACCGCCTGCAATTTCTCGGCATTCGCGACACGGTCTCGCCGCATCCGGACGCCGAACCCGACCGGTTCGCGTCGGCCGCGGAGCGCATCGCCGCGCTCGCGCGGGCGATCGGCGCCGGGGCGATCCTGGCGCCCTGGCAGCACGACCCGCATGGCGACCATGTTTCCGCTCACCTTCTCGCCGCGGCGGCGGCGAAGCAGACGGGCGCGCGGCACTTGTCCTATCCGGTCTGGGGCTGGACGCTGCCGCCCGGGCACGAATTGCCGGACGCGCCGCTCGCAGGCTATCGCCTCGACATCCGCGCCGAGCTGCCGCGCAAACGCGCCGCCATCGCCGCGCACGCGTCGCAGACGACGCGGCTGATTGCGGACGACCCCGAGGGCTTCGTCATGCCGCCCGCCTTTCGCGCCCTGTTCGACGCGGCGCATGAGGTGTTTCTGCACGCCTGAGTTCAGGCGAAACGACGCCCCCGCGTGTGCGGATTGGTTCAGAGGGAGGAGGTCATATGTCCGAGCCGAGGCGTTACATTCCGACGCCGACCGGGTTTCTCATAGTTCTGCGCCGGGGCGACGATGTGTTCGCAGAATTGGCGACGCTGATGCGCGAGCAATCCGTGCCTTCGGCCACGATCTTCGGTTTCGGCTTCGCGGGCGAAGTGACGTTCGGCTTCTACGATTTCGATCGGAAGGAATACCGCCCGAAGGTTTTCCACGAGCTGGAGGTGACGAATCTCACCGGCACCTTGGCCTGGAAGGAGGGTCAACCCGCGATCCATGCCCATGGCACGGCCGGCGATGCCAGCTTCCGGACCGTCGGCGGGCACCTGCTCGCGCTTACCGTCGGACGCGGCTCGATGGAGATCAGCGTGACCGTGATCCCCATCGCGCTACAGCGTGACGTCGATCCCGAGATCGGGGCGAATATCCTGCAACTCTGACCGAGCGCTAATGCTGAGCGGCCAGCCTCGTTCCGCCGGGGCCGATCAGACCGGGATAAGGGGCCTTGAACTTGTATATCGTACCGCTGACCGCGCCCTCCATGTAGATATATTGGTTGTTCTCGCCGCCGAACGCGAAGTTCGTGGCGGACGGGTCGCCGTTCGGCAGCGGCACGTAACCGATGATGAAGCCGCGCGGATCGTACTCGATCACGCCACCGATGCCGCATGCCGCCCAGAGATTGCCATGCACGTCGTAGTGAATGCCGTCCGGACCGCCATTGCCGGGATTATAGCTTCCCGTGGTGGCGAAAAAGAACGTGGTGTGTGACGGATCGTTGGCGCATTGCGTGCAGGCAGGGTTCGGCCCCTGCAGGAACGAGTAATAGAGCATTCGATTGGCCGCGTAGTCGGCGACCGCCAGCGTGCCGTTATCGGGCGAGACGGCGATGCCGTTCGGAAAGCTTCCCGTTGAAATGATCCGGCGGAGAACGCCCTCCTTGGAGTATTGATACACGGCTCCGGCCTGGTCGGCGGGGTCCGGACCCGCGCCCGTGCCCCACGGATCGGTGAAGTAGAGATTGCCCTCGGCGTCGAAATCGAGGTCGTTCGGGCCCTTGAAAAGCTGGTTACGAAAGGTCGAGACCACCGTGCTGACGTCTTTGGTTTTCGGATCATAGACGAGAATGCCGCGATGGCGGGTGGTCACGTAGAGCTTGCCGTCGTGCCAGCGCGTGCCCTGCGGCTCGCAGGCCGGCGACACCCCCGGTATGTCGCAATTGAAGCCGGGGACCAGCTTCGCTTCGGGCGTCAGGTAGGAAACCCAGCCGCTGCCGATTGCCACGAACCAGAAGTTTCCGTCGTTATCGAATGCGCCGCCTTCCAGGAACTTCCCTTGCGGCTGGTCGTGGATGTCGGCGAACAGGGAAACAGGGCCGATGCCGGGTGGCGGCGGCGGAAGACCCCAGGGCTGCACCTGCTCCGGAGCAGGCGGCCCCTGCAGCGGCGGTGCGGACGACGATTGACCCTGGGCGGAGGCGTCGTGTGTTGCCCAGACCGTGCAGCAGAGCGCGAGCAGCAGCGCCCAACCGCAGCTTGACGGTTTCCATGTCATAACGTTTTCTCCGAAAGGACCGGCGTTCTTGTTGAGCTTGGAGCTACGCGCGGCGGCGGCAATTTAGAAATCCCTGTCACCCGACTGTCAACCAGCTTTCCGCGCACCGCCTGTTTGAAAACGAATGCGCCGGTCGCGGACAGGCGCCGAGCGGGCGGCCTTGCGCTGACCCAACCGGATGTCGTGCAGGATGGTGGCCAGTTCGCGTGGATGGCTCGCGCTACCGATAAATGCGAGACCGGCAGCCGCGTTGCCAGAAAGCCTGACCGCGCGCTCCGCCTTTGCGAGCGAGCCGGTGCTCTGGGCATTTGCCTCACTTCGCTTCCAGCGCATCCCGAAAGAAGCCGACGAGGTCGTCGCGTGCTTGCTGGCGCGCTTCCGGATCGGGCCGAACGTGGATGACGCCGCCCCGGCGCCGATTGGCCCCTGGATCGTTGAACTGATAGGACGCTGTGAAGCTGTCGAAGATATGCGTCGCTCCCGGAAAGACCCGAAGCGACACATGATCGCGATCCTGCGGCGAGAGTTCGGCGATCATCGTGCGGCACGCGTCGCCACCGCCGTCGTAATCGTCCGCGTCGCCTACCATGATCCGGATCGGCGCGTCCACGAGATCATGGAAATCGGCGCCGGGGACGTGGTTGTAGAGCCAGCAAACCGGATACAGGGCGACCGCTGCCTTCATGTGCAGATCCGGCCCGAGTACCGCCCAGCAAAATCGCTGTTGGCGTGCGTCATCGTCAGCAGGGTTTCGATGCCACCCATCGACTCACCCAGTAATCCGATGCGCGACCCGTCGATGTCGGGACGCGCAATGAGCAGGTGGTAAGCGCCCGCGATGTCGCCGAGATTGTCGGTAAGGTGAGCGGGACGGCTGGCAGCACCGGCCGGCAGCCCGCGGCCGCCCCACTGGTCGACCTCCAAGGTAGCGATGCTGGCGGCATTCAGCGCGGCCGCGTAGTACACGCCGCTATACCGAATGCCCCCGGTGCCATGCATCATGATGACGGCCGGCATCTTGCCGTGAACGTCGGCCGGAAGCTGAAGGCGTGCCCCGAGCGTGATCTGCTTGGCGTTCCGTTGGACCAAATATGCAAGCTGATAGATGGTGAGCGGTGGAATGCCGTCCCAGGGAGGCTGCCCCTCGGCCGAGCTTGGCGCGGCGAGTGCCGCCAGCAACAAGCCGATCGTCAAAAAACCGCTTTTCGTTTCTGACCTCGCAGCTCGGGTCGTTGCCCCACTAGTTACGTTGGAGTCGTTTCGATGACACTATCAGCCATCTCTCACTACCGTGGGGGCACCCTCGACGAGGTGATGCCCTTGGTGAAGACCTTGAAGGCCCTCTATGTCAAATACGGAATCGGCTACCGACTCGTCGGTTTCGAACCGGCCCGAATGCGGGCGACTGGTTCGTGGTCGTACAGTACGCCGATCCGGCGGCCTACGAAAAGGCGCAGACGGATTTTGCCCGCGATTCCGAATACCGGAACGTCATCATCCAGATTTCCAGGATTACTCAGAGGATCAGTCGCGAATTGGTGGACGACCTCGATCTTTGAGCAGCTTGGTTCGGCAAAGTCGTCCCGTGCACCCGCTCCGTGACGCATGACGGGCGATTGGAGGATTGTTCTAGCCAAGCGGAGAGCGTTGTGGTTGGTTGTTAGTGTGTCTGTCGCGACAACCCCCTCCACGGCCCCTGGCCAGAGCCTGACCGAACGCTTCGCCTTCGCGGTCGAGCTGGTGCTGCGGGGCCTCTCCCTCAGCATCTCGAAGAGCCGGGACGTGCCGCCGGTGGCGGCGCTCGCGTGTTCCACCTGGAACCGGCTGAAGCGGCTGGTCGCCCGCTTTTCCACCCTCGTCGCAGCCGTCGAAGCCGGGCGGTTTGCGGCCGCGCGCCGCACTCCGGTTGCGGGAAGGCCGTGCGTCCTTCCGGCCACCGGGACCGCTGCGCAAACACCGGCGCAGATCGTGAAAGTGCCGCCACCGCCGAAAGCGTTTGGCTGGCTGCTGACCTTGGCGCCGGAACTCAACACACGGATCGGCCGCGCCCAGATCGAGACGGTGCTCGCGGACCCGGCTTTCCTCGCCTTGCTGGCGGAGGCGCCACAGGCCGGCCGCATCCTGCGCCCGCTTTGCCACATGCTGCGGATTGCGCTGCCGGACTGCTTGCTTCTGCCTCCCCGTCCGCGACGGCCTCGCGCGACCCCCTCCGGCGATCCGCAGCCGGCGCTTGAGGCGCGGCCGCACCGGCCGAAGCCCCGATGGCTGCGCTGGCCGAAATCGCCGCCCCTACCCGGGATGCCGCGAGCGCCC
>JAFAXA010000143.1 GCA_019241425.1 Acetobacteraceae bacterium | reverse complement strand
TCACGCCAAGATCCTGCAAGCCTCGACGAGCGAGGTCTACGGCGATCCGACGGTGCATCCGCAGACGGAGGACTACCGGGGCAACGTCAATCCGCGCGGGCCGCGCGCCTGCTACGACGAAGGCAAGCGCTGCGCCGAAACGCTGTTCTTCGACTACCGCCGCCAGCACAAGGTGCGCATCAAGGTCGCCCGCATCTTCAACACATACGGGCCGCGCATGCATCCGAACGACGGCCGGGTGGTTTCGAACTTCATCATGCAGGCGCTGCGGGGCGAGGACATCACGCTGTACGGCGACGGCTCGCAGACCCGCGCCTTCTGCTACGTGGACGACCTGATCGCGGCATTCATCCGCTTCATGGGCACGGGCGACGACGTCACCGGCCCGTTCAATCTTGGCAACCCCCACGAAATCCCGGTGCGGGTGCTCGCCGAAAGGATCATCGCCCTGACCGGCTCCGGCTCGCGGATCGTCCACCGCACGTTGCCGGAAGACGACCCGCTGCAGCGCTGCCCCGACATCACCCGCGCCCGCGAAGCACTGGGCTGGGAACCGACGATCGGGCTGGAACACGGGTTACGGCAGACGATCGGCTATTTCGAGCGGCTCATGTCGGGCGGGGATGGCAGGGCGTAGCGGCGCGATCTTGCCGGGCCGGTGCCGCCTCTCCATCTAGGGCCGCTATGCAGAGTTCACATCTCGTTCCGCACGATCCCGTAGGCTGGCACGGCACCACCATCTTGTGCGTCCGGCGCGGGCGTCAGGTTGCGATGGCCGGCGACGGGCAGGTCAGCCTCGGGCAGACGGTCGTCAAGGGCAATGCCCGCAAGGTGCGCCGCATCGGTGCCGGGGGGGGCGTCATCGCGGGCTTCGCCGGCGCGACGGCCGACGCGTTCACCTTGCTGGAGCGGTTGGAAGCGAAGCTCGAACGCTTCCCCGGGCAGCTCGAACGCGCGTGCGTCGATTTGGCCAAGGATTGGCGCACCGATCGCTATCTCCGCCGCCTGGAGGCGATGATGGCGGTAGCGGACCGCGACCGCAGCTTCACGCTCACCGGCAATGGCGACGTGCTCGAGCCGGAAGACGGCGTGATCGCGATCGGCTCGGGCGGCAATTATGCGCTCGCCGCCGCCCGCGCGCTGATCGAGGTGCCGGACCTTTCCGCCGAGGACGTCGCGCGACGCGCCATGAAGATCGCCGCGGATATTTGCGTTTATACGAACTACAACATCATCGTAGAGACTCTTTGAATGGACGTTCCCACCTACTCGCCCCGCGAGATCGTATCCGAGCTCGACCGCTTCATCGTCGGCCAGAACGACGCCAAGCGCGCGGTCGCGATCGCGCTGCGCAATCGCTGGCGCCGGCAACAACTCCCGGAGGCGATGCGCGAGGAAGTCGTCCCGAAGAACATCCTGATGATCGGCCCGACCGGCTGCGGCAAGACCGAGATCGCGCGCCGGCTCGCGAAGCTCGCGCAAGCGCCGTTCCTGAAGGTGGAGGCGACCAAGTTTACGGAAGTCGGCTATGTCGGGCGGGACGTCGAAAGCATCGTCCGCGATCTGGTCGAGGTCAGCCTCAACATGCTGCGTGAGTCGAGCCGCAAGGAAGTGCAGGCGAAGGCCGAGCTTGCCGCCGAGGAGCGGCTGATCACCGCGCTGGTGGGCGAGGGCGCGGCCGCCGACACACGCTCGAAGTTCCGCCGGATGCTTCGCCAGGGCGAATTGGAGAGCAAGGAGATCGACATCGCGGTTTCCGAACCGGCCGGAACGCCGATCGGCCAGCTCGACATTCCCGGCATGCCGCCCGGCCAGATGATCAACCTCGGTGAGATGATGAAGGGCATGTTCGGCCGGCCGCAGCAGCAGCGCCGCCTGACGGTGGAGGCCGCCCGCCGCTTGCTCGAACGCGAGGAGGCCGACCGGCTGCTCGACAACGAGCGGCTGCAGAAGGACGCGGTGTCCCATGCCGAGAACAACGGCATCGTGTTTCTCGACGAGATCGACAAGATCGCGCGCAGTAGCGAAAACGGCGTGCGCGGCGGCGACGTGTCGCGCGAAGGCGTGCAGCGGGATCTGCTGCCGTTGATCGAAGGCACGACCGTCAGCACGAAATACGGGCCGGTGAAGACGGACCACGTGCTGTTCATCGCTTCCGGTGCGTTCCACATCGCCAAGCCGGCCGACCTGCTGCCGGAGTTGCAGGGCCGCCTGCCCATCCGGGTCGAGCTGGCGCCGCTGTCGCGCGAGGATCTGCGCCGCATCCTGGTCGAGCCCGAACATTCGCTGCTGAAGCAGTATCAGGCGTTGATGCGAACCGAGCGGGTGACGCTGGAATTCGTCGACGGCGCCGTGGACGCGCTGGCGGAACTGGCCGCCGACATCAACGACCGGGTCGAGAATATCGGCGCCCGCCGGCTGGCGACGGTGCTGGAACGGTTGTTGGAGGAGATCAGCTTCACCGCGACCGATCGCTCCGGCGAGCGGATCGAGGTCGATGCCAGCTACGTGAACGAGCGCGTGGCGCCGCTGGCGCAAAAGGGCGACCTCAGCCGCTTCATCCTCTAGCGTTCGTGTGGGCACATCCGTTATAACGACGGGCGGAGGTGTCTCATGAGCATTGCCCTGAAACTGACCGGCATCGGTAACTCGGTCGGCGTCGTGTTGCCGAAGGAGCTGCTGGTGAGGCTCGGCGTCCAGAAGGGCGATACCCTGTATGTGATCGACACCGAGGATGGAGTCCGGCTGACATCGGGCACCCCGGACTTTGCCGCCCAGTTGGAGGTGGCGCGGCGGGTCATGAAAGAGCGCCGGGCGGTGCTGCGCGAACTCGCGAAGTGACGGTCTGGCTCTCGCGCGAACTGGTTCTGGCCATTCACGACGAGCAGCTTGCCGAACATGGCGGTGCCGCCGGTGTGCGGGATGAGGGGCTCCTAGAGAGCGCGCTCGCGCGACCGCTCAATCTCGCGAGCTATGGCTCGCCGGACATCGGCGATCTTGCCGCGCTTTACGCCTTGAGCATCGTCCGCAATCACCCGTTCGTCGACGGCAACAAGCGCACCGCCTATGTCGCGATGGAGACGTTCTTGCGGCTGAACGGCGCGCGGTTTCCGGTCAGTGACGCCGATGCCGTGGTCTTCATGCTCGCCATGGCCGCGCACGACCTCACCGACCAGGAGTTCACCGCCTGGGTGTGCGCCCATGCCGCCGCCCCGGGTTGACGGCCGATCGGACGCGCCGCACATCAGCCGCATGTCCAACGCGTTCGTCCGGCCCGAGGAGCCGACCGCCGCCGATGCCGTCGAGGCAATCGGCGAGGAGCTTGGCGTGTTCGATGACTGGATGGACCGCTACCAGTACATCATCGAGCTGGGCCGCAAGCTGCCGGCGTTTCCCGAAGCCTGGATGGACGACGCCCATCGGGTGCCGGGCTGCCAGAGCCGGGTCTGGATGGAGGCGACGCGCGCCGAGGACGGAGCGCTCTACCTCGCGGGAACCTCCGACGCCGCCATCGTCTCGGGACTGATCGCGCTGCTGCTGCGCGTCTATTCCGGCCGGCAACCCGAGGAGATCCTCGGTACCGATCCTGTGTTCCTGAAGGATCTCGGGCTGCTGGAGGCGCTCTCCACCAATCGCGGCAACGGCATTGCCGCGATGGCCCGCAAGGTGCGGGAGGTAGCGGCGCTGCAAGCCGCCTGATCCGGGCGGCGGCGCGACTTGCTTGTCGGCCCGGTTGCACCCGTATAGAAGGGCCTCCCCGTTCACGGCCCGCTGAGCGAGTCCGGTCCTGACGGCTGGACTCTGGTCCCCGGATGCAAGCTGGATGCTGTTCTACGAGCCGCTCTTCCTGTTCGTCTTTCTGCCGACGTTCTACCTTCTCTATCTGGCGTTCGAGCGCGGCTACTGGGCGCGGCTCGGCGTCATCCTGTTCGGCAGTTTCGTGTTCTACGAATGGAGCGATCCGCTTTTTCCGCTCCTCGTTCTTGCGTCCTCCTTGGCCGATTGGGTGATCGCGCGCGCCATTGCGCGCTTCCCGCGCGGCGCGGCAGGCGCAAAGGTGCTGCTGACGCTCGGCATCCTGCTCAATCTCGCGATGCTGGTGCACTTCAAATACACGCACTTCGTCATCGAGAATCTGAACGTGATGCTGACGGGCTTCTCCTGGAAGGCGCTGGAAAACCCGCTGATCGCCTTGCCGGTCGGTGTGTCGTTCGTGGTGTTCGAGAAGATCACCTACTTGGTGGACGTGTATCGCCGCATCAGCCGCCCGGCCCGCAACCTCTTCAACTATCTGACCTACGTGTTTTTCTTTCCCAAGCTGCTCGCCGGGCCGATCATCAAATATCACGAGATGGAGGCGCAGCTTGCCGCCCTCCCGGCGGCGCGCTGGGACGACATCTCGGACGGCTTCTCGCGCTTCATGCTCGGCATCGTGAAGAAGGCGCTGATCGCCGACACGGTCGGGCTTGGCGTCGACCGCATCTTCGCCGCCGATCCGCACGCGATCGGCTTCGCGGATGCGTGGCTCGGGGTCGTGCTGTTCACGTTCCAGATCTACTTCGACTTCTCGGCCTATTCCGACATGGCGATCGGCATCGCCCGGATGCTCGGCTTCCGGCTGCGCGAGAACTTCAACATGCCGTACCTGTCATGCAGCATGACGGAGTTCTGGCGGCGCTGGCACATCTCGCTCGCCACCTGGATCCGCGACTATCTCTACATCCCGCTGGGCGGCAACCGGGTTCCGGTCGCGCGCCGCTACCTCAATCTCTGGGTCTGCTTTCTGGCGTCCGGCCTGTGGCACGGCGCGGCATGGCCGTACGTCGTCTGGGGCGCCTATAACGGGCTGTTCCTGGTGCTCGACAAGCTGTTCCTGTTGCGCGTGCTGGACCGGATGCCCCGGCTTGCCGCCAACCTGCTCACCTTCTTCGTGGTCATGGTCGGCTGGACGATCTTCCGCGCCCGCTCGCTCGATCAGGCCGGCGCGTTCTTCAGCGCCATGCTGCAACCGGGCCTCGCGGGCCGCGCCGCCGGCGTGTTCGTCACGCCCGACATCACTTTCGCCGCCGCCCTCGCCGCCTTCATCTGCGCCGTGCCGCGGCTGCCGGGCTACGACCGGTTGCGCCGCGCCGCCTTCGCAAGCCCCGGGCGCGTGACGGCGGTGCGCACGGCGATCGCGCTCGCGTTCGTGCTCGCGGTGGGAAAGGCGGTGGCCGATCCGTTCACGCCCTTCCTTTATTT
>JAFAXA010000134.1 GCA_019241425.1 Acetobacteraceae bacterium | reverse complement strand
GAGGAGTACCCGCTGCGTCCGGCCGACACGTCGAGCCCGCGGGCGACGCTGGGCGGCTTCATCAAGACAACCGACGACATCTACAGCCGGATGAGGGCCGTGCTGCAGACCTATGCCGAATCCGACCGGATGCATATGACCGCCGACGAGCGGCGGGGCCAGCAGGAGGCCTTGGGGGAGGCGCCGGACGCATTCCGCTATCTCGACTTCTCCAAGATCCCGCCGGTGATCATGGATACCGTGCCGATCGAGCGCGCGCTGCTCCTGAAGGAAGTGTTGGATCGCATCGACATTCCGAAGCCTGCCGACATCCCGGATCAGGCGGCGATGGCGCAACTGCCGATGAAGCGCTGGAGGCTCCCGAACACGGAGATCGACATCGTCCAGATCGAGAGCGGTCCCCGCGCCGGCGAGTATCTCGTTTCGGCGGAAACTGTCGCACGCCTGCCGGAGTTCTACAGGCGGGTCAAGGATCTGCCCTACAAGCCGGGCCCCGGCGAGCAACTGGCCAGCTTCTATCACGACGTGAGCATGGGCCGCTCCACGACGATCTATGAGGCGTTCCTCCGCTCGCCGCTTGGACTGAGCTTTCTGTTCCCGCCCCGGTGGTTGCTGCGACTGCCGGGCTGGGCCAGAGTGACCCTCGTCGATTTGACGGTCTGGCAATGGCTCGGCATCGCGATCGGGGCGGTCGCGGGCGGCCTCATCATCTGGCTCGGTCATCGGGCCGCGCGGCACGGCCGCCAGGACACGATCGCTGCGCATTGGCGGGCGCTGCTGCAGCCGCTCGCCATCATCTTCGTCGCAGGCGCTCTGGTGCCATTCTTCGACACCGTTCTCCGCATCGGCGGCCAGGTGCGGATCGTCATCGAGTATGCACGAACCAGCGCCCTGTATCTCAGCGCCGCATGGCTGAGTGTCGCTTTTTCGGTTGTTCTCGGCGAGGCGATCGTCGGCTCGGAACGCCTCACGATAAGAAGCCTCGACAGTCAACTCATCCGGCTCGGGACGCGTCTGATCGGCGTCGTGGCCGCCGTATCCATCCTCGTCGAGGGCGGTGACGAGCTGGGCTTTCCGGCCTATTCGGTGTTGGCCGGGTTGGGAGTCGGCGGTCTTGCCGTTGCGCTGGCCGCCCAAAGCACGATCGCCAACCTGATCGGCTCCTTGCTGATCGTGCTCGAAAAACCGTTTCGGGTCGGGCATAAAGTCAAGATCGGCGCCAGCGAAGGTGTCGTGGAAGACGTGGGCTTCCGCAGCACGCGTATCCGCACGCCCGACAACTCGCTGGTGACGATACCGAGCAGCGCGGTTGTGAACGCAACAGTCGAGAATCTCAGTGTCCGTGCCAAGCGGTTGCAGCGCTTCGTCGTGCAGGTCAGCCACGAGATGCCGCGCGAGAAGCTGGAAGCGCTTGCCGCCGCCATCAGGCAACTGCTCGCCGAGCATCCGCTGGTCGAAACCGGGACGGTTCAGGTGCGCCTCTACAATCTGGGTGAAAGCAGCCTCGACATCCTGGTGCGATTCTATTTCCGCGTGTCGGACTCGACCTCCGAGTTGATCGAGCGCGAGGCCGTGCTGCTGCAGATCATGGATTTGACCAAGGATGCCGGCGTGAAGATCGCACCGTCCGAATTCGATTGAGGCATCCGCCGCTGAAGCGCTCCCCGCCAGGTGAGCGCCTGCTCAGTCCCGCGTTGGCGGGCGCGGCACGGCGGCGAGCAGCGCGGGCAGGAAGAACAGGCTGGCGACCAGGGTGCAGCCGAGACTGACCAGCAGCAACTCGCCCATGCTCGCCGTGCCCGGATGGCCGGACAGCGCCAGCGATCCGAACGCCGTCGCCGTTGTGAGGGCGGAGAAAAGGATGGCGCGCGCCGTCGGCGAGCCGAGCACGTCGATGCGCCCCGCCCGCCAGTTCATGACGAAGTAGACGTTGAACGAAACACCGACGCCGAGCAGCAGCGGCAAGGCGATGATGTTGGCGTAGTTCAGCGGCATCGGCAGCAGCACCGCCAGGATCACCGTCATCAGCGATGTGAGCAGCAGCGGCGCAAGCACGAGCGCCACGTCGAGAACGCGGCGGAGGGCGACAAACAGGATGATCGTGATCGCAAGCAGTGCGCCGATTGCGGCCTTACGGAAGGAGCCGACGATCGTTGCGCTGGTCGCCTCGATCGTCACCGCCGAGCCGCCGGCGTTCGGCGCAACCGCAACGACCTGCCGCACGAAGTGCCGCAGCCCCTTGCTGTTGCGCGCCTCCGGTTTCGGCACGACCTGGATGCGCGCTTGCCCGTCCGGCAACACCCAGTCGCGGGTGAGTTCGGGCGGCAGATCGGCGAGGGTGACGGGCGTTGCGGTCAGTGCGGTGCGGAGCTGGGCGAGCTGGGTCGGCAGGAAGCGGGTTAAAGCCTGATCGGCCGCGACCACGGTTTCGTCCGGCGCGGCACTGAGCGCTTTCAGATCGGCGGCGAGCGGCACCAGCGGGCTGTCCGCCGGCACTTTCGGCAAAGCGAGCTGGATCTGCTGGAGCGCCGTCGACGCCGCCATCCGTATCTGGTCCGGCGTCACGGGAGCCGCCGGTTCGTGCGGCGCGAGTGTCGCGCCGAGGATCGTGGCGGCGTCGGCGATCGCCGCCAGCTTGGGCGGCTGGTCGGCGGGCACGAAGCTGTTCACCGTGATCACGCTGTCGACCAGCGATAGCTTCTCCAGTTTGTCGGCGAGCGACGCGGCATCCGCCGCGTTCGGAGCCAGGATGTCGATCGTGAACGGGTTGGTGACGGGATTGTCCATCAGATCGTAGAGGGTGCGCATCGCCTCCGTGTTCGGATTCTTCGTATGCAACGGATCGGAGTCGAAGGTGAGCCGCGGCAGCAGGGCGCCGCCCAGCGCCGCCAGCGCGCCGAACACGGCGAGGATCGGCACCCGGCGGCGGCGGATCACGTCATCCAGCGGCTCCGCCCAGGCGAAGCCCGCCGACGCCGCCCTTTCGCGCGGCCGGAGCACCGTGATCGCCGCCGGCAGGAACAGAAGCGTGCAGGCGAACGCGATCAGCATGCCGACGCCGGCGATCACGCCAAGTTCGGCGACGCCCCTGAATTCGGTCGGAACGAAAGCGAGAAACCCCGCGGCCGTCGCCGCCGCCGCGACTAGGATCTGCGTGCCGACCCGCCGCCCGGTTTCCGTCATCGCAACGTCCGGGTCCGCATATCTGAGGCGCATGCCGCGA
>JAFAXA010000123.1 GCA_019241425.1 Acetobacteraceae bacterium | reverse complement strand
GGGCCCCTATGTCGAACGTGTCAAGTTGCCGCCCAACGCCATCATTCCGCCTCACACGCATCCTGATGTCGAAAGCCTCACCGTGCTTTCGGGTTCGTTCGGCATCGCGCAGGGCAAGGTCGCTGATAAATCGAGGGGACAGATCCTGCCCGCGGGTTCGTTTTACCAGTTGCCGGCAAATACCGCCCATTTCGCTTGGGCCGGCCCGGAGGGAGCGATCCTCCAGGTGCACGGCATCGGCCCGAGCGGCATCACCATGCTCGACATGAAGTGACGGCGGCCGCCGCGTCCCGCAAAGCCGGACACGCGCCGTCGCGGCACGGACCGGTCCAGTGGCCGATCCGGCACGGACGCGGTCGCCAGCCGCCGTCCGTCTGCCGGAGTGAAGGCGCGAGGCAGCCTACTTTTCCAGCACGTAGGTTCCGGGCGCGTCGGCGAGGGCCGGATGTTTTGCGTTGCCGAGCGATGGCGGCTTGACCTTGGCGCCGGAATGCGCGGCCAGCCATTCGTTCCAGTTTCCCCACCAACTGCCCTCGTTGCGCTTGGCGCTCGCCCGCCATTCCTCGGCGCTCGCGGCGTTCTTCTTGCCGCTGCCCCACCACATTCCCTTGCCGCCAGGCGGGTTGATGATGCCGGCGATGTGGCCGCTGGAAGCGAGCGTGAAATGGACCTTGCCGCCCGCAAGCTGCGTGATTCGCCACGCCGCTTCCCACGGCACGATGTGATCCTTCTCGGCGCCGATTGCGTAGATGTCCATCTTGATGGCGCCGAGATCGATCTTCTCGCCCTTCAGCGTGATCTTGCCCGGCACCATCATGTTGTTCTGGACGTAGGTGTTCCTCAGATACCAGTCATGCGCCTTCGGCGTCATGCGGGTGCTGTCGCTGTTCCAGTACAGCAGGTCGAAGGCGGGCGGCTTTTGGCCCATCAGATAGTTGTTGACCACGTTCGACCAGATCAGGTCGTTGGCGCGCAGCAGGTTGAACATGTTCGACATCTCGCGGCTGTCGAGATAACCGCGCTGCATCATCTGCTCCTCGATGAAGTCGATCTTGTCTTCGCCGAGGAACATCGCCGTATCGCCGACCTTGCTGTAATCCTGCAGCGAGACGATGAAGGTCGCGGCGTTGACGCGTGTGTCGTTCTTCGCGGCGAGCCAGGAGAGCGTCAGCGCCTGCAAGGCACCGCCGATGCAATAGCCCATGGTGTTGACGTCGGGGCTGCCGGTGATGTCGCGTGCCGCGTCGATCGCGGCGAGCGCGCCCAGATCCACGTAGTCTTCCATCGTGACGCCGTCCATGGAGGCGTCCGGGTTCTTCCAGGAGACGACGAAGACGGTGTAGCCGTTCTCCACGAGATACTTGATCATGCTGTTCTTCGGCTGCATGTCGAGGATGTAGAACTTGTTGATCCAGGGCGGATAGATCACGAGCGGCCGCTCGTACACCTGCTCGGTTTTCGGCTCGTATTGAATGAGTTCGATCAGCTTGTTGCGGAACACCACTTTGCCGGGGGAGAGCGCCAGGTTACGGCCCGGGGCGAACGCGGTCGCGTCCACCATGCTGAGCCGGCCCTCCCGCAAATCGTTGAGGAGGTTGTTCGCCCCCTCGACGAGGCTCGCCCCGCCGGTTTCCAGCGCCCGGCGCAACGCGACCGGATTGGAAAGCAGTTGCAAGGACGGGCTCATCGCGTCGATGAACTGGCGCAGATTGTAATTGATGCGCTGCTTGTCTTCATCGCCCATGTCGAGGTTTTCGCCTTGTCGCAGCAGCCAGTCCGAGGCGAGCAGATACACGTCCCGAATCGTGCGGTAGACCGGGTTTTCCTGCCATTCGGCGCCGGCGAAGCGCTTGTCGCCGCCCTTCTTCGCGGCCGGCTTTTCGCCCGCGCCGCTCCACCAATTCTGGCCCGCCTGATTCCAGGCGGTCATCGCCGCATTCCACATGCTGGTGGAGAGTTCGGCGGTGGCCGCCGCCGTGCGCTGCGGGTTGGCGAGCGACTTCAGCCACACGACCCGGAGCGAGCGGACGATCTCCGCCCAGTCGATCGGTATCACCTCCCGCAGCGGGTTGGCGTTCCACATCTGATCCATCGATTGCAGCAGCGTGCCGTTGACGAGCGTCTCGTTGGCGCGCTTGACGCCGTCCGCCAGCATGGAGCCGGCGACGTCGTCCGGGGTCAGTTCCCACCACGGCTTGCCGCTGGTGAAGCTTTCCGGAGCGAGGCCGGGGCGGGCCTTCATCCATGAGGACCAGAGGTTGAGCAGCATGTCCGGGGCAAATTGGTTGGTCGGAAAGCCGGCCGATTGCGGCGCGTGCTGTTCCCCGCCGCCCGACAACGTGCGCTCTGAGCTCATTCCTTCCTCCCCTGGCCTGTGCCGGCCACAACGCCCGAGGCTGCATGAGTTGCCCCAAGGAGACAAGCGCGCAGCCGGGCACAGCCATTCCGCGCGACTGCGCCGAATGTGATTTGCTGCACCGCAGCAGAGATGGCATATGATGCGCGTGTAGGGGAGGATCGTTGCTCAAACTGTTGAGAGGACGACCTTATGGTAGTCGATACTTACAAGGTGGCAACAAACTCTGGGCTGCTTGGTCAGCCCTTGGGCGAGGGCGTTCGCCCCGAACCGGGAGCGGTGGATAGGCTCCCCGGAATGGGCACCTCGTCTCTGCCCAAGCGCAGCCTTTCGCTCGCCCTGCAGGGCGGCGGGTCGTTCGGCGCCTTCACCTGGGGCGTTCTCGATCGGCTGCTGGAGGAGCCGGGGGTCAGTCTGGACACGATCAGCGGCGCGAGCGCCGGCGCCGTCAATGCGGTGCTGCTGGCGGACGGGCTGGCGGCGGGCGGACCGGAGGCGGCGCGGGCCAAGCTTCGGCATTTCTGGACCCAGGTCGCGCATTCCGGGCCGCAGCTGCCGCTCGGGGCGGCGGCGCTGCTGCAATTCTCGGCGCGCGTGGCCTCGCCCTATCAACTCAACCCGCTCGGCATCAATCCGATGCGGGGCCTGCTCACCGGCGATGTCGACTTCGAGCGGGTGCGGACGGGTTCGCCCGTGCATCTGATGATCGCGACGACGCGCGTGAGCGACGGCCGCCTCCGTTTGTTCCGCGAACACGAAGTGTCGCTCGACGTGGTGCTCGCTTCGGCCTGCCTGCCGATGATCCACCACGCGGTCGAGATCGACGGCGAAGCGTATTGGGATGGCGGCTATGCGGCCAACCCGCCGCTCCGGCAATTGGTGGTGGAGAGCAACGCCCGTGACGTAATCCTGGTGCAGCTCATGCCGGACTACCACACGGACGTTCCGCACTCCTCGCGCGACATATCGCTGCGGATGCAGGAGATCGCGTTCGCGACCTCGTTGCACAAGGAACTGGAGTCGCTCGACGATCTGCGCGCGCTGTGCGGCGAGGCGCACGGCAACGACGCCGACACGTGCCGGAAGCTGCGGCGGCTGCGCTTTCACCGGATCGGCGCCGGCGACTATGTCGAGGATCTCGACCATCTGAGCGCGCTCGACACGCGGGAGTCGTTGCTCATCTCCCTGCACGACGCGGGCCGGCGCGCCGCCGCGCAATGGCTCGCCGCCAATCCCGCCGACGCCGCACTGGAAGCGGTGTTCGGCGATGCGGTGCCGCTTCTGTCCTGAGCGGCCGCGTGGAATTTGGAGGAGCAGCTCTATGAAGCGGATTCGGGCGCGTCGCGCGAAACCGGGACTTGCGTGGGCGAGCGTGTGGCTTGCGCTCGACGCGCAACAGGTGATCGCGCTGCGGTTGGCGAAACTCGCGCGCGGCGGCCCGGCCGCGCATCGCGAGGCGACGAAGATGGTCGCCGAGAAGGTGAAGGCGGCGGCGGACAGCCAGCGCGTGTTGCTGACCGCCGCCGTCACGGGGAAGAGCGGGGACGGCCCGAAACGCGTCATCAACCTGCTCCAGCGCCGGGTCAGCGCCAACAAGCGGCGGCTGAGCAAGCGCTCCTAGTCTCGCCGCTGACCTGCGCGCCTGAAACACCTGCCGCGTGCGGCACTTGCAATCCGAGCATCGACTGCGCAACAGGTGTTGGTGGCACATTGATTGAGGCAAGGCCGGGTCAAACGATGAAAGTCTTCCTTGCTTGCTTGTGCCTCCTGCTGGCGGGGTACTCGGCTTGGATAACGGCAAGATGGTGGCCAGGGCCGCCGGCGTTCACCGACCTTCTCGGACAGAAGGCGTCTCCCGACGGTTCGATCGTGGCCTCGTACGTGGTGCAAAACCACGGACCGATGAGCGGCACGCTTTTCGGTCTGACGCTTTCCGGCAGAAAAGATGATCCGTTGAAGGCTGATCCGATCCTGACCGACGGTGAGGACGACAGCCCTGCGCAGTTCGAGTGGATCAATGACACGCGACTGGAAGTTCGCCTGCCTTGCGGCTGGTGGGGCCATTTGACCAACCACTTCCAGCTAAAAGGCACCAACCGGATCGTAGACATTGCCTATCTGCCGCCACCAACGCACTGTCCTCAGAAGAGCAGCGTCCCTGGAGCAGAGTCCGTTCACTCCGGATCATAGGTGCGATGCCGAAAGACGCTGGCTATGCCCGTCACGCCGCGTCGGCTCAGACCCGCACGCTTAAATCCGGAGGCCAAAGGACAGCCGCATTCCGGCTCATCATTGCACACGCAACGCGTTGGCTCGGCGTTGCTGTCGCGAACGGGGTGGGAGTGAGGCGATGATCTGCTCCCGTTCTGACCGGACTCGGCAGGCGGGGCTCAGGTCACGTCTACGGCGCCTTCTCCCATCCGCGCTCGCTTTGCTGCCAGTAGCTGAGGGTGTGGCCGGCGGCCTTGGCGGCCAGCCAGCGGGCGCGGGCGGCGTCGACCGAACCCGCGTCCTGCCCGTCGAACAGATCGAATACCCGGTCGAAGCCGGCGAGGTGCTCGCTCGTTCGGCCGTCCAGCAGGAACAGGAAGCGGGCGTTGTTCGGCGCCGGCAACGCGTCGGTCGCAGTGAGCCAGATCGGCTGCAGATCGGCGTCGCCGCTCGCCGCCGTACCGTGCGGCAACCAGTCCGGATCGTTCGACGCCCAAAGCGCGGCGTCCAGCGCGCGCACCCGATCATCCCCGGCGCACAATACGACGGCGCGCTGACTGGCCGCGAGCGTGCGGCCGAGCAGGCGCGGGAGCGCCGCGTCCGGCCCGCTCCGCGTCAGGTGGTAGAAGCCGATCGCGGCCACGGTTGCGTCAGTCGCGCGGCGCGCTCGCCGGCTTGCCTTCGTAGTGGGTGGCGACCAGGCGGTCGAGCAGCCGCACGCCCCAGGCGGTGGCGCCCTTCGGCGTGCGGGCGTCGGCCTTGGTCGCCCAGGCAACGCCCGCGATGTCGAGATGCGCCCAGGGCCGGGTGTCGACGAAGCGCCCCAGGAACTGCGCGCCGATGATGGCGCCGCCCTGCCGGCCGCCGATATTCTTCATATCGGCGATCTCCGAGCGGATCTGCTTGTCGTAATTCTCGTGCATCGGCTGCCGCCACACCTTTTCGCCGGTGCCCGCCCCCGCTTCGGTCAGTCGCGCCGCCAGTTCGTCGTCGTTGCTGAACATGCCCGCGTATTCGTGGCCGAGACTGACGATGATCGCGCCGGTCAGGGTCGCGAGATCGACCATGAAGACCGGATCGAACCGTTGCTGGCAGTAGCTGAGCACGTCGGCCAGAACCAGCCGGCCCTCGGCATCCGTGTTGATGATCTCGATCGTCTGGCCGGACAGCGATTTCACGACGTCACCGGGCCTGGTGGCGCTGCCGGACGGCATGTTTTCCGTCAGCCCGACGATGCCGACCGCGTTCACCGCCGCCTGCCGGCCGGCGAGCGCCGCCATCAGGCCGATCACCGCGGCTGATCCCGCCATGTCGAACTTCATGTCCTCCATGCCGCCCGCGGGCTTGATGCTGATGCCGCCGGAATCGAAGGTGACGCCCTTGCCGATGAAGGCCAGCGGCTTGTCCTCGCCCTGCGCGCCGCCGTTCCAGCGCATCACGACGACGCGCGGCTCCTCGACGCTGCCCTGTGCGACGGCAAGCAGCGACCGGAAGCCCTCGTCGCGTAGCCGGGGCGGGTCGAGCACCTCCACCTCGAGGCCGAGCCTGGTCAGGCTTTCGCAGCGTTTGGCGAGTTCGGCCGGGGTCAGCACGTTGGGCGGCTCGCTGACCAGGTCGCGGGCGAAGAAGATCGCCTCGGCGGTGGCTTTCAGCGGCCCCCAGGCGCGCGCCGCCTGCTCGGGCGGCGCCGTCAGCACGGTGATCGTTTCGAGTTTCGGCTTGTCCTCGGGCTTTTCCTTCGTCCGGTAGAGGTCGAAGCGGTAGCTGCGCAGCACGGCGCCGAGCGCGACGGAGGCGGCCTGTGCCGGATCGAGCCCGTCGGCCGCGATCGCCGCTTCGGCGTCGCGCGCCAACGCGACGGCGGCGTGGCCGCCCGCCTCCTCCAGCACCAGCGGCGACAGCGTATCCGCCTTGCCGAGGCCGATCGCGACCACGCGCGCGAGCCCCGCGCCCGGTGCGAGCAAGGTGCAGGTCTTGCCCCGCGCTCCCTTGAACAACGCCGCTTCGAAGGCGCGGGTCAGGGCGCCGCCGGTCGCGCCGTCCAGTTCGGCAACCAGCCCGGACGGCTCGGATCCCTCGCCGATCAGAACGGCGATCGCCCCGGATTGGGGCAGGCTGGGCGGGGAAAACGCGACTTGCATCATGCGGGAAAGGCTCCGGAGGGGAGGGCGGATCAGGCGGCAGATTTGGCGCCGCCCTGCCGCATTGCCATATCCCAGGCGGCGTCCCGCACGGCAAGGCGGGGCCGGAACGGTCCGGAGCGACGGTCATTGACGATTGTGCTGGGAGCCGATGCCGCCGGCATTGCCGAGGCGGCGGCGCTGCTGCGGCGCGGCGCGCTGGTCGCGTTCGGAACGGAGACCGTCTACGGCCTCGGGGCGGACGCGACCGACGCCGACGCGGTCGCCCGCGTGTTCGCGGCCAAGGGGCGCCCCCGCTTCAATCCGCTGATCTGCCATTACCCGGACGCGGGCTCCGCCTTTCGGGACGTCGTGCCGACCGATGCGGCGGGGCGTCTGGCGGAGCGGTTCTGGCCCGGGCCGCTGACCATCGTTCTGCGCCGGTCCCTACACTCGGCCGTGGCGCTGCTGACCGGGGCGGGGCTCGACACGCTCGCCGTCCGGGTGCCGGCGGGCGAGACGTCACGGACGCTGCTGCGCGCTGTAGGGCAGCCGGTCGCGGCGCCCTCGGCCAATCGCTCAGGCGCCGTCAGCCCGACCACCGCCCGCCACGTGCTGTCCGGCCTGTCCGGCCGCATCGAAGCGGTGCTCGATAGCGGACCGTGCCCGGTCGGGGTGGAATCGACCGTGCTCGACCTCACCGGGGAGCTTCCCGTTCTGCTGCGGCCGGGAGGTGTGCCGCTCGAGGCGATCGAGGCGGTGGCCGGACAGGTCGCGCGTGCCGGCCACGCCGCCGACTCGCCCCGTTCGCCGGGCCTGCTTCCCTCCCATTACGCGCCGGGATTGCCGGTGCGGCTCGACGCCGTTTCGGTCGCCGCGAACGAAGCGCTGCTGGCGTTCGGGCCGCCGCTGGCCGGGGCGGGGCTGGTGTTCAATCTCAGCGCCGATGGCGACCCGACCGAGGCGGCGTCGCGCCTGTTCGAGGGCCTGCGCTGGCTCGACGAGCAGGGCGCGGCGCGCGGGCTCCAGCGCATCGCCGCGATGCCGGTGAGCGAGCGGGGCCTCGGGCTTGCAGTCGCCGACCGGTTGCGGCGGGCGGCGGGGCCGCGCTGACCCCGTCAACTGGCGCCGATCAGGATGCCGGTCGCGAAGACGAGCGCGCCGCCGAACCCGACCTGCATCGCGGCCGAAACCGGCGGCGTATCCATGTAGCGCCAGCGCATCCAGGTGATGGCGGCCAGTTCGGCGATCACGACCAGGATCGCAACCAGGATCGCCGTCCAGAAATCCGGGATCAGGAACGGCAGTGTGTGGCCGATGCCGCCGATCGCCGTCATCGCGCCGGTGATCGTGCCGCGCGCGAGCGGCGCGCCGCGTCCGGTCAGGCTGCCATTGTCGGACAGCGCCTCCGCGAACCCCATCGAAATGCCGGCCCCGACCGAGGCCGCCAGACCCACCAGGAAGGCGTTCCATGGCAGCCCGGTCGCGAAGGCGGCGGCGAAGACCGGCGCGAGCGTCGACACCGAGCCGTCCATCAGTCCGGCCAGGGCCGGCTGCACCACCCGGAGCAGAAAGGATCGCCGTTGTTCGTCGTCTTCCCGCGCCCGCACCCGGGGCGGCAGGTTGGCTCTTTCCAGCTCCCCGGCCACGTGCTCGTGCTTGGCTTCCTGTTCGGCAAGGTCGCCGAGCAGCTTGCGGATCGACGCGTCCTGCGAACGGGCGGCCGCGCGAAGGTAGAAGCGCTGTGCTTCCTGCTCCATGCTACGGGCGAGCCCGCGCATGGCGTCGAGGCCGAGCGGACGAAGATGCCAGATCGGGCGGCGCTGCATGAAGCCGCGCACGTCTTGCCGCCGGATCAGCGGGATGTGCTCGCCGAATTTCTGCTGGTAGAGGCCGATCAACTGCCGGCGGTGGTCGCCTTCCTCGGCCGCCATGTCGCGGAATATGCTGGCGGAGGCGGGATACTCGCCCTGCAAACCCTCGGCGATGTCGTAGAAGATTCGGCCGTCCTCCTCCTCGTTGCAGATGGCAAGCGCGAGGATTTCCTTTTCGGATAGATCGGAGAAGTTCCGCATCGCGCCACTCTGTCCGTTTGCGTCCGAAAGTCAATGAAAGCAACAAGTTGCAAACGCCTCGCAGATGCAGCCGGGGGCGTCGGGCGATGCCTCGGCCTCCTGCTCTGTTGCGGGCTCGCGGGGTGCAGCGCGCAGGCGGCACTGCCGGCCTGCGGGCCGGACGCGACCCGCGGTGCCGACGGCGTGATGTGGGTGATGCGCCAGGGGTGGCATACCGAGGTCGGGCTGCCGGTCGCGGAGATCGCCGGGCCGCTCGGGGTTTTTCGCTCGGTGTTTCCGGGCGTGCGGGTGCTGATGTTCGGCTTCGGCAAGCGCACGTTCTTCACCGCCAAAGTCGAGACCGCCTCGGAGTTGGTGATGGGGCCGTTTCCCGGCCCGTCGGCGGTGCAGGTGACGGGCCTCGGCGTCGATCCGCCGGACGCCTATGACGGCCCGGTGGTGGCGCTCGCGCTGCCGCCGGGCGGCGCCGCACGCTTATCGGCCTTTCTTTGGAGCATCATCGAGAAGGGCCGCACGGGCGAGCCGCGCCTGATCGCGCCCGGATTGTTTCCCGGCAGCCTGTTCTACGCCGGGGCGCGCGAATACCGGCTCGGCTTCAACTGCAACACGTTCACCGCCGCCGCGGTGGAGGCGGCCGGTCTCCGAGCGTCACCGTCCGGGGTGGTGTGGGCGGGAGGCGCGATGAACGCGGCGGCCGAAACGGGGCGGGCGTGCCGCGCCGCAGGCGTCCTGCCCGCCCCCTGAGCCGGCGGTCAGCGGCAGGGCGGCGGCGCGCCGTTGCTGCACACGGCTCCCTGGCCTTCGGGCATCACGATCACATGGGTGCGGGATGGCGGCGAACCGCCGCCGAAACTCGAGCTGCATCCGGCAGCGAGGAGGACAACGAGCGACGTACCGATGGCGGCCAACAACGAACGCGGCCCTTTGCGTGCTCTCATGGCGAGCCTCCCCTTCTTTCCTTGCGTCTCAATGCCGGAAATGTCGCATGTCCGTAAAGACCATGGCGACGCCGGCGGCGTCGGCCGCGGCGATCACTTCCGCGTCGCGCACGGAACCGCCCGGCTGGATCACCGCGGTCGCACCGGCGGCGATCACCGCTTGCAGCCCATCCGCAAACGGAAAGAAGGCGTCGGAGGCGGCGACGGAGCCCCGTGTCAGCGTCTCGGCCGAATCGGCCGCTTTCGCGGCTTCGGCGCCCTTCCAGGCGGCGATTCGGGCGCTGTCTACGCGGCTCATCTGGCCCGCGCCGATACCGACCGTCGCGCCGCCGCGCGCATAGACGATCGCGTTCGACTTGACGTGCTTGCAGACCCGGAAGGCGAACAGGAGGTCCGCCCGTTCGGCTTCGGTCGGCACCCGCTGGGTCACCACGCGCAGCGTTTCCGACGTGATCCGGCCGGTATCGCGTCCCTGCGCCAGCAAGCCGCCGGCGACGCTGCGGAGGGTCAGCCCCGGCGCCGCCGGATCGGGCACGCCGCCGGTCAACAACAGCCGCAAATTCTTCTTGCGGGCGAGGATGGCGCGCGACGCATCGTCGGCATCGGGTGCGACGATCACTTCCGTGAAGATTGCGGCGATCCGTTCGGCCGCCGCCGCGTCGAGCGGGCGGTTCAGCGCGACGATGCCGCCGAACGCCGAGACCGGATCGCAGCGCAACGCCATATCCCACGCCTCCGCGAGCGATGCGGCGGTGGCGACGCCGCACGGATTTGCGTGCTTGACGATAACGACCGCCGGTTCCGCGAATTCCGCGACGCACTCGAACGCGGCGTCCGTGTCGTTCAGGTTGTTGTAGGACAATTCCTTGCCCTGCATCTGGCGCGCGCTGGCGACGCCCGGCCGCGCTTCGGTCACGTAAAAGGCCGCCCGCTGGTGCGGGTTCTCGCCATAGCGCAGCGTTTGCCGTAGCCGCCCGGATACGGTGAGGCGCTCGGGAAAGTCCGTTTCGTCCCGTCGCGCGAACCAGGACGCGATGGCGGCGTCATAGGCGGCCGTGCGTGCAAAGGCGGCGTTCGCGAAGCGGCGTCTGCTGGCGAGGGTCGTGCCGCCATGCTGGCGCAACTCGGCGGCGACGGTGTCGTATTGCGCGGGGTCGGTGAGGATCGCGACATGGGCGTGGTTCTTTGCGGCGGCGCGAATCAGCGCCGGGCCGCCGATGTCGATCGTTTCGATGCAAACATCGTCGGGCGCGGAGCGGGCGACCGCTTCCTCGAACGGGTAGAGATTGACGACGACGATGTCGATCGGCGCGATGCCGTGCGCCTCCATCTGCGCTTGGTGCGCGGGCAGATCGCGGCGGCCGAGGATGCCGCCATGGATCTGTGGCACCAGCGTCTTGACCCGCCCGTCCAGGATCTCGGGGAAGCCGGTATGCTCGGACACGTCCGTGACCGCGATGCCCGCTTCCCGCAGCGCCGCCGCCGAACCGCCGGTGGAGAGCAGTTCGACACCGGCTTCGGCCAGCGCCTGCGCGAACGGGACGAGGCCGGTCTTGTCGGAGACGGAGATGAGCGCCCGGCGAGGCGGGACGATGTCGGTCATGGGGCGGTCCGCGCGATCTGTTGCGGCGCGGCATAGGCCGGAACCGGCCGGGGAACAAGTTGTGGGCCGGTCCCGGCGCGGGCGCCTATGGTAAGCCTCGACGCTCCGGGGGCGGTTGCTGGCGTTTGCGCCGGAGACCGTCCGCAGTCGGGATGCTTGTGTCCGTTTCCGAAGAAGACTTCAGCAAAGTGCCGAAGTCCTCTTCAATGAGGAGAGAGCGCGCCCGGAACTGGCTCCATGAGAAAGGATTCGACCACGTAGAAGAGTTGTCGCCGGTTCCTCTCCATCATGATGGTGTGTGTGCCCTCGCCGATTTCGACGTAACGCTTCCAAGGGGCGTTGACGATCAGGGGGAAGAGGGTCTGGCTCATATAGGGCGGCGTGTCGTGGTCCCACTCGCCCTGCACCATCAAAGTCGGCGCGGCGATCTTCGCTGGATCGTAGGTGGGCTTGTCGGAGCGCCAATACTCACGAAGGTCTTGGATAACGCCATTCGGCGCCCTGAGCGAAGGCGGGTTCTGCGTGCCGGCGGCCGGGTCGGTGGCCCACGTGGCCTGTTGCCAAGCATCAAACCAGCCTTGGGGAATCAGGCCTGATTTTTTAACCTCCGGCACACCGTTCAGCCAACGCTGGCGCGCTTGTTCCGCCGTCACAGACCGGTAGGCACCGAGCTTGCCCTCGCCGCCAAGCGCCTCGGCTTCCGGGTGCACGATCCACACCGGTGCATAGAGCACGAGGCGTTCGACCTTGTCCGATTGTTCCGCAGCGTAGCCGGCGGCGATGGTCGTGCCCCAGGACCACCCCATGACGTCGAGCTTCGGAAGGCTGCGGCGCTTAAGGACGTAGTCCACGACGGCGCCGTAGTGGCGCACGGCGTCGGCCGTGGTCTCGAACGGCGCGTTGGCGTCGGCAGGCTTGGACATCTGCTCAGGCCGCGATGACTTGCCATAGCCCGGCAGGTCGATTGCGTAAACGTCGAAGCCGTGCTCGGCGATGTCGTCCATGAACGATATGCCATCGAGCTGAAGGTCAAACGACGTGCTGGCCGGATAGGTGGCGCCGTGCACGAACACCAGCGTGCGGTCGGCAGTGAACGTCGTCATTCCCTCCGGATGTTTGTTGCGGACGTAAATGTTCACGCCCGGCTCGCCAGCGGGCACCGCGAGATCCTCGGCTATCACGCGTACGCTTCGCTCTTGCGCTGTCGCGGGAAGCGCGACCGTCAGCATGAAGAGGCTTGCGGCAGCGAGGAGGTGGTTCCGGTTCTTCATCATGGGTTGTTCCTCCCTCGATGCGCGCAACAACGCGGGCTTTTCCACTTGGTTCGGCCGGGCGCTCGCCCTGCGTTGAAGGCATCTGGTTGGCAAGGAAAACCGCGACGAGGAGGACAGATTCCTTCGCGGCCTTCTCGCGTCTTGCGCGTCTCTGGCGACAAGCGTCGGCCAACGTGATCGGCGTCGCGGTTTCAGGTGGTGCGAGCCCCGAGCGCGGTAAGCAGCAACGAGCCGCCGTCGGCCGCCGCCCTGGATGCGGGATCCGCCTCACCGGCACAAAAGTCCTTGCCGCACGCAGTGGTTGTGGAGATGCTTGGCGTGT
>JAFAXA010000339.1 GCA_019241425.1 Acetobacteraceae bacterium | reverse complement strand
CTCCCACACGTCTGCTTCGGTGATGCGACGGGGCAGCAGACCCTGCTGCTCCGCGTAGCGAAGCGCGAGCGCGACAGTGGGTTGCACCGCCTCTTGCCCGATCAGGTAGGGATCACGGGGCGACGCCTCTCCCGCTGCCGTCTTCGCGGCGCGGAACATGCGCACCAGTTCGGCGACGAGATCCGGCCGCTGCTCCGCGTGTTCACGCCGCGCGGTGACGAGATGGTTTACCGGCACGAAACGGTGCCTGTCCCAGAACCGCTCGGCGGACGCCGCGACGTCGGGAAACACCGTGCGCAAACCGGGATCGTCGGGCACGTCGTTGCCGACGATCGCCGCGTCCAGCTCGCCCGCGCGAAGCATCCCGAGCAGATCCTTGCCGCCGGGCGCGCGCTCGGCCCAGGGCGGGTCCTGGTATTCGCTGACATGCGCGCCCTCGAAGGTGATCCAGCGAATGCTCGGCGGTTCGATCCCGTATTCGTCCTGGAGGATGCCGCGCAGCCACATGCCGGTGGTCTGGCTGTAAGCCCGCACGCCGACTCGGCGGTTCACGAGATCGGCGGGGCCGGTGATGTCGCTGCCCGCAACGCAGAGCAGCGCGGATTGCTGAAATCGCGCGGCTAGCGTGACCGGCAACAGCACCAGCGGCTTGCCGTACGCGCGCGCTTGCAGGTAGGTGGCGATCGCCATTTCGCAAACGTCGTACCGGCTCTCCCGCACCATCGGCGCAAAGGCGCGATTGACGTTCGGCAGATCGGCGAAAAGGAGCCGGAGCCTGTTGGAGGTGATCGCTCCGGAGCGCAGCGCCCGCGTGTGCGGATAAAGGCCGATTGCCGCCCGCCACTCCGTCCCCGGCGCGTCCGCTCCGAAATCGGGCGAGGCGGCGCTCACCTGCCCTGCCCTTTCAGGATCGCGTCGAGGCGCGGATAAACACGGCGTGCGTTGCCTTCGAACACTTTCCGCTTGTCGGTGTCCGCAATTGGTAGTGCGTCGATGTAGCGTTTGGTGTCGTCAAAATGATGGCCGGTTTCGGGGTCGATGCCGCGCACCGCGCCCACCATCTCCGAGCCGAACAGGATGTTGTCGACCGGAATGACCCGGAACAGCAGGTCGATACCGGGCTGGTGATAAACGCACGTATCGAAGAACACGTTGCGCATCACGTGCTCGGACAGTTTCGGCCGCTTCAGCATGTCGGCCAGACCGCGGAAGCGGCCCCAGTGATACGGCACCGCGCCGCCGCCATGGGGAATGACAAAGCGGAGCGAGGGAAAGTCGCGGAACAGATCGCCTTCCAGGAATTGCATGAACGCGGTCGTGTCGGCGTTGAGGTAGTGGGCCCCGGTCGCATGGAAATTGGGGTTGCAGGAACCGGAGACGTGGATCATCGCCGGCACGTCCAATTCGACCATCTTCTCGAAGAATGGATACCATGCGCGGTCGGTGAGTGGCGGGCCGTTCCAGTGTCCGCCGGACGGGTCGGGATTGAGATTGCAGCCGACGAAGCCCAGCTCGTTCACGCAGCGCTCCAGCTCGCCGATCGAGTGGCTGATCGAGACGCCAGGGGATTGCGGCAACTGGCAGACGCCGACGAAGGTTTCGGGAAACAGCTCCACCACGCGCCGGATCAGGTCGTTGCTGCGGCGCGTCCAGGCCTGGCTCATCGCCTCGCCGCCGATATGGTGCGCCATCGCCGATGCGCGCGGGCTGAAGATCGTCATGTCGGCGCCGCGCTCGCGGAGCAGGCGTAATTGGTTGCTCTCGATCGTCTCCTGGATTTCGGCGTCGGAGATCGCGGGATAGGCCGGGTCGGGGTCGCCGCCGGATGTTTGCGTCGCGCGCCACCGGTCGTGCGCGGGGGGTGCGGTCGTGTAGTGGCCGTGGCAGTCGATGATCATGGGTCAGTCCTTCGCGCCATACGCGCGGTACGTGAGGCCTTTCTCGCGCAGCTTCTCCCGCATGCCGTACAGATCGAGCCCGAGCTCGCCGGCTTTCAGCCGCGCCCGTTTGCTTTCCTCGTTCTGTTCGCGAGCCTGGCTCTCGAACAGAACGGTTTCCGCGTCCTCGCGCCGCACCACCACAACCCCGTCATCGTCGGCCACGATCAGGTCGCCCGGATGCACGAGCCGTCCGGCGCACACTATGGGCACGTTCACCGCGCCGAGCGTCTCCTTGACCGTGCCTTGCGCGGACACGGCCCGCGACCACACCGGGAAGCGTTCTTGCGTCAAGGTGGCGACATCGCGCACGCCCCCCTCGATGACGAGGCCGAGCACGCCGCGCGATGCGAGCGAGGCGGCGAGCAGGTCACCGAAATAGCCGGCATCGCTCGGTGAGGTGGGCGCGACAACCAACACGTCGCCAGCCGCGCATTGCTCTGCCGCGACATGGATCATCCAGTTATCCGCCGGTGGGATCGATACCGTCACCGCGCTGCCGGCGATTTTCGCGCCAGGATAGATCGGCCGCATGTAGGAGGCGAGCAGGCCCGTGCGGCCTTGCGCTTCGTGGATCGTCGCGACTCCGTACGGCGCGAATGCCGCCGCGAGATCCCGCGCGACTTTCGGCGGATCGGTGTAGACGACGTGCTCGCTCATGATGCAATTCCCTTTTTGCCCAGATCGTCGGTTCCGGCGATTGCATTCTCGGCCTGGTCACGCGTGCCGAAATCATCGGGCAGCGGCGGTGTGCCGTGGGTGTGGAAGCTTTCGATGGTTTGGAGACCCCAGGCCTGCCCCTTTTTGCGTTCCTCCTCCGTCCAGATGATCGGCTTCCAGTCGGGCGCGAGCACGAGGCGTGCGCCTTCATTGGCGACTTCGACGCGGTTGCCGCCCGGTTCGTAGACGTAGAGAAAGAAGGTTTGCTGGACGGCGTGCTTATGCGGCCCGGTTTCGATGAACACGCCGTTTTCGAGAAACACGTCCGCCGCTTGCAGCACCGCTTCCCGGCTATCGAGCGCATAGGTGATGTGGTGGAAGCGCCCGCGAACGCCATGCGCTTCGCGCGTGTAGGCGAAGTCGTAGCTCTTGTTCGTGCAGGTGAGCCACATGCCGGCTTCGGTGCCATCGTTCAGCACGATGCGCTCGGTGCTGCGAAAGCCGAGATAGTGTTCGAAGAACAGCCGGTTCGCCTGCACGTCGACGGCGAG
>JAFAXA010000098.1 GCA_019241425.1 Acetobacteraceae bacterium | reverse complement strand
CGCTCGGCGTGATGGTGCGCAAGGGCGACGACAAATGGTTCGACATCGTCCGCTGGACCTTCATCGGCTGGCTGACCGCCGAGGAACTCGGCGTGACCCAGGCCAATGCCGACGAGATGCTGAAGAGCGATAATCCGAGCACCCGACGGCTGCTCGGGGTCGAAGGCGATCTCGGCAAGGCGCTCGGCGTCGACAACAAATGGGCGTACAACGTCGTTAAGACGGTCGGCAATTTCGGCGAAACCTGGGATCGCGACGTCACCCCGATGGGCGTGCCGCGCGGGCTGAACAATCTTTGGACCAAAGGCGGCCTGCAATACCCGCCGCCGATCCGGTAAGCCCGCCGGGCGCCGGGCGCCCGGCAGCGGCGCGATGCCCGGCCCCGATCGAACGGCGCGCGGATCGGCGCTTGCCGGGCCGGGGGATGGCGCACACATTGCATATCGGTTGGTGCTCGTTGACCTCGCAAGCGGAGGCCATGCAGACGCATGTCCGGGACGACCGCCGATCCGCGCCTGACCGATGCCCGCCTCCCGCCCCGGAAGCGGATGCGGCTGAGCTGGGCCGACCCGCGCTTCCGCGGCCTGGTTTGGCAGGTGCTGATCGTCGGGCTGGTGATCCTGGTCATCTGGTACCTGGTGTCGAATACGAACGCGAACCTCGCCGCGCGGCATATCGCGACCGGTTTCGGGTTTCTGTCCCGCGTGGCGGGGGTGCCGATCGCGGACAGCCCGATCCCCTACAACCCGGCCGAGAGCACCTATGGTCGCGCGCTGCTGATCGGCGTCCTGAACACGTTGAAAGTGGCGGTGTCGGGGATAATCCTCGCGACCCTGCTCGGCACCCTGATCGGCATCGGGCGGCTGTCCTCCAATTGGCTGGTCGCAAAATTGGCGGCGATCTATGTCGAGGTGATCCGCGACATTCCCGTGCTGCTGCAGTTGCTGTTCTGGTACACGTTGCTCCAGGGCCTGCCCGGGCCGCGTCAGGCGATCGCGATCGGCAACTGGGCCTTCCTCTCCAATCGCGGCATCAAGGTCGCGGTGATCGATTGGCAGCCGGGACAAGGCTGGTCGCTGCTGGCGTTGGTGGCGGGCATTGCCCTCGCTTTCGGCTATGCCCGGTATAGCCGGCGGCGTCAGGAACGAACGGGGCAGAAGCCACGGGTCTGGCCGGTCGCAATCGCGCTGATGGTCCTGCCCCCGGCGGCGGTCTGGGCGCTCGCCGGCGGCAGCCTCGTGATCGACAAGCCGGTGCTCCGGGGGTTCAATTTCACTGGCGGCACGACCATTTCCCCCGAATTCGTGGCACTGCTGCTTGGGCTGGTCGTCTACACGGCCGCCTATATCGCCGAAATCGTGCGGTCCGGCATCGAGGCGGTGCCGCAAGGCCAGTGGGAAGCCGGCCGCGCCCTTGGCCTTCATTCAGGCGTCCTGCTCCGCAAAATCGTGTTGCCGCAGGCGCTCCGGGTCGTCGTGCCGCCGATGACGAGCCAGTACCTCAATCTGACGAAGAACAGCTCGCTCGCCGTCGCGATCGGGTTCCAGGACATCGTTTCGGTCGCCAATACCGTTTTGAACCAGACCGGCCAGGCGATTGAGGGCATTGCGATGATCATGGCGGTCTACTTGACTATCAGCCTGTCGATAAGCCTGTTCATGAATTGGTACAATGCGCGCATCGCGCTGGTGGAGCGCTGAACGGATGCCGTCGGCATCAACCGAACGGGCGAGCGCGGCACGGCTCGGCGCAGTGCCTGCGGTATCCGGCGAAATCGCCGCCCCGCGCGCGGGTTCAGGCAAGGCCGGCGCACACAAGCCGCCGGCGGGCGTCGGCGGACCGCTCGCATGGCTGAAGCGGAACCTGTTCGGATCGTGGTGGTCGACCGCGCTGACCTTGGCACTCGGCTATCTGATCGTCCGATGGTCGGTCAGCTTCATCGATTGGGCGTTGGTGCACGCGGTCTGGAGCGTGCCCTACAACGATCGGGGCGCGCCCGTTCCTTCGGCCTGCCAGGCGGCGCAGGGTGTCGGCGCCTGCTGGGCGGTGATCGCCGACAAGTATCGTTTCATTCTGTTCGGCCGCTATCCATACGACGAGCAGTGGCGTCCCGCCATCTGCATCGCGTTGTTCATCGCGTTATATGCCGTCTCTGCGTGGCGGCGGTTCTGGCGCAAGGAATTGCTGGGCATCTGGCTCGCGACCCTTGCCGTCATCGGCCTGCTGATGTGGGGCGGCATTCCCGGTCTTCCCTACGTGCCGCAGGATGACTGGGGCGGCCTGCCGATCACGCTCATTCTGGCGACATTCGGCCTGGCGTTCGCGTTCCCGCTCGCCGTTCTGGTGGCGCTCGGACGGCGGGCGGCAAACCTTCCCGCCGTTCGCATCCTCTGTATCGTTTATGTCGAGCTGATTCGCGGCGTGCCGCTGGTCAGCCTGTTGTTCATGGCGAGCGTGATGTTTCCGCTGTTCATGCCGGCGGGCGTCAACATCGACAAGCTGCTGCGTGCCCAGATCGCGATCATCCTGTTCGCCGCCGCCTATCTCGCCGAGGTGGTGCGCGGCGGCTTGCAGGCGCTGCCGAAGGGTCAGTTCGAGGGAGCGGACGCGCTCGGCTTGAGCTACTGGCAAAAGACGCGGCTGATCATCCTGCCGCAAGCCTTGCGCGTGGTCATTCCGCCGCTCGTCAACACCTTCATCGGCTTTTTCAAGGACACGTCGCTTGTGCTGATTATCGGCATCTTCGACCTGCTGACCGCCGGCAAGATCGCGCTCAGCGATCCCCTCTGGGCGAGCTACACGACCGAGGTCTACCTCGTCCTCGCCGTCATCTATTTTCTGTTCTGCTTCGCGATGTCGAAATACAGCCGCGGCCTGGAGCGCGAGTTCAACCGCGCACGCCGGCGCTGAGGAGCACGCCGCCGCCATGAGCCAGACCGCCGCTGCCCTCGCCCCGGACGCCAGCACCGGCACGCCTCCGTCGATCGTGCTGGACCGCGTGAACAAATGGTATGGCGCGATGCACGTGCTGCGCGACGTGTCGATGATGATCGGCCAGGGCGAGCGCGTCGTGGTGTGCGGCCCGTCCGGTTCCGGCAAATCGACGATGATCCGCTGCATCAACCGGCTCGAAGCGCATCAGGCCGGACGCATCATCGTCGACGGCACCGAACTCACCGACGACACGGCCGCGCTCGACACCATCCGCCGCGAGGTCGGGATGGTGTTTCAGTCCTTCAACCTGTTTCCGCATCTGACCATTCTGGAAAACTGCACGCTGGCGCCGATCTGGGTGCGCAAGATGCCGAAGTCAGACGCGGAGGCGCTGGCGATGGAGTATCTCACCCGCGTTCGCATCCCGGAGCAGGCGAGAAAATATCCGGGCCAGCTCTCCGGGGGCCAGCAACAGCGCGTCGCGATCGCCCGCGCCTTATGCATGAAGCCGAAGATCATGCTGTTCGACGAGCCGACCTCGGCGCTCGATCCGGAGATGATCAAGGAAGTTCTGGAAACCATGATCGGCCTCGCGCAGACCGGCATGACGATGGTTTGCGTCACGCACGAAATGGGCTTCGCCCGTCAGGTCGCAGACCGCGTGGTGTTCATGGACCGGGGCGAGATCGTCGAAAGCGGAACACCGAGCGAACTGTTCGAAAACCCACGCACGGAGCGGCTGAAAACCTTTCTCAGCCAAATCCTACGCGGTCACTGACGAGCCGGCATGAGCTTTTGTTGTTCCGGATTCTCTCGAAAATTCGCTGCTTTCAAACGACGACGCGGCGCAGCAGCGGGGAGACGTTGCCGGTCACAGATCGCCCCTTGCCACGGCGTCGCGCAGCACCTTTTCCACGCGAGCATTGTAGTTTTTCCCAGTCGCCTTGATGATTGCGACCAAATCCCGGTCCCATCGAAAAGCGATGCTCTCCCTCGGATTTTCGACCTTCGGTCTGCCACCCTTGTTCCGCATGGCCTCTATGACATCAACCATGCAGGGATCGACCTCGACACGCGGGCGCATGGCCTTGAAATCGTCGGCGGTCAGTTCGCGCACTTCGCCGCTATTATCGGTCAGCGGTGGCCTGTCAATAAATTCGCTCCTCGACCCGATTGGCTTTTCGGAACTGATGATTCGGCGGAGTTGGCCGTGCATAACGTAGCAGACGACGTAAAGCCGCCGCTCCCAGGGAACGAACGCAAAATTCGCGCCCCGCCATAGTCGCGCCGGTTGTCCGCAAAGGCGAACGCCCTTTCCCACTCCTATCTAGGTAAAGCCACTTACGTCATACGGGCCTGCCACGCCGCCCAGTTTTTCGGGGTGGCTACGGCTCAACTCGGCCGTAGCTGATCAGGGAGGAACAGGGCGGCGCAACTCTCGCCGTCTGCCTCTTGTCCTGGTCGATGCAACACCGCCGGATTAACTCCGATCCAAACTCCAGCGACCGGCACCCCAGGCGACGAGTTGCAGGAAGCCGCCGGCCATCGCGACGTTTTTCCAGAAGTTGATCATCTGCCCCACATCATGCGGGTGGTAGTGCGCGATGGCGGCGGTCGCGAGGCAATAGATCGCCATGGCCAAGGCCACCGCCCGGGTTCGCCAGCCGAGCAGGATCGCCAGACCGCCGCCGATCTCGACAACGATTGCAACGATATAGGCGGCCTGCGTCGCCTGGATGCCGTCATGGGAAAAGCTTTGCAGCGTCGCCGCGTGGTGGGTGAGCTTGGCCCAGCCGAAGATCAGAAAGATGGCGGCGAGCCCCGCGCGTCCGAGCAGCGCCAGGAACGGCGCGGCGGAGGCGAAGAACCGCCCTGCCCGAACACCCGCTTTCAGCCGACGATCTCGAGTTGCGAGAAGAAGAAATCGATTTCGCTCGCCGCGTTCTCCGGGCTGTCCGAGCCATGCACCGAGTTGGCCTCGATGCTTTCCGCAAATTCGGCGCGGATGGTGCCGGGATCGGCCTTCGCCGGGTCGGTCGCGCCCATGATGGCGCGATTGGCGAGCACCGCGTTCTCGCCTTCCAGAACCTGCACGACCACCGGGCCGGAAACCATGAACTTCACCAGATCGCTGAAGAACGGCCGTTCGCGATGCACGGCGTAGAACCCCTCCGCCTGCGGCTCCGTGAGTTGCAAGCGTTTCTGGGCGATGATGCGCAGGCCCTTCTCCTCGAACAGGGCGTTGATCCGGCCCGTCAGGTTGCGGCGGGTCGCGTCGGGCTTGATGATGGACAGCGTGCGCTCGGTCGCCATGATGTTCGCTCCGGGGCGTTCCGGTCCCCGTTCCCTGGTGAATGGGGCCGGGCTTTAGAGCAGCGGCGAAGGCCCGACAACCCCTTCCGCCCGCCTGCCGCTCCGGCCATGTTCGGCGCATGAGCCTGCTTTCGATCACCGGCCTCGTTATCCGCGTCGGCGGCCGGACGCTGCTCGACGGCGCCGATCTGAGCGTCGAGCCGGGCCGCAAGATCGGCCTCGTCGGCCGCAACGGCGCCGGGAAGTCGACGCTGCTGCGGGCGATCGCGGGCGATCTCGCGCCGGATGGCGGCGAGATCCGGCTCTCGGCCCGCGCCCGCCTGGCGCAGGTGCGGCAGGAAGCGCCGTCCGGGCCGGCGAGCCTGGTCGAGACGGTGCTGGAAGGCGATCCGGAGCGCCTCACCCTTCTTCGGGAAGCCGGGGTCGCGGCACCCGGCCGACTGGCCGAAATCCACGACCGGCTGCGCGCGATCGGCGCGGACGCCGCGCCGGCCCGTGCCGCCGCGATCCTCGCGGGTCTGGGCTTCGACGCGGACGCCCAGGCGCAGCCCGTTGCCGCGTTTTCCGGCGGCTGGCGGATGCGCGTCGCGCTGGCGACCGCGCTGTTCGCCAACCCGGATCTGCTGCTGCTCGACGAGCCGACCAACCATCTGGATCTCGAAGCGACGATCTGGCTCGAATCCTGGCTCGCGAAGTATCCCGGCGCGGCGATCGTCGTCTCGCATGACCGCGACCTGCTCGATCGCGCGGTGACGGCGATCGCGCATCTCGATCGCGGCAAGCTGTCCCTGACGCCCGGCGGCTTCGCCGAATTCGTGCGCATCCGCACCGAGCGCGCCTTGCAGCAGGCGCGCGCCGCCGAGGCGGTCGCGCGCGAGCGGGCGCATATGCAGTCCTTCATCGACCGGTTCCGCGCGAAAGCGACCAAGGCCCGGCAAGCGCAGGCCCGCATCAAGGCGCTCGCCCGGCTGCCGCAGATCGAGGCCGTCGTGGAGGACGCGCCCACCCGCTTCGACTTTCCCGCGCCGGCCCGCATCGCCCCGCCGATCCTGGCGCTCGACCGCGTCGCCGTCGGCTACGAGCCGGGCCAGCCGGTGTTGCGCGGCCTGTCTCTGGCCTTCGACCCCGATGACCGGATCGCGCTGCTCGGCGCCAACGGCCGCGGCAAGTCGACCTTTGCCAAGCTGCTCGCCGGCAAGCTCCATTCGCTGGCCGGCGAGATCCGGCGCGGGCCGAAGCTGCGCGTCGGCTATTTTGCCCAGCATCAGGTGGACGAGCTGATCCTCTCCGAATCGCCGGTCGCGCACATGGCCCGGGCGTTGCCGCGGGCGACGCCGACGCAACTTCGCGCGCAGCTCGCGCGGTTCGGCCTCGACGCCAACCGTGCCGACACGGCGGCCGAGGCACTGTCCGGCGGCGAGAAGGCGCGGCTGCTGCTGGCGCTCGCGACCCGGGATGCGCCGCAGCTTTTGGTGCTCGACGAGCCGACTAATCATCTCGACATCGACGCCCGGGACGCGCTGGTGCGCGCGCTCGCCGACTTCGAGGGTGCGGTGCTGCTGATCACCCACGATCCGCATCTGGTGTCGCTGGTCGCGGACCGGCTGTGGCTGGTCG
>JAFAXA010000265.1 GCA_019241425.1 Acetobacteraceae bacterium | reverse complement strand
GGTCATGATATAGTTCAGAACGCAGCGAATCGAGAAAGCCGCGCAGCGCGAACTTCGCCCCGCAATAGACGGATTGCAGCGGAATGCCGCGATGGGCGAGCACCGACCCGACGCATACGATGGAGCCTCGGTTGCGCGGCCGCATGTGCCTGAGCGCCGCCATGATGCCGTGCACTTGGCCGAGATACGTCACCGCAGTGCTGCGCTGCACCTCTTCGGCGGTGAGCTTGTGCACGGGCGCGAACACGGTCGCCATCGCCACGTTCACCCACACGTCGATCGGCCCCAGCTCCCGCTCGACGCGATCCGCCGCTTCGGTGACCGCACGGGCATCGGCGACGTCGGTCGGGATCGGCAGTGCGCGCACGCCGAAGCGCCGCCGCACCTCCATAGCGGCGTGATCGAGGCGTTCGGGGTCGCGCGACAACAGCGCGACGTCGCAGCCCTGGCGGGCGAACTCGGTCGCGACGGCGCGTCCGACACCCGCGCCCGCCCCGGTGATCACCACGATCTTCCGCATGTCGCGCCGCCTATAATTCGCCGCGCGCCGCCAGCGCCTCGATGCGGTCGGCGGTGCGGAGCGCGATGCTGGTGATGGTGAGCGACGGATTGACGCCGCCGGTGGTCGGAAACACCGAACCGTCGCAGACCCACAGATTCGGAATGTCCCAGCTCCGGCAATCCGCATTGACGACGCTTGTCTTCGCATCGAAACCCATGCGCGCCGTCCCGGCGAGATGGTTGGTGTCGTTCTCCTGGCGGAAAATCTCGGTCGCGCCCGCGGCTTCCAGGCTCCAATGCATCTGATCGAGGGCGTGCCGGATCAGCGCCTTGTCATTGTCGCCCCAGCTATAGGTGACACGGGCGATGCGTAACCCGAACTGATCGCGCTCCTCGTCGAGCGTCACCCGGTTGCGCTCGTCCGGCAGCATCTCGCCGACCATCTTCAGTCCGACCTGATGGTTGTACTTCTCCATCTCGCGCCGCAACTGCTCGCCCCAGATGCCGCGCGCGCCGGTCTGCACCGTCACCCATTCGATCGGCAGCGGACCTTGCGCCATCCAGCAATAACCGCCGGCGAAATCCTTGCGGTCCTCGTAGTTCCAATGCTCGGTGAGCGAGAGCGAAGGCGGTCCCTTGTACCAGCGCACCTCATCCTGCATGACGCCGAACGCCGCCTGGTTCGCTTGCGTCATCAGGTTCTTGCCGACGAGACCACTGCTATTGGCGAGCCCGTCCGGATAGCGGTCATTGGCCGAGGCGAGCAGCAGCCGCGGCGTTTCCACCGCGTAGCCCGCGACCACCACGTTGCGCGCCTTCTGGAAGCGCCACTGTCCTTCGCGATGATAGTGAATGCCGGTCGCACGGCCGTCCGTGCCGGTCTCGATCCGGCCAACCATCGCCAGATCGCGGATCTCCGCGCCCGCCGCGAGTGCGCGCGGAATGAAGGTGACAAGCTGGCTCTGCTTCGCGTTAGTGGAGCACCCGAAGCGGCAGAAGCCGCGATACACGCAGGGCGGAGAGGCGCCGCGCGGCGCCGAGACGGTCGCGAGCGGCGTGGCCGTCCATTTGTAGCCCAGCGCCTCGGCGCCGCGCGCCAGAATCTCGGCCGCGCCGTTCAGCTCATGCGGACGATATGGATAGCGTGGCCGCTTCGGTCCCCACGGATAGGTCACCGGCCCGGCGATTTTCAGCGCCTCCTCCGCTTGCCCGTAATACGCCCACATCTCCCGCCAATCGAGCGGCCAGTCCGCGCCGTAGCCAAGCTGCGAGCGCGACTTGAACCATTCCGGCCGGAAGCGAAGCGACACCATCGCGAAATGCACGGTGCTGCCGCCCACCGCCTTGCCGCTGTTCTTGCCGCCCTGAACCATCGGGTTCGCGCCGTCGATGACCCGCTGATCGGTCCAGTAGAGCTTGTTCTGCTCCCATTCATCGGACGCGAAATCTTCGAGGGGACGAAAATACGGTCCGGCGTCGAAGCCGATCACCGAGAACCCGGTTTCCGCCAGCCGCGCGATCAAGGGCGCGCCGCCGGCGCCGGTTCCGACCACCGCGAAATCGACTTCGTCATCTTCCCGGTATTGCCGCATCGGCACCCAGCCGCCGTGGCGAAACACGTCGGGGGCGCGGCCGTTTGCCGCGCGCGGAGCCGCAAACGGATCAGCCGACACGCTGGTTGATCCGCCTCGCCTCCGCTTGCTCGCCGGGCGCGGCTTCCGCGCCTTCCCACGGATCGCGGCGATTCAATCCCATCCGCACATAGCCGCGCGGACTGGCGGGACCGCCAAAGCCGATTTCGTTCCAGGCGATCGGATGCGAGTAGTAGCAATGCGTCACGTCCGCGATCACCCGGTGCTCGAAGAACGCCTTGCTCGGCATCCCACCCCAGGCGTCGTGCGTCAGTTCGCCTTTCTGCATCGCGCGCAACAGCGCGTCCTGATCGTCGGGACCGAGTGACGCGAAATCGAGTTCGTGGCGGGTTCGCGCTTCCGCATCGAGCGCCGCAAGGCCGCGCTTCCACGCCTCGCCTTGCCCGGGCATGGAAGCCAGCCGGTAGCCGTCCTCATGCCGCTCGAAAATCTTGGCGTCAACGAGCGCCGGAAGCGGGATGCGCTCGCGTCCCGACGGTTGCGGCATGATCCGGTCGCAAACCGCGCCCAGTGTTCGCCATTCCGCCTCGCTGAAGTAGCGCGGCATGCGCGGCAGATCGAGCCGGCGGTAAACCGTCCGGCGGGTCACGTCGTTCCAAGACGGCGTATCGCGCTTGGCCAAGACGTCGTAATCCGGATAACGCCCGGTCATCGCCCCAATCCTCCTTGCGTCGTCGTGTCGTGGGAGCGGTCAGCTCTTCTTGTCGCCGGGGATGACGGAGGCCAGCACTTCCTTCGCGGTGTTCTTCAGCACGCTGCCGAGTTCGGGTTCCGACCCCATCATCGTCAGAAAGTTCTTCGCATTCTTCAGCGTGATGTGCGGCGGCAGCGGCGGCACGTTCGGATCGGCGTAGATGTTCAGCACAACCGGCCGGTCCGCGTTCAGCGCCTGATCCCAGGCCGGGCCGATCTGGTCGGGCTCGCGCACGACAATGCCCTTGAGGCCCAGCAATTCGGCGTAGCTGTGATACGCCATGTCCGGAATGCTTTGCGTCGACAGCGTCTTGCCCTCGCCGAGCTGCACCCGCTCTTCCCACGTGACCTGGTTCAAATCCTGGTTGTTCAGCACCATGATGATGAACTTGGGATTGGGCCACTCCTTCCAATATTTGGCGACCGTGATCATGACGTTGAGGCCATTCATCTGCATCGCGCCGTCGCCGATGAAGCCGATTACCGTGCGCTCCGGAAACGCCATCTTGGCCGCCATAGCGTAGGGCGTCGCCGCGCCGAGTGAGGCGAGACCGCCGGACAGCGACCCCTTCATGCCGCGCCGAATCTTGATGTCCCGTGCGTACCAGTTCGCGACCGAGCCGCTGTCGCCGGTCATGATGCAGTTCTCGGGCAAGCGGGGCGACAATTCCCAGAATATGCGCTGCGGGTTGATCGGATCAGCCGCTTGCATCGCGCGTTCTTCCAGCACCTTCCACCACGCGGCGACGTTCTTTTCGATGCCGGCGCGCCAGCTTTCGCCAGCGGGCTTCTGCTCCAGCATCGGCAGCAATGCCTTCAGAACGGTTGCGCTGTCGCCGACGACGTTCACCTCCATCGGATAGCGCAGGCTCAGCATCGCCGGGTCGAGATCGATCTGCACGCCCCGCGCATTGCCCGGTTTCGGCAGAAATTCGCTGTACGGAAACGCCGATCCGACCATCAGCAGCGTGTCGCATTCCTGCATGAGATCCCAGCTCGGCTCGGTCCCGAGCAGGCCGAGCGAGCCGGTGACGAAGGGCAGGTCGTCGGGCACGGCGGCCTTGCCGAGCAGCGCCTTGGCGACGCCCGCCTGCAATCGCTCCGCGACCGCGATCACCTCGTCGGTCGCGTTGAGCGTGCCGGCGCCGACGAGCATGGCGACCTTCTTGCCGGCGTTGAGCACGGACGCCGCCGCCCGCAACGCGCCTTCATCCGCAATCTTGGCCGCGTTCGCATATCCGACGCCGGTGTGGGTCGTGCCGTGCTTCAGCGGCGGATCTTCGTAGTCCAGTTCCTGGAGATCGTTCGGCAGGATGACGCACGTCACGGTGCGGCGAGCGGCGGCGATGCGAACCGCGCGGTCGATCAGGTGGCGTACCTGCGCGGGCACCGTACCTTGCGCGACGAAATCCGCCGCCACGTCCTTGAACAGCGATTGGAGATCCACCTCCTGCTGGTAATGCGCGCCGAGCGCGGTGCGCGCCTGCTGGCCGACGATCGCGACCACCGGCACGTGATCCATCTTCGCGTCGTATAATCCGTTGAGCAGATGGATCGCGCCGGGGCCGGAGGTCGCGTAACAGAGGCCGACCTCGCCGGTGAACTTGGCGTGGGCGGAGGCCATGAAGGCGGCCATCTCCTCATGCCGCACCTGGACGTATTGCATGAAGTCCTTGGCCTTCTCGAGCGCGACATCGAGGCCGCCGACGCCGTCGCCCGGATAGCCAAAGACCCGGTGCAGTCCCCATTCGTGCAGCCGCTTCCACACGAACTCGCTGACGTTCATCGCCATGAACACTCTCCCGCCCCGCTCGGTTTTTTTACGCGGCGCGGGATCGCCCGTTGCCGCCGGCGCCTCATCTTTTGTTTGTCGGGGGGTTAAGCCTCGTTCACATGCGGGATGATCGGGTCATATGCCGGGTTCCAGACTGGTTTCCCTGATCGTGCTGGCGGCGCTGGCGGGCTGCGGTGACACCGCCAAGCTGACGGTCGCGGACGGTATCGGCCCGTCACCCTCGCTGCCGCCGCCGAACGCCTCGCTCATCACCACGGTCAACACGGCGCCTGCGGTCGGCTGGCCGGCGGGGCTGACGCCGATCGCGGCGCCCGGCCTGCGCGTGACCGCGCTCGCGAGCGGCCTTTCGCATCCGCGCTGGCTCTATGTGCTGCCGAACGGCGACGTGCTGGTCGCCGAAACCAACGCGCCGCCGAGGCCGGACGACGCCCGCGGCATCAAGGGCTGGTTTCAGCACCGGGTTCAGGCGGTCGCCGGGGCCGGGGAACCGAGCGCCGACCGCATCACATTGCTGCGCATCCGCGACGGCGCGGTGGAGACCCGTTCGGTGTTTCTCGACGGGCTCCATTCGCCGTTCGGCATGGCGCTGGTCGGCCGCGATCTCTACGTCGCCGACACCGACGCGCTGCTGCGCTTTCCGTATGAGCCGGGGCAGACCCGGATGGGCGGGCCGGGCGTGAAGGTAACCGACCTGCCGGCCGGCCGCCTTAACCACCATTGGACCAAGAACGTGATCGCGAGCCCGGACGGCCAGCGCCTTTACGTGACCGTCGGCTCGAACAGCAATGTCGGCGAGAACGGGGCGGCGGCGGAGGAGGGCCGTGCCGCCATATGGGAGGTGAACCCGGCGACCGGGCAGCATCGCGTGTTCGCGTCCGGCCTGCGCAACCCGGTCGGCCTCGCCTGGGAACCTCGGACGAGCGCGCTCTGGACCGCGGTCAACGAGCGAGACGAGATCGGCAGCGACCTCGTGCCGGATTACATGACCGCGGTGCGGGACGGCGGGTTCTACGGCTGGCCGTACAGCTATTACGGACAGCATGTGGACGAGCGCGCACAGCCGCCGCGCCCGGACCTCGTCGCCCGGGCCATCGCTCCGGATTACGCGCTGGGCGCCCATACGGCCTCGCTCGGCCTTACCTTCTCGCGTCCGGGCGCGCTTCCGCCATCGCTCTCCGACGGCGCGTTCGTCGGCCAGCACGGGTCGTGGAATCGCCGGCCGAAGAGCGGCTACAAGGTCGTGTTCGTGCCCTTCCGGGACGGACAACCGGCGGGCGAGCCGATCGACATCCTGGCCGGTTTCCTTGACGATCGCGAACAGGCGCGCGGCCGCCCGGTCGGCGTCGCACTCGACGAAGCCGGGGCATTGCTGGTCGCGGACGACGTCGGCAACACGGTGTGGCGGGTGACGGCGTCGCCCCGGTCGGAAGCGAGCTTGCTTCCTTACCGTATGAACTGATCGACGAAGCCCTCGCCCAAACCCGACGCCCCGTAATGGGCGCGGCATAGGCCGATCTTCGTGAACACGTCCTCGTATCCGGTCTGCGTGCCCCAAGGATCGACGTAGACCATGACGCCAGTGATGTGAAACAACGTAATCATCTCCGGGCAGTCTTCCGGCACGACCAGCGTGTGGGTCTCGCCCGGCGGCTCGAATACGTAGGAGCCGGTTTCCGCCACCCAATCGTGCTCCAGATAGTGCCAGCGTCCGCGCAGCACGTGGCCGTGCACCGGCGCCGGATGGCGGTGGCGGCTCAGGACGCCGGCGCGGCGCACCCGCAGGAGGTTGACCCAATAGCCCTGGCTTGCATTGAGACAGAGCGGCCGAAACCAGACATTCTCGGCCTGCGGCACCCAAACGCGCTCGTCCTCGGGTATCGCGCTCGGCACCACGATCTCGGCCTGCGCTTCCGGCGGGAACGGTAGCTGGTAGGGCATCCGCGCCGTATCCGCCCCGGCTATGTCCTGGCTCGACATGCGCGCCCTTTCATCCGCATTCACGCGACGAGATAGCCGCCGTCCACCGGCAGCACGACGCCGGTGATGAAGGCGGCGGCGTCCGAGCAGAGAAACACGACCGCGCCCGCGACGTCTTCCGGCCGGCCCCAGCGCCCGAGCGGCGTCCGCGCCACGATGGCCGCCGCGCGCGCCGCATCGTCCTGCAATGGTTGCGTGAGATTGGTCGCAATCCAGCCGGGCGCGACCGCATTGACGCGGATGCCGTCCGCCGCCCAGCCGATCGCCAGGCTTTTGGTGAGCTGCGCGACGGCTCCCTTGCTGGCGCTATAGGCCGGGGCGAGCCCACCGCCGAAGAAGCTCAGCATGGAGGCGATATTGACGATGGCGCCGCCGCCGCGCGCGAGCAGCGGCCGCGCCGCCGTGCAAAGGCGCATGGTGCCGGTGAGATTGACGTCGAGCACCTGGCGGAAGGTGTCGAGATCATACTCGGCCGCGCGCCGAATGATGCCGGCGGCATTGACCAGGATGTCGAGCCGATCCAGCCCGGCGAACGCCGCCGCAACGCTTTCGGCATCGGCGACATCGAGCCGCACCGAGCGCATCTCCGCCGCTTCCGCCGAAGACGGCAGGAGATCGCCGACGATCACCGACGCCCCGGCTTCCCCGAGCGCGGCCGCAATGCCGGCGCCGATGCCGCTGGCGCCGCCGCTGACGAACGCCGTGCGTCCGTGCAGGAGACTCATGCGCTTTGCACGCGGATCAGCAGCTTGCCGAAATTGCGGCCGTCGAGCATGCCGATGAAGGCTTCCGGCGCGTTCTCCAGCCCGTCCACGATGTCCTCGCGGTAGCGGAAGCGGCCAGAGGCAACGCCCTCGCCCACTTCGCGCAGGAAATCGGCGTGGTGCTCCGCCGCGAAATCGTAATTGATGAAACCGCGAATGGTCAGCCGTTTCGTGAGCACCGCCCGCATCGTCGCCGGCAGCAGGTTCTCGTGCCCGAACTCCGTCGCATTGTATTGCGCGATGAGCCCGCAGACCGGCACGCGCGCAAACGGATTGAGGAGCGGCAGCACCGCTTGCCACACCGGGCCGCCGACATTCTCGAAATAGACGTTAATCCCGTCCGGGCAGGCACCGGCGAGCAGCGCCGGGAAATCCGCCGCGCGGTGATCGACAGCCGTGTCGAAACCGAGTTCCTCCGTCACGTAACGGCATTTCTCGGCGCCACCCGCGATGCCGACCGCCCGTGCGCCCCAGTGCTTCGCAAGCTGTCCGACCAGTGATCCGACCGGGCCGCTCGCCGCCGCGACCGCGACCGTTTCGCCCGGCTTCGGCTGGCCGATGACGCGCAGGCCCGAATAGGCGGTGAAGCCCGGCATTCCGAGCACGCCGAGTGCCGTCTGCGCCGGGAAGCGAGACAGGTCGAGCTTGCGCAATCCGTCCGCGTCCACCACCGCGTGGGTGCGCCAACCGGTCGGGGCCAGCACCGTGTCGCCTTCGCGGTAGCCTGGATGGTTCGCGCGCAGCACCACCCCGACACCCTCGCCGGGCATGACGCCGCCGATCGGCGTTGACGGGGCGTAGGATTTGGCGTCGCTCATCCGGCCACGCATATAGGGGTCGAGCGACAGATACTGCACGGCGAGCAGGAGCTGGCGCTCTCCCGCCTCCGGCATCGGCGCATCCTCGATGCGAAAGTCGCTCGGCCGCGGCCGTCCCTCCGGTCGTGCCGCCAGAACAACCTGCCGGACGCTTCGCGCGCTCACGTGCTTCGCTCCCCTGGCATGACATGCCTCCGGCGACCATACCGGCGCAGAACGCCGCCGGCCGCAAGGGCAAACGTGACGGCGCCGATCACGACCGTTGCGAGCGCGTTGATCTCCGGCGTCGGGCCGAGGCGGAGTTGCGAGAACACGACCATCGGCAATGTCGACGCGCCCGGTCCCGACGTGAAACTCGCGACCACCACGTCGTCGAGCGACAGCGTGAAGGCGAGCAGCCAGCCGGACAGCAGCGCCGGGGCGAGCAGCGGCGCGGTGACGCGCAGGAACACGGCGGCGGGCGGCGCGTAGAGGTCGGCCGCCGCTTCCTCCAGATCGAGCGGCATCTCCGCCAGCCGCGCCTGCACCACAGCGGCGACATAGGCGACGGAGAGGCTCGCATGAGCAAGCGTCACCGTCAGCGTGCCGCGTCCGGCGGGCCAGCCCGTGATCTGCTCGAGGGTCACGAACAGCAGCAGGAGCATCAGCCCCGCGACCACGTCCGGCATCACGAGCGACGCCGACAGGCCAGCGACGAACGCGCCGCGTCCGCGAAAGCGCCCGAACCGGGCGAGTGCCAAGCCTGCCAACGTGCCGAGCGCGAGCGCCATGGTCGCGGACAGCACGGCAATGCGAAACGAAAGCAGCGCCGCGTCGATCAGCACCGCGTCCTGCCAAAGCGTCCCGTACCAGCGCCACGAAAATCCGGTCCAGCGTGTCACCAGCCGCGAGTCGTTGAAGCTCAGCGGAACGGCCAGCGCGAGCGGCAGATAGAGAAACGCGTAGCCCGGAACGAGCCACAACGCCCAGAGCCGTCGCCCGCTACCGCGCACGCTGCACCAGGGCCGCCGGAAGCACGAGCAGCGCGACCAGCACGAGCGCCACGGCGGAGGCTTGCGGCCAGTCGCGATTGGCGAAGAACTCCTGCCAGATCACGCGCCCGATCGTCTGCGCCTGCGGGCCGCCGAGCAGTTCCGGGATGACGTATTCGCCGACCGCGGGGATGAACACGAGCGCGAGCCCGGCCCAGACGCCCGGCATAGACAGCGGCAGCGTCACGGTGAGAAACGAGCGGAGCGGCGTCGCGCCGAGATCCGCGGCGGCTTCCGCCAGCGCCGGATCGAGCCGCGACAGCCGCGCGTAAATCGGCAGCACGGCAAACGGCAGATAGGCGTGGATGATTCCGAGATACATGGCGGCGTCCGTGTAGAGCAGCGCTCGTCCGGGCGGCAGCAGCCCGGCCGCGTGCAACGCCGCGGACACCCAGCCGTCCTCCTTCAGCAATCCGATCCAGGCGTTGATGCGCAGCAGGAAGCCGGTCCAGAACGGCAACAGCGCGAGCAGCAGCAAAGGCGCGCGCCAGCCCGCGGGCGCGCGCGTAATCGCGAGCGCGAGCGGATAGCCGACCAGCAGGCAGCCGAGCGCGGAAATCGCCGCGATGCGCAGGCTGAACAGCAACGCACGCAGGTAGTAGCCGTCCGCAACCAGCAATTGCCACGCGTCCGCGCTGGCCGTGACGCGCGGCAGGCCACCGCCGGACCAGTCGAGCAGGGGCGCGTAAGGCGGCACGCCGTCGCTCGGCGTCGCCGTGGCGATGGTCGCTAGGATGACGAGCGGCGCCAGCACGGTTGCCAGCAGCCAGGCGGCCGGCAGCAGAATGGCGAGCCGTCTCACGGCGGCAACAGAATGCAGGCGTCGCGTTCCCAGGAAACCGTGACCGCCGTTCCTTCCCGCAGATGGTGGCCCCTGATGCCGGAAGCGAGCGGTTCGGCCACCCGCAGCGAGGCGCCGTTGGCGAGCTGGACGGTATGCCGCAGCGTGTCGCCGGCATAGGCGGAGGAGGCGAGCGTGCCGGATGCCTGATTGCCGCCGATCGTTGCGTTCGTTCCTATCCGCAAACGCTCGGGGCGCAAGCCGAGCAGGCACGAGGCGCCCGTCCTGAAGGGCGCGGCCCGCGCCTGCACACGGCCGACGCCCGCCACGTCCAGCGTCGTACCGGCGTTGCTCGCGGCCTCCACCGTTGCCCGCAGGATGTTGGCGGCGCCCAGGAACTCCGCGACGAAGCGGCTCCCGGGCCGCTCGTAGACCTCCGCTGGCGGACCGGATTGCGCCAGCCTCCCGTCCTGCATGACGCCGATGCGGGTCGCCATCGTCAGCGCCTCCTCCTGGTCATGCGTCACCAGAATGAAGGTCGTGCCGAGCAGTTGTTGCACGCGCATCAATTCGCTGCGGGTCGCGTCGCGCAAGGACGGATCGAGGGCGGATAACGGCTCGTCCAGCAGCAGCAGCGCCGGGCGCGGCGCGAGGCTGCGGGCGAGCGCCACCCGTTGTTGCTGCCCGCCCGACAGTTCCTGCGGGCGGCGCCGGCCGAAGCCGCCGAGTTGCACGAGGTCCAGCATCTCCGCGACCCTCGCCGCCCGCGCCCGGCGGCCGAGTCCGGCGCTGCGCAAGCCGAAGGCGATGTTGTCGGCGACCGACATATGCGGAAACAGCGCGTAGGATTGAAACATCGTGTTGACCGGGCGGCGATGTGGCGGCAGGGCGTCGATCGGCTCGCCGCGCAAGCGGATGCTCCCGGCGGCGGGTCGCAAAAAACCCGCGATCGTTCGCAGCAACGTCGTCTTGCCGGACCCGGAGCCGCCGAGCAGCACGAACAATTCGCCCGCCTCCACGGACAGGTCCAGCGCGTTGAGCGCCATCGTCGGTCCATAGGCGACGCGCAAGCCCCGCACGTCGAGCAGCGGCGGAGCGGCGGTCAGTGCCCGGCCTTGAAGCGCGCCCACATCCGGTTGCGCGCGCGGTCGGCGGTGGAGGAGGCGGCCCCGACGGTGAAGAACGCCGCCATGCGCTTCGGCGGCGGATAGATGTTTTCGTCCGCCAGCAAGTCCGGATGGATCATCGGGCGACTGGCCGGAACCGCATTCGGATAGCGCACCTGGTTGGTGACGCCGGCAATCACGTCCGGCTGCAGAATGAAGTTGATGAACGCCAGCGCTGCATCCGGGTGCGGGGCGTCCGCCGGGATCGCCAGCATGTCGAACCAGAGCTGCGCGCCTTCCCGTGGTGCCACGTAGCGGATCGCCGGGCCGCCACGCGTTTCGGCCGCGCGGGCGGCGGCCTGGATCACGTCGCCGGAATAGGACAGCACGAGGCATGTCTCCCCGGCCGCCAGCGCGTTCACCGCGCCGCCGGACGAGAAGCTGCGGATAGCGGGGCGGATCGCCGTCAAGGTGCGCTCGACGGCGCCGAGATCGCCGCTGTTGGTGCTGTTCGGGTTGCGGCCGAGAAAGTGCAGCACGGACGGAATGACGTCGGTCGCGGAATCCATCATCGTGATGCCGCAGGAGGCGACGCGCCCGGCGTTTTCCGGCTTGAGCAGCAGCTCCCAACTGTCGAGCGGCGCGTCCGGTGCGAGCGCCCGGATGCGGTCGGCGACGATCCCGAGCCCGATCGTGCCCCAGAGATAGATCGCGCCGTAGCCGTTGCCCGGATCGGCGCTTTCCACATCGCGCATCAGCGCCGGGTCGAGCCCGGCGCGGTTCGGCACCCGGCTCCAGTCGATGCGGCGGAGCGCGCCCGCCACGATCAGGCGCGAAAAAGTCGGCTGGCTGGTCGGCACCACGATGTCGTAACCCGACCGCCCCGCCAGCAGCTTGCCCTCAAGTGTCTCCAAACTGTCGTATACGTCGTAATTGACGTGAATGCCGGTTTCCCGCTCGAAGCGGGCGAGTGCCTGCGGGTCGATATAGTCGGTCCAGTTATAGACGTTCAGCACGCGCTCGTCCGGCCGCGCCGGGCCGGCCAGCGAAGCGACGGCGAGGATGAGCGCGATGGCGGCCAGGCGGCGGAAAGTCCGGCGGAGAAGGGCGAAACGCATGAACCCAAGCCTAGCGTGCGGGCGGTGCGCCGGGGAAGCGCGCGGCCTGTGGTCTTGCGCGGGCTTCGTGCTACCGTCGGGGGGCGATCACACCCACAGCAGAGCAGGACGGTATGAGCCAGCAGCTTACCGAGACGCAGGCGTGGCAGGCGCTCGAAGCGCATTATCAGAACGTCAAGGACGCCGACCTCCGCACCTTGTTCGCTGAGGACGGGGAACGGGGCGAACGTCTGACCGCCGAGGGCGCCGAACTGTTCCTCGACTTCTCGAAAAACCGCGTGACGGACGAAACGATCCGGTTGCTCCTTGATCTGGCGCGCGAGCGGGGTGTCGAAGCGCGGCGGGACGCGATGTTCCGCGGCGAAAAGATCAACATCACGGAACGCCGCGCCGTGCTGCATGTCGCGTTGCGGGCGCCGGCGGGCACGCGGATCGAGGTGGACGGTCAGGACGTCGTGCCGGAGGTCCATGAGGTGCTGGACCGCATGAGCGCGTTTTCGGAGAAGGTGCGAAACGGCGGCTGGACCGGGCACACCGGCAAGCGCATCCGCACGGTCGTCAATATCGGGATCGGCGGCTCCTATCTCGGGCCGGAGATGGCCTACCGGGCGCTCCGCGAATACCGCGATCCGGCGCTCGCGCTGCGCTTCGTCTCCAATGTGGACGGCGCCAATTTCGAGGCGGCGACCGAGGGGCTGGATGCCGCCGAAACGCTGTTCATCATCTCCTCCAAGACCTTCACCACCTTGGAGACGATGACCAATGCCGGGGTCGCGCGGGAGTGGCTCGTCGGCAAGCTCGGCGACGAAAGCGCGATCGCCAAGCATTTCGTCGCCGTTTCGACCAATACGGAGGAGGTGCGCAAATTCGGCATCGACACCGCCAACATGTTCGGCTTCTGGGACTGGGTCGGCGGCCGGTATTCGATGGATTCCGCGATCGGCCTTTCGACCATGCTGTCGATCGGTCCCGACAATTACCGCGCACTGCTCGCGGGCTTTCATGCCATGGACGAGCATTTCCGCACCGCGCCGCTGGAGCGCAACCTGCCCGCGCTGCTGGGGCTGCTCACCGTCTGGTACAATAATTTCTTCCGGATGGAGACGCTCGGGGTGATGCCCTATGCGGCCGACCTCGCGCGCTTTCCGGCCTACCTCCAGCAGTTGCAGATGGAAAGCAACGGGAAGCATGTCGACCTCGACGGCCGGCACGTCACCTATGAAACGGGTCCGATCATTTGGGGCGAGCCGGGCACGGACGGGCAGCATTCGTTCTTCCAGCTCATCCATCAGGGCACCAAGCTGATCCCGTGCGACCTGATCGGCTTCATCAAGCCGCTCAGCGCCAACGCGCATCAGCACGACCTGCTGATGGCGAATTTCTTCGCCCAAGCCGAGGCCCTCGCCTTCGGCAAGACCCTCGACGAGGTGAAGGCGGAAGGCACGCCCGACTATCAGGCGCCCTTCCGGGTCATGGACGGCAACCGCCCCACCAACATCATCTTGGCCGACAAGCTGACCCCGCATGCGCTCGGCACCCTGGTCGCGCTCTACGAGCACAGCGTGTTCACGCAAGGCGCGGTGTGGCAGATCGACTCCTTCGATCAGTGGGGCGTCGAACTCGGCAAGGTGCTGGCGAAGCGGATCATTCCGGAACTGTCGGCGGCTGGCGACGCGCCGCTCGGACATGACAGCTCCACCAACGCGCTGATCCGGCGCTACCGCGCGGGCAAAGCCTGAGCCCGCGCGGCGTCCCGCTACATTCAGCCGGGAGGGGGAGGTGGCGGGGCGCCCGGCCCGCCATGTTCGCCACCCGGACCGTGGTGCCAGGGCGGCATCGGCATCCGAATTTCGGTCAGCTTGTCGGCGGAGGGGCCGATCCCGCGCGCGAGCACGAGCTTGCCGAGATTGTTCGCGAACCCGTCGCCCTGCACGTAGATCGTCTGGCCCGGCTTGATCTGATCGGCGAGCCGTTCCGCTTCCGGCGGCGGCAACCGGACGATCGTTCCGTCCGCCAGCAGCGCGCCGTTCAGCTCGCCACGCGGCCCATGTAGCTGCGCCTTGACGACGCCCTGCGCGGTGATTGGCTGGCCGCCCGTCGGGGGCTCGGGCGGCGGCCCGAAATGGTGCGGACCCGGACCGCCGGGCGGGCCTCCGGCCGGTCCCGTGTCCTGCACCGTCTTGCCGGTCGCATCCGCCGTTACCGACATCGCCTGCACGAGCGGCAGCGCCCGCGCCTTCAGCCCGTGCACCGTCACCTTATCGCCGGGCTTCACCACGGCGACGATCTCCGTGCTGAGATGCGGCGGGAAATGCACCTCGGTGCCGTCCTCGAAGAGGAGCCCGTCCACATCGCCGCGCGGCGTCAGATCGTATTGCGCGACGGTGCCTTGCACGGCCGGAAGCTGGGATGCGTCGTAGACGCCGGCGCCGGACTGCACCGCCGCCCAGGCGACGCCGCCGCCCGCAATCAGCGTCGCCGCGAGCAGAGCGGCGCGCAGTGTCGTGTGTTTCATCGTACCCTCCAGAAAGGCGGACCCTCTTCGGACCCGCGCGACAGTCAGCGCAAAGCCCATGCCAGGCCTAAGTCCTTGGAACCGCAGCAAGGTAGCTGGATTGCGGCACGGCGAAGCGTCGGCTTTCGAGACGGCGTCGTCCGTTTACCGGACGGCGATGCCCTCGCCCGGGCAAAGCGGCCTTGGACAAACAAGCGGGCCTCCGGCAACCGGGCAAATTCCGACCTTGCCTCCACCCCCATCTGCGGTAAGCACGACGTAAGAGTCGCGACCGCGCGGAGGGGGAGGGGATGAGCGAGCGCCGCACCGACGCCTCCATCGACAAGGGCAAGATCGTTTCCGCTGCCGAAGCGGTGCGGCTGATCCGCGAAGGCGATACGGTCGCGACCGGCGGCTTCGTCGGCATCGCGTTTCCCGAGGGCATCGCGATCGCCCTCAAGGAGTTCTTCCTCTGCCCCGACGAGCCGGGCGCGCCGCCCGCCGCCAAGCCGCGCGGCCTGACGCTGGTCTATGCCGGCGGCCAGGGCGACGGGAAAAGCCGGGGCCTCAACCATTTCGGCCCGCCGGGTCTGGTGAAGCGGGTGATCGGCGGCCATTGGGGGCTGGTGCCAGCGCTGCAGAAGCTTGCCGTTGGCAATGAGATCGAGGCCTACAACCTGCCGCAGGGCGTGATCTCGCATCTGTTCCGCGACATCGCCGCGCGGCGGCCCGGCCATCTCACCCGAATCGGACTCGGCACCTTCGTCGATCCAAGGCTCGGCGGCGGCAAGATCAACGCCCGCACCACCGAAGACCTCGTGCAACTGCTCACGATCGGCGGCGAAGAGTTCCTGTTCTACAAGACGTTCCCGATCAATGTCGGCATCATCCGCGGCACCACCGCCGACCCCGACGGCAACATCACGATGGAGCGCGAGGCGCTGACGTTGGAGATGCTGTCGATTGCCATGGCCGCGCATAATTCCGGGGGCGTCGTGATCGCGCAGGTGGAGCGGGTGGCCGATCGCGGCTCGCTCAATCCGCGTCAGGTCAAGGTGCCCGGGGTGCTGGTCGATTGCGTGGTGGTGCCGGAGGATCCGGCCCATCACTGGCAGACCTTCGTGACCGCCTATAATCCCGCCTATAGCGGCGAAATCCGCACGCGCGTCGGCGGCATCGCGCCGCTGCCACTCTCCGAGCGCAAGGTGATCGCCCGCCGCTCGGCGCTCGAATTGAAGCCGAACAGCGTGGTCAATCTCGGCATCGGCATGCCGGAAGGGGTCGCCAACGTCGCCAACGAGGAGAAGATCGCCGATCTGATGACGATGACGGCGGAGCCCGGCGTCATCGGCGGCGTGCCGGCGGCCGGCCTCGATTTCGGCGCCGGCGTCAACACCCAGGCGATCCTGGATCAGCCCTATCA
>JAFAXA010000289.1 GCA_019241425.1 Acetobacteraceae bacterium | reverse complement strand
CTCGCCTTCGAGTCGCTTCATTAATTCCAGCGACACGTAGAGAAAATTGCCGGTGCCGCACGCCGGATCCAAAATGCGTGTCTTGCACAGGGTGGCGTGGAAGGCGCGCACGGTCGCAAGGGCATCCTCGGCACGCCCCTCCTGTTTTTGACGCTCCGCCGTGCCGCGCACGTGTTTCCAGTCCGCGCGCAACGGTTCAATCACGGTCGGCACGACAAGCCGTTCTACGAAGGTGCGCGGCGTATAGTGGGCGCCGAGCCGGCGCCGCTCGGCAGGGTCGAGCGCCTGTTCGAGCAGGGTGCCGAAGATGGAGGGATCGACCTCGCGCCAATCATGCTCGGCGGCGCGGCGTAGCTCACCGATCTCCTCCCGGCCGAGCGGCAGTACGGTGCGCGTCTTGAAGAACTCGCCGTTGAAGCGCTTTACCTTGGCTTCGATCGCGTAGGCGAAATTGCCGCCGTCCATCGCCTCCCAGAGCTGACGCACCATCGGTTCAAACCTGCCCGGCTCCTGCTCACAGCGCTTCAGAAGATCGCTGAATGACCGTTTCGGCAGCAGCTCCACGTCTTCGGCGAACATCGTGAATAGGCAGCGCATCAGGAACATGGCCACCTGCTCGGCGTCGTGCCCCGCCTTCTCCAGTGCCTTCGACACGGCGGCCAGCCGTTCCGTGATCGCGCGTGTCACCCGCGCCGATTTGAGCGCCGGATCGAGCGCGTGCGGGTCGGTCCGGATAAGCTTGAGGCGGGCACGGATCTCCGGCTGGCGCAGATCGTCGAGATAGATGCGGAACGATTGCCGGTCCGGGAACTGAACGTAGTTCCTGCCGTGGCGGGAGAAATCGGCGAACACTTCAATGGCGTGCCCGACATCGCACACCAGCACGAAGGGCGGCGAGCCATGGTCGGCGGGAAGGCCGTGAGCGTAGCGTTCCGCCTGATCCCGCGCGTCCATCATCAGCACGTCCCAGCCGCGGCTCACGCCGCGCGCCCCGCGCCGGGCAACGGTTGGGATGCCGAGCAGATCGACCGGCATCACCGCATGTTTGTCGCCGCCGGGTTGGCGGGACTGCTTTGCTTCCAGGATGAAGCAGTCGCGCTTGTAGAGGTCGATCCGGCCCAGTGAGGACGTGCCGTTCGCCAACCTTTCCTTCACGCTGCGTTCGAACACGTAGTCGTTCGCCTCGGTGCGGGCCGAGGCCGGATTGGGACGCCGCACCCCGATCACGTCGCACAACTCGCACAGAAACAGCCCGTAGTTGGCCCTTTCCTGGCCGCCCTCGCGCCCTCGCCAGCGTGAGATGAACGTATCGGCCGGGAACGGCTCTGACGGGGACGCCTTGACAATGAACGACACGCATCTGGAATTGCAGTAAAACCACTAAGAAGTAATTTACGATTCCAGAACGGTTTTGGATTGCGCCCATCGGCGCCCCGGGCGGGGCCGCGCGTATTTCTCCGCGGGCTCGGGCGTGTTAGAGGTCCGCCGCATCACGCCCGGCCGCCCGGATCGCCAGTCTCGCCGGCCCTGCTCCCGGAGAGGACATGCACTGCCCGTTCTGCGGCAATGAGGACACCCAGGTTAAGGACAGCCGCCCGTCCGAGGACGGGGCCGCGATCCGGCGACGGCGGTTCTGCGCGCGGTGTGGGCAACGGTTCACCACCGTCGAGCGGGTGCAGTTGCGCGAACTGACGGTGGTGAAGACGGACGGGCGGCGGGTGCCGTTCGACCGCGACAAGCTCGCCCGCTCCATCCGCATCGCGCTCCGCAAGCGTCCGGTGCAGGAGGAGCGGATCGAGCGCATCGTCAACGGCGTGGTGCGCCAGCTCGAAGCGAGCGGCGAAACGGACATCGCGAGCAAGCAAATCGGCGAGCTGGTGATGGACACGCTGAAGGAGGTGGACCCGGTCGCCTATGTCCGCTTCGCCAGCGTCTACCGCAATTTCCGGGAAGCCAAGGATTTCGAGGACTTCCTCGGCTCTCTCACCGAAACCACATAGCGGCGATGGACCTCCCGGCCTCCCAGGCGGCGGCAGACGCCGCCCATATGCGCGCGGCGCTGGCACTGGCGTGGCGCGGGGTCGGCCAGACCGGCGCCAACCCCGCCGTCGGCTGCGTGCTCGTGCGTGAGGGCCGGGTGGTCGGGCGGGGCTGGACGGCGCCCGGCGGGCGGCCCCATGCCGAAACCCTGGCGCTGGGAGCCGCCGGGAAAGCGGCGCGCGGGGCGACCGCCTATGTGACGCTGGAGCCGTGCTGCCATTGGGGCCAGACGCCGCCCTGCACCGATGCGCTGATCGCGGCGGGAGTGGCGCGGGTCGTGGTCGGGCATGGGGATCCCGATCCGCGGGTCGATGGCGGCGGCATCGCCCGGCTACGGCAGGCGGGGATCGTCGTGCAGACGGGCGTGCTCGCGGCCGAGACCGCCGAGCCGGTCGCCGGCTTCCTGAGCCGGGTCCGGCGCGGCCGGCCCGCCGTCACCCTGAAGCTCGCCACCACGCTCGACGGGCGGATCGCGACCGCCGCCGGCGAGAGCCAATGGATCAGCGCCGAACCGGCACGGCGTATGGTGCATGCCATGCGCGCCCGCCACGATGCGGTGATGGTCGGGGTCAACACCGTGCTGGCCGACAATCCCGACCTGACCTGCCGGCTGGACGGCGCGCGAACGGCGCCGGGGTTGCGCATCATCGCCGATAGCCGCCTTCGCACGCCGCTCACCGCGCGGGTGGTGGCGACCGCCGCGCGTTACCCGACGCTGTTCATCGTGCAGGAAGGCACGGATGCGGCCCGGCGCAACGCGGTGGCGGAACTCGGCATCAAGGTGATCGAGGTCGCCGGCACCGAAGCCGGGATCGATCTTCCGGCTGCCATGCGGCGGCTCGGCGAAGAAGGCGTGAACAGCGTGCTGGCGGAGGGCGGCGCACGACTTGCCGCCGCTCTCCTGCGCGCCGATCTCGTGGACCGAATCGCCTGGTTCCATGCCCCGTCCGTCATGGGCGGCGACGGCCTGGCGGCGGTGCGGGCATTCGGCATCCGCCATCTCGACGCGATGCCGCGGTTCGAACGCGCGGCCGTAACGGCGGTCGGCCCCGACACCCTGACCGCGTTCCGGCGGGCCGCCGCCTGATGTTCACGGGGATCATCACCGCGCTCGGCACGGTCCGAAACGTCGCGCCGATCGGCGGCGGCAGCGACATGCGGCTCGCCATCGCCTACCCGCCCGGTTTCGTCGCGGAACGGCTTGGCGGCGCGATCGCGCCCGGCGCGTCCGTCGCCTGTTCCGGGTGTTGCCTGACCGCGGTTGCGGTGGAGCCGGACACGTTCGCGGCGGATGTGTCCGCCGAAACGCTCGCGCGGACGACGCTCGGTTCCTGGCGGGAAGGCAGCCAAGTTAATCTCGAGCGCCCGTTGCGGATCGGCGACGAGCTGGGCGGCCATGTGGTGTCCGGGCATGTCGACGGTCTCGGAGTCGTGCTCGATGCGGCGGCCGAGAATGGCTCGACGCGCTTTCGCTTTCGCGTGCCCCGCGATCTCGCGCCGTTCATCGCCGAAAAGGGCAGCGTCGCCGTGGACGGCGTATCCCTGACCGTCAACGACGTCGCGGACGACGTGTTCGGCGTCAACATCATTCCGCACACGCGCGCGGTGACCCGCTTCGCCACGCTCGGCGCCGGCGATACCGTCAACATCGAAATCGACATGCTGGCGCGCTACGTCGCGCGCCTCGGAGCCTTCCGATGAACCGTCACGATCTGCTCAGCGCCGACCTGTCGCAATATCTGTCGAGCGCCGACGAGTTGATCGAGGAGGCCCTGAACGGCCGCATGTTCATCCTGGTCGACGACGAGGACCGGGAGAACGAGGGCGACCTCGTCATTCCCGCCCAGTTCGCGACGCCGGACGCGATCAACTTCATGGCCCGCCACGCGCGCGGCCTGATCTGCCTCGCGCTGTGCCGGTCGCGCGTCGAGAAGCTCGGGCTCGGCCTGATGAGCCAGCAGAACGGCACGCGGCATCAGACCGCCTTCACGGTGTCGATCGAAGCGCGTGAAGGCGTGACGACCGGCATTTCCGCGCATGACCGCGCACACACGATCGCTGTCGCGATCAATTCCGAGTCGACGCGCGACGACATCACCACGCCCGGCCACGTGTTTCCGCTGGTTGCGCGTGAAGGCGGCACGCTGGTGCGCGCGGGCCATACGGAGGCCGCCGTCGACATCGCCCGGCTCGCCGGGCTCAACCCCGCCGGCGTGATCTGCGAGATCATGAATGAGGACGGCACGATGGCGCGGATGGACGATTTGATGGCGTTCGCGCAGCTCCACGGCCTGAAG
>JAFAXA010000204.1 GCA_019241425.1 Acetobacteraceae bacterium | reverse complement strand
CGAGAACAAGATCGCCGCCCTGATCGGTGACGATCTCGGCCGGCCCGTTTCCTACGTGTGGTTTCCGCAAGTGGTCGGTTTCGCCCGCAACACGCTGCTGTCGCGGCAATGCGACCTCGTGATGGGCACGGTGTCCGGCGACGGCGCCATGGACACCACCACGCCCTACTACCATTCGGGCTACATGATCGTGACGCGTGACGACAGTCCGATCCACGCGACATCGCTCGGCGACCCGGCGCTCGCGGATGCCCGCATCGGCCTGATCGCCCGCACGCCGCCGACCGATCTCGTGCTCCGCCATGGGCTGATGGCGCATGTGAAACCCTACGCGCTGGCGACCGACACTCGCGCCGGCAGCCCGCCGCACGACATGGCGGAAGACATCGTCAACGGCGCGATCGACGCCGGTATTCTCTGGGGGCCGCTGGTCGGCTACTACATCAAGGGCGAGCACATGCCATTGCGCGCCGCCTTCATCGAACCGGAGCCGGACGCGCCCCGGCTCGACTGGCGCATCGCGATGGGCGTGCGCGGCGGCGAGCCGGATTGGCGCCGCCGCATCAATCTCGCGATCGCGCACAAGCGGGCTGACATCGACCGCGTGCTCGCGGAATACGGCGTGCCGTTGCTCGACGAGCAGAATCGCCCCGTATCGCCGTGATCCGCGCCCTGCTGGCGATGCTGGTGCTGGCGATACCGCTCGCGCCGGCGGGCGCCGATCCGGGCGTGCCCGTTCCGGACGGCTACCGCATGGAACCGTATCGCGGCCCGACGCCCGACGCGGTGCCGAGCGGACATGTCGTCCATACCGCCGAACTGAAAGCGATGCTCGACGCCGGACATGTTGCGCTGATCGACGTGATGACGGCGCCGAGACGGCCGGAGGGAATGCGGCCCGACGCGCCCTGGATGCCGCTGCCGCGACGCGATCTGCCCGGCAGCATCTGGCTGCCGGATGTCGGACGCGGCGCGATCAATCCGGCGCTGGAAGCGCATTTCCGCGCGGTGCTCGAACGGGCGACGGACGGGAGCCGCGACGCGCCCGTCGTCTTCTACTGCCTCGCCCAATGCTGGATGAGTTGGAACGCGGCCAAACGCGCCGCGAGCTTCGGCTGGCGGAACGTCTATTGGTATCCGGACGGCACGGATGGCTGGGAAGAGGCCGGCCTCCCGCTCACGGAGGCGCAGCCCGAGCCATTCGAGTAACGCTCACTGCCCGGCTTCTGCCTGCAATGCACGCGCATAGGCGCCGAGCCGCGCCTCGATCGCAACCGGCACTTCGCACTGGTAGCGGGTCGTCCGCCGTGTCGCCTCGAACTGCCGGATGAGCATGGCGCGGCGCTGAACGACTTCGTCGCGCTTCGCCTGATCGGCATCGGATGGAAGCGCGTTCAGCTCGCCTTCGACGCGCGCGATGATGGCGGCGACCTCGCGCTGTCGCCGGGCGATTTCCTCGATGCGTGCGATGACCGCCGCGCGCTCCCGATTGGCCTCCTCGAGCAGCCCGGCAAACAGCAATTCGGCCGCGCCTTGCCGCTTGTCTCGCGGCACCGCTTCCAGGAACCGCGTCAAGCTCTGCGTGCCATCCGCCTCCGCAACGCTGCGGGGCGACGCCGCTTCAACCGCCGCGACAACGCCGGAATCATCCCGCCAGGCACCGGCGCTATCGGGCAGAGGCCCCGGCCAGTACGTCGCCGCGCTCAACACCGGCACCAGACGTTGCGCGCATGGCCAATCCGAGGACGCCGGGGCGGCGGCGGCGGCCGCAGTGCCGGTGAGCAACAGCAGCAGGAGGGCGCGGATCACGGTGCGACGACCACGCCCCAGGGCAAGGCGCCGACCGGAACCGATTTGATGACCTTGAGCGCCGCGACGTCGATCACCGACATGTCGTTGCTGACGCCGTTGGTCGTGTACAGACGTGACTTGTCGAGCGAAAAGGCGAGATTCCACACGCGCTGGCCAACCAGCAGATATTTCTGCACCTCGAACGTTTTCATATCCACGACCGCGACCCGGTTGGCCGGACCGAGCGCGACAAAGGCGAGGTTCCGCTCCGGCAGCAGCGCGATGCCGACCGGCTGGATGCCCTCGGCCGGAATGCCCGGAACCGCGAAGCGGATTTTGTGGATCACCTCGTGGGTTTCGGCGTCGACGATCGAGACCGTGCCGCCCACTTCGGACGACACCCAGACCTGCTTGCCGTACGGTGTGAACACGGCCCGGCGCGGACGGCTGTCGACCAGCACGTTGGCGATCACCTCATGCGTCGCCGTATCGATGAAATGCGCCATGCTGGTGGTTTCGGACGTATTGACCAGAATGCGGCCGTCCGGACTGACGCCCAATCCCTCCGGCTCGACGCCAACCGCGATCTCCGTCGTCACCCGGCCGGAGGCAATGTCGAGCACCGAAACCATGTTGTCGTTCTCGTTGGCGATATAGAGCGTCGTACCGTCGGGGCTCAGCACGAACAGCTCGGGGTCGGGCCCGCTCGGCAGAATGCGCGACACCTTCATGCTGGCGAGATCGAGCACTTCGATATGGTCGGCGTCGCTCGTGCAAATATAGAGGCTGCCGCCGTCCTTCGAGAGCGCGATGCCGCGCGGCCGCGCGCCCACCGGCACCGTATGGGTGACCGCGAGCGTGGCGGCATCCACGACCGTGATCGTGTTGTCCTTCTCGTTCGAAACGAGCAGCCGCTCGGCGGCGGCCGGGAACGCCAGAAACAGCGCCAGCAGCAGGATTACGTATGGCATGTCGTCTCCGGTTGGTCGGTGCCGAGCGTATCCAGTTCCGAGAACTGGTGCAGATAGCCCGGCTGCGGAGACACCGAAACCAGCGAGCGATCGTCGGCGAGCAGCACCGGCTGACGCAATTGCCCGTCCCAGGAGCGAAAGCTAAGCGGCACGCCCTTGTAAGCCGCCAGCTCGAATTTCGGCCCGCGCAGATACTCGGCAATCTTGCCGGTATCGGTGCTGCCGCCCCTTGTCGCGGCCTCGCCGATCGCGCGCACGGCCATCCAGGCGCCGTAGTCGCGCGAGGTCATCCATCGCCCGGTCGCCTTGAAGAACCGCGTTTGCAACTGCGTCCCGCCCCATTGCTCGAACGGCTTTGCCCAGGCGCCCGGCACGAGGCCGTGCGTGCCGGCGACCGGCCGCGGATCGGTCGTGCGATAGGCGATGTCGTCGCCGAAATCGTCGCGCGTGTCGGCAACAACGAGCACGTCGTAGGCGACGCCCTGCGTGAAGCGCGCGACCTCGGCGCCGATCGCATAATGGCCTGTATCGCTGCGCCGGGATCCCGGGTTATAGGTCCAGGGCTTGTCGGCGACGATGCGCAACTGGAACTTGCGCGCCGAGCGGCGCAGCGCGTCGGCAAGCTGGCGATCCTCATCGGCCGGGCCGCTCACCAGCAACAGGTCGCGCCAGCGCTTCACCGCCAGGAACTGCATTAGCGCGTCGGCCCACATCGCATCGCTCGGCAGCAGATGCAGCACGTTGCGGCGGCAATCCTTGCCGCGCAGCGCGTCGGCCGTGCTGGTCGCATCGAGGATCACCGCGCCCTTCGCTTCCGGCAAATCCGCGAGCTTGAGCAGCACCGACGGCGGCGCGTCCACGACGAACAGCCTGTGACCTTGACCCGCCGCGTCTTCGAACGCCTGCACGAGCGCCGCCTCGTCGTTCGCCAAATGCTCGTCGAGGCGCCAGGACTGGTGCAGGAAGCGGCCGGTGGTCTGATTGTCGGCAACCGCAACGCGAGCGCCCAGCAGCCCCTCGTTCTCGGGCGGACGGTCGAGGGCGCTTTCGGGCACCGAACTCGGCCGGGTCAGAGCGAGGTAGGGAACGACGATGTCCGTCGGTGCCGGTGTGGGGGTTTGCGCTTGCGTGGGGGTTTGCGCTTGCGCTGCGGCGCCGAACGGCGAGAGAACAAACAAGGCGGCAGCGAACGCTGCCTCCCTCCATCGGCCGAACATTCTTCCTCCCCGGACCGTTCGCGCGGGTCCAACCCTACGCCTGGTTGCCCTGGTATCCGAGAGGCCGAATGAAAGCCATCCCGATCGCCGCCGCCCTCGCCCTGGCCGTCGCGCTTCCCTGCGCGGCGGCGGAGAAGCCGCGCATCGCCGTGTTCGGCTTCGATTTCGTCAACACGTCGCCCGCTCCCACCACGCCGGAGGAAACCGAGCGGCTGCACCGTCTCGGCACGGAGTTGCGCGACGCGCTTGCGTCCTCGGGCCGCTACGAGATCGCCGATACCGCACCGGTTGCGGAACGCCTCGCCGCCGGCCCGGCCATTCGCGGCTGCAACGGCTGCGAACTCGACTACGGCCGCGCCGTCGGCGCCGACCAGATCGCCTTCGGCTGGGTGCAGAAGGTGAGCAACCTGATCCTCAACATCAATCTGGTGATCGAGGACGCGGACGGACGAAAGCTGCACGCCGATAGCGTCGACATCCGCGGCAACACCGACGAAAGCTGGGATCACGGCCTGCGCTGGCTGTTGCGCGAACGGGTCTTCCAATGACGATCGGCCGCCGCGTCGTGCCCGCGCTGCCGCTGGCCGCGACGGCGCCGGATCGACCCCATGATCTGGCCAGCCGCTCGGAAGACGAGATCGCGCTCAGAAAGTCTGGGAAGAGCCCGAGCGCCTCGCCTGTGACCGGCTGTTGAGTGCTTGCCGAAACCGGCGGCCGCTCGCTGGTCGGCGGCAAGGCCGGGATCTCGCCCGGCACGTTTTGGCCGGTCAGTTGGTCGGACACCCTTTAGCGCCGCCGTCGCGGTTGCCATATAAGAAGCGTGGGATGAGAACGAACGGCCGCACGGAACCGGATCGTGCCGGCAGTGCCGATGAAACGTCGGCGCCGTCGTTTGACGCGGCTGCCGCGCAGGCGATCATCGCCGCGCATCTGGGCATGGAAGGGCCGCTGCTGCCGCTGCTGCACGCGCTCCAGGATGCGTTCCGGTGTATCCCGGGTCCGGCCATCCCGATGGTCGCCGACGCGCTCAACCTGTCGCGGGCCGAGGTTCATGGCGTTGTCTCGTTCTACCACGATTTCCGCCGCGTTCCGGCAGCCCGGCACGTGCTGAAGCTCTGCCGCGCCGAAGCGTGCCAATCGGTCGGCGCCTCTCCCCTCTCTGCCGCGTTTCTCCGCCGGCTGGGCCTTGCCTGGGGCGAGCGGACCGAGGATGACGCTCTGAGCGTCGAGCCCGTGTTCTGCCTCGGCCTATGCGCCTGCGGTCCGGCCGCGTTGTACGACGGCGAACCGGTCGGGCGGCTGACCGCATCGGTGCTCGACGAACTGGCGGAACGGGCGCGGCGCGCGTGACCCGCATCTTCGTCCCCCGTGATGCCGCCGCGCTCGCTTTGGGCGCCGAGGGGGTCGCCGCCGCGATCGCCGCCGAAGCGGCGCGGCTGGGCGAGCCCACCGAGGTCGTGCGCACCGGCTCGCGCGGCATGACGTGGCTCGAACCGCTGGTCGAGGTCGAGACGGAAGCGGGCCGGATCGGCTACGGGCCGGTGCGGGCCGCCGACGTGGCGGGGCTGTTCGCGGCCGGCTTCCTCCAGGGCGCGGAACACACGCTGCGGATCGGGCCCCCGGAGCAGCACCCGTGGCTAGCCGGGCAGACGCGCCTCACCTTCGCCCGTTGCGGCATTATCGATCCGTTGTCCGTCGCCGACTACCGCGCGCATGGCGGCTTCAAGGGACTGGAGCGCGCGCTCGACCTGGGCGGCCTCGCGATCATCGATGCGCTGAAAGCGTCCGGGCTGCGCGGGCGCGGCGGCGCCGGCTTCCCGACCGGCATCAAGTGGAGCACGGTCCGGATGGCGGAGGCGGACCGCAAATACATCGTCTGCAACGCCGACGAGGGCGACAGCGGCACATTCGCCGATCGGATGCTGATGGAAGGCGACCCGTTCGCGCTGATCGAAGGCATGGCGATCGCCGGGGTGGCGGTCGGGGCGAGCAAGGGCTTCATCTACGTGCGCTCCGAATACCCGCACGCCTTCCGCACCCTGGGGCAGGCCGTCGAGGCCGCGACCGACGCCGGCTATCTCGGCCCCGGCATTGGCGGCTCCGACGTCGCGTTCACGATCGAGGTCCGGCTCGGCGCCGGGGCGTATATCTGCGGCGAGGAAACCTCCCTGCTGGAAAGCCTGGAAGGCAAACGCGGCACAGTCCGCGCCAAGCCGCCTTTGCCGGCCGTGCAGGGCCTGTTCGGCCGGCCGACCGTTGTCAACAACGTGCTTTCGCTCGCCGCCGTGCCGCATCTGCTCGCGAACGGTGAGGCGGAGTACGCGGCGCTCGGCATCGACCGTTCGCGCGGCACCTTGCCCGTGCAGCTTGCCGGCAACGTCGCGCGCGGCGGCCTGATCGAAGTGCCCTTCGGCCTCACCCTGCGCACGCTCGTCGAGGACTATGGCGGCGGCACGCGGACCGGGCGGCCGGTGCGGGCCGTGCAGGTGGGCGGACCGCTGGGTGCGTATTTTCCCGCGCACATGCTCGATATTCCGCTCGACTACGAAGCCTTCACGGCCGCCAGGGGGCTGGTCGGCCATGGCGGCGTCGTGGTGTTCGACGACACCGTCGACATGGCGCAGCAGGCGCGCTTCGCATTCGAGTTCTGCGCCGCCGAAAGCTGCGGCAAGTGCACGCCCTGCCGGATCGGCGCGGTGCGCGGCATGGAAGTGGTGGACCGCATCCTGTCCGGCATCGAGCGCGACAAGAACTTCGCCGTGCTGGATGACCTGCTCGCCGTGATGACGGATGCCTCCCTATGCGCGATGGGCGGGCTCACGCCGCTGCCGGTGATGAGCGCGCTTCAGCACTTTCCCGAGGACTTCGATGCCGGTCGCAACCGGGAGGCGGCGGCATGAGGGAGCACAGATCATGGCGCTCATAAAAGAGCTTGACTACGGCACGCCGATCCGCGCGTCCGATCTCCGCGTGACGCTGACGATCGACGGTCAGGCGATCACGGTTCCGGCGGGCACGTCTGTCATGGCCGCCGCCGCCATCGCCGGAACACAGATCCCGAGACTCTGCGCAACCGACCGTCTAGAACCCTTCGGCTCGTGCCGCATGTGCCTGGTGGAAATCGAGGGGCGGCGCGGCACGCCCGCGTCCTGCACCACGCCCGCCGAGGAAGGCATGGTGGTGCGGACGCAATCGGAGCGCCTGGCCGGGCTGCGGCGCGGCGTGATGGAACTCTACATCTCCGATCATCCGCTCGACTGTCTCACCTGCGCCGCCAACGGTGATTGCGAATTGCAGGACATGGCGGGCACGGTCGGGTTGCGCGCGGTTCGCTACGGCTATGATGGCGCCAACCATCTGGATGCCCCGAAGGATACCTCCAACCCGTATTTCACCTTCGAGGAATCGAAATGCATCGTCTGCTCGCGCTGCGTGCGGGCGTGCGAGGAAGTGCAGGGCACCTTCGCGCTCACCATCGAAGGGCGCGGGTTCGACTCCAAGGTCTCTCCGAGCGGCGTCGATTTCTTTGCGTCCGAATGCGTCTCGTGCGGCGCTTGCGTGCAGGCCTGCCCCACCGCCACGCTCACCGAAAACGCCGTCATCGAGCGCGGCCAGCCGGAGCATTCGGTGATAACGACCTGCGCCTATTGCGGCGTCGGATGCTCGTTCAAGGCGGAGATGCAGGGCAATACCGTCATTCGCATGGTGCCTTACAAGGATGGGCAGGCGAATGAAGGTCACTCCTGCGTCAAGGGACGCTTCGCCTGGGGCTATGCGACGCACAAGGACCGCATCACGAAGCCGATGATTCGCGCCGCCATCACGGATCCCTGGCGCGAGGTGACATGGGCGGAGGCGATCGGGCACGCGGCGCGCGAGCTGAAGCGCATCCAGGCAAAATACGGACGCGACTCGGTTGGCGGCATCACGTCCTCGCGCTGCACCAACGAAGAAACATTTCTGGTCCAGAAGCTCGTGCGCGCGGGCTTCGGCAACAACAACGTCGATACCTGCGCGCGCGTTTGCCATTCGCCGACCGGATACGGGCTGAAGGCGACGCTCGGCACCTCCGCCGGAACGCAGGATTTCGCGTCGGTCGACCAAGCCGACGTCATCATGGTGATCGGCGCCAATCCGACCGACGGCCATCCGGTGTTCGCGTCCCGCATGAAGCGCCGGCTGCGCGCCGGCGCGCGGCTGATCGTCGCCGACCCGCGGCGCATCGATCTGGTGCGGACGCCGCATGTAGAGGCGGATCATCACCTGCAACTGCGGCCCGGCAGTAATGTCGCACTCCTGAACGCGATGGCGCATGTGGTGGTGACCGAGGGTCTGGTCGCCGAGGACTATGTCCGCGAGCGCTGCGAGGCCGATGCGTTCGCGATGTGGGCGCGCTTCATCGCCGCCGAACGCCACGCTCCGGAAGCGACCGAGGCGGCCACCGGAGTTCCGGCGGCGGCGGTGCGCGCGGCGGCCCGGCTCTATGCGACGGGCGGCAAGGCCGCGATCTATTACGGTTTGGGCGTGACGGAGCACAGCCAGGGCTCGACCGCCGTGATGGCGATGGCCAATCTGGCGATGGCGACCGGCAATATCGGCCTGATCGGCGCCGGGGTGAACCCGCTGCGCGGCCAGAACAACGTGCAGGGCTCGTGCGACATGGGATCGTTCCCGCATGAACTCGCGGGTTACCGGCACGTATCCGACGAGGGCGCGCGGCAGATGTTCGAGACGCTGTGGGGCGTGTCGTTGCGGGCCGATCCGGGGTTACGCATTCCCAACATGCTGGATGAAGCGGTCGCCGGTGGTTTCAAGGGCCTCTATATCCAGGGTGAGGACATCGCGCAGTCCGACCCCGACGTGCAGCACGTCACCGCCGGTCTCCGCGCCATGGAATGCGTGGTGATTCAGGATCTGTTCCTGAACGAGACCGCCAAATACGCGCATGTGTTTTTGCCCGGTTCGTCGTTCCTGGAAAAGGACGGTACGTTCACCAACGCCGAGCGCCGCATCAACCGGGTGCGTCAGGTCATGCCGCCGCTGCCGGGTCTGGCGGATTGGGAAGCGACGATGGCACTCTCGGACGCGCTCGGTTTGCCGATGCATTACAAGCACCCGAGCGAGATCATGGACGAAATCGCCGCGACAACGCCGAGCTTCGCCGGCGTCTCCTATGAACTGCTCGACCGGCGCGGCTCGATCCAGTGGCCGTGCAACGCCGACGCGCCCGAAGGAACGCCGACCATGCATGTCGGCCGGTTCGTGCGCGGCAAGGGCAAGTTCATGATCACGGAGTTCGTGCCGACGGCCGAGCGCACCGGCCCCCGCTTTCCGCTCATCCTGACGACGGGGCGCATCCTCTCGCAATACAATGTCGGCGCCCAGACGCGGCGGACCGATAATCTGCGCTGGCACGAGGAGGATGTGCTGGAGATCCACCCGTTCGATGCAGAGTCGCGCGGCGTCGTCGACGGCGACCTCGTCTCGGTGCAGAGCCGCTCCGGCGACATCGCATTGCGCGCCCGCGTGAGCGAGCGGATGCAGCCCGGCGTCGTCTATACGACCTTCCACCATGCGGGCAGCGGCGTGAATGTCGTCACGACGGACTATTCGGATTGGGCGACGAACTGCCCGGAATACAAGGTGACCGCCGTGCAGGTTCGCCGCACCAACGCCCTATCCTCCTGGCAGACGCAATTCGCCGATGACGAAATCGGGCTGACGCGTATCGCGCGGCCGCTCGACGCGGCGGAGTAGGCGATGGCGCACCAGGTGGACGAGAAGCTGGTGCGGATGGCCAACCAGATCGCCGACTTCTTTCGCCCGTATCCGGAGGGTGACGCGATCGCCGGCGTGCGCGATCATCTGCACGCATTCTGGACGTCCGGCATGCTCCGGTCGCTGCAAGCGCGCGCAGTCGCAAACGCTGGCGGCATCGACCCGCTCGTCCAGCGCGCCCTGAGCGACGCTCCCGCGGGAGACAGCCCGCTCGAAAAGGAGGTCGGCTCCGAATCAGCCGGCGCCCTCGCCAGCGACGCCGGATAGCAAGCCAGCCGCGACGACAGTTTCCTGGATGAAGCGGCGAAAGATGAAGAGCGCGAGTGATGCTCGCCGTACGAGCTGAAATGGCCAGGTTGTTGCTGGCGATGTCCTTGCACGATCTCCGCGCTATTTCGGCCTCCGTTCCAGTGACGTGATGCGCGTCCCGTTCCGATGCAGAAGCGCCTCCGCTACTCCATACGCTCCGTGCGCAGAATGCTAGCCCCCACCGCGCCCACGCCTTCAAATTCCGCGCGGATTTCGGTGCCCGGCTCGACCCAATCCGTCCCGCTGCACGAACCGGTGGTGACGATCTGCCCGGACCGGATGCCGCCCACGCCGCGCGTTCCCACGTTGGCCATCCAGACCAGTAGCCGGATATTATCGCCGGCGCTGTTGCCCCCGATCCCCTGATGCCGAACGGTGCCGTTCAGCAGGAACCGGATCGGCACCCGCAGCGACTCGATACGGCGCCAATCCCGAAGCGCCGGTCCAACCACCAGCGCGCCACTGTTCTGATGATCGGCCCGGTGACTGAGCGCGTCCTGGCTGCCGATCGTCTCGAAGCGCGTGTCGAGGATCTCGATCACCGGGTGCAGTGACCCGATCGCCTCCAGCACCTCTTCCGTCGCGTATGGCCGCTCCCACGGCGGCAAGTCGCGTTCGAAACGATAGGCTAACTCGCCTTCGACGCCGATCACGTGCAACAAGCCGGCAGGCAGGCGCGCGCCGTCGTCGAAAATCGTGTCGCCCTGAATCGGGCCGCGAAACGGCTCGGATTCGCGCGTCGCGGCCCCGACCTTCCAACCGCCGACCGGGCCGAGTGCCGCGGCAACGCGGTCCTGAATCGCGAAGGCATCCGCGTCCGTGCGCGGCCGGGCGGCTTCCGGCAAGGCACGGAGCCATCGCCGCGTGCGCCGTGCGTCCAGGAACGCCTGCGCCGCGACATCCGGATCGAAGCCGCTCATGCGCGCGCACCCGCCATGGCGCTCTCGCATTTCGCGGTGATGC
>JAFAXA010000107.1 GCA_019241425.1 Acetobacteraceae bacterium | reverse complement strand
GCGGCGGTCCAGTCGAGATGCGGGAAGATGCCGAACGGCACGGCTTCCGCCCAGGACCCCATCAGCAATGGCCGAATGAAGCCGAGCACCAGATACAGCCAGATCGCGGCGGCGAACGCCCAGGCGACGTGCGTGCCCATCCCCAGCGCCCGCGCGCGGAGATAGATGCGCGCCCACCAGAGCAGGATGGAGGAGGTCAGGAAGAAGCCCGCCATCAACCACCAGCCGCCCTCGGCCAGCGGCGGGATGTGCAGGCCGTAGCTCGGCGCCGGCGGCTCGAGCGCGAGCCAGGGCAGTTGCCGCACGAACTGGACGATGCTCCAGTTCACGGAGGCCCACATATTGAGGCCGATGATTTCGATGGCGATGAACCCGCAGATCAGGGAGGCGATGCCCGTCAGGCCGAGATAGATCGGCCCGACCTGGGCATCGCCGAGAACCCCGAACAAATGCAGGTAACGGGGCTTGCCGGAGCGCTCCGTCGCCGGTTTCGGCAGCGGCACGCCGGCATAGGAAGGGCCGCGGACCTGCACGCGCGTGAATATGTTCTGATACTCGGCCATGTCCGTTAGCTCCAGATCGGCAGGTTGAGCCACCAGCCCCACCATTCCGGCCAGCCACGGGTCCAGAACGGGCCGCTGATGATAATGCAGACGGCACTCCAGAACCCAGCCGACAGCGCGAGAAACAGGCCGAGCCGGTGGATGCCGATGGTGCCGATCGAGTAACCGATCGCGTCGCGGAAGAAGGTGTTTTCGTGTTCGCCCGATTTGACGAGTTCGCCCTTCGGCGGATTTGCGGCCGAAAGCACGAGACCCGCATGCATGGACAGCGCGAGCGTCGTCGTGAAGAAGAACGTCACCGCCAGCATGTGCGCCGGATTGTAGTGGAAATGCAGGTACTGGTAGCCGGTGTTCGACACCCAATCGAGGTGGCTGAGAATGCCGTACGGAAAGCCCCAGCCCCAGGCGCCCAGCAGCAGCGGCCGGATCACGACCAGCGCCACATAGGCGAAGATCGCGACGCTATAGGCGAACGGAACATGCAGCCCCATGCCGAGCTTGCGGGCGATCTCTACTTGCCGCAGCGCCCAGGAGCAAAACGCGCCGATCGCGCAGATGGTGATGATCTGCCACAAGCCGCCTTCGCGCATCGGGGCGAGCGCGAGGCCGTAGCTGAGGTCCGGCGGCGCGATGTTGATGCGCCAGACGTTCCAGGTCGGACCGATCGCCGCGCCCCAGACGATCAGCAGCGTACCGAGGATCGTGAAGAACAGCGCCGTGACGCCGAAGAAACCGACATAGAACGGGCCAAACCAGAAATCGAACAGGCTACCGCCGATCAGCGTTCCGCCTCTGACACGGTACTTTTCCTCGAAGTTGAGCATCGCCATGGGCGTGTTCTCCGACCCGAACGCACGCGTTTCCGATCCGTCTTCATCCGACAGGGGGCGGAGCCGAACGCAATGTCCCGACCCCGCCCGCTCGCGGCCTCCGTGTTTCTACCTGGCGGGCGCGGTTGCCGCTCCTGGCAGCGGCGCCATCTGCGCCGGAACCGATGTGTGGTGCGGGCCTTCCAACCAGTTGAAACGATCGGTGCTGAGCAGGATGAAGTGGATCAGCAGCGCCAGCACGAAGAGGAAGATGAACAAGCCGACCAGCGCCCGGCGCGGGTCGAAGAGAAGCCAGATCCGCCACATGTCGCGTCCCTCCTATGCCAGCAATGCTTTGATGTAGTTCACCCCGTCGAGCATGCCCGTCGTGTAGCCGTTCGGTCCGGGCAGCCAGGGCCGCCACTGCCACACCAGGATGTGGGCAATGATCGCGATCACCGTGAAGATGATGAAGCTGGTCACGAAGATGCGGTGAAACTCCCGCGCCTCCGATTCCGTAAGGCCCGAGGGCGAAACCGGCCCGGGCTTGGCAGTCACGTCACTCATGCATGTAGCCTCCGCAGATTGGCCTTGCGGCCGCTGCCGCGCCGATCCCGCGCGGCCAGGATTGCTGCGGCGGCAACTGCCGCAGCACACGCGTCGCCCACAAGTCCGGACGGACGTCTCCGGCAGAACGGGCGCGCGTTCACGCGACCCGTCCCGCCGTCATTTCGGCAATCGAGCGTGCCATGCGCTCGGCGGTGACGCGCTCCTCGCGCGCTTCGCGGGCCGCTCGCTCGGCATGGTCACGCAGCCGCTTGGCGGCCGAGATGCGGACCAGAAACGGCTGCTGCTCGACATGCGCGTCGAGCATCCCGCGTGCGTCCTCGTCCCATGGGCTGGCGTTCCACTCGCTATCCCGCACCGGCGTCGGATCGACGCGATCGAGATCGGTGCCGAGCGGCAGGATGCGAAACAGCGCGTCGAACAGCGCGTTGCAGAATTCCTGAACGATGTACGTCGCACCCGCATAGCCCATGAACGGGGTGCCGGTCGCGCGGCGGATGATCGCGCCCGGGAACGAGGCCGGAATATACATCGAGCGTCCGCCGAGTTCGGCCGCGTACATCCGCTCGTTGAAGGAGCCGAACAGCACCAGCGGCGAGGTGCGCGCCAGCGCTTCCCGCACGCGGGCGTTGTCGGGCTTGAGACCGGCATTGCGGGAGAACGCGAACGCACACGGAATGCCCATCTCGTCTTCGAGAAACCGGCGCAGGCCGCGCGTGTAGGTATCGGTCGCGACCACGCCGAACGAGGCGGTGGCGAAGAAATCCTGGGTGACGCTCCGCCACAGATCCCAGATCGGCTTGATCGTGCTGTTCTTCTCGGCGGCGATGAACGGCTCCGGATCGACACAAGCCAGCTCACCAAGCGTGCGCAGGAAGTTTGTCGTTGCATGGAGGCCGATCGGGGCCTGCAGATACGGGCGGTCGAGTTCCTCGCACAGCTTGCGGCCGAACTCGCGATAAAGGCACACATTCACGTCGGCGTCCGGCAGCTTCGGAATGTCTTCAAGATGCGCGCCGAGCGGAAAGACGAGGTTGATCTCGCAGCCGATTCCCTCGACCAGGCGGCGGATTTCCGCGAGGTCGGACGGCATGTTGAAGGTGCCGTAGATCGGCCCGATGATGTTGACGCGCGGCTTCGCGCCCTCGGCACGCGGCTTGCGCGTCAGTTTCGTGCGCTTCGCACCGAACTCCGACCAAAGCCAGTAGATCGCCCGGTCGGCCGCCTGCCATTGATCCTCGTCGATTGTGCGCGGAATGAAGCGCAGCAGATTGGAGCCTTCGGGCGTCACGCCGCCGCCGATCATTTCGGCGATGCTGCCCGTAACGACGACCGCCGGCATGTCCGGGTCCTGCGTCGCGTTGGCGCGCCGCATCGCGTCCTCGGTGCCGGTGCTCGAAAGCTGCTCCTCGGCGAGGCCGGTCACGACGATCGGCAATTCGTGCGGCGGCAGCGCGTCCGTGTAGTGCAGCACCGCCGTCACCGGCAGGTTCTCGCAGCCCACCGGACCGTCGATCAGCACGCGCAGGCCGCGAATGGCGGTGAAGGCGTAGACCGCGCCCCAGTAGCCGCCTGCCCGGTCGTGATCGAGCACGAGCACCGGTCAGCTCCCCATCGCCTGCGACGCGGCGGCTTTCGCCCGCGCCTCGCGCTGACGGCGGAATTTCTCCCGCGCGCCCGGATGCTGCTTGGGCACGCCCTGCCAGCCATAGCCGGCGGCATCGCCCGTGCCGACGCCGGAGAAGAACGAAACCATGCGCCCGAACCGGTCCGCGCCCTTGGTTTGGGTTGCAACGATCGCCGCCAGCGCCGCCGCGCCGGGGGCGCCGAACAGCGGGCGCGCCGATACCATATTGGTGAAGTAGATCGCCGGAATGCCGCGTTCCTTGGCCGCCTGCACGAGCGGCGTCGTGCCGAGCGCCAGATCCGGCCGCGCCTCGCGCATCGCCGCCATGTCCTGCTCCAGCGACGCCCGGTACTGCACGTGCGCGCCATGCGCCGCCAGCCACTGGCGATCGGCCTCGCTCCATTCGGTGCGCGGGCAGGCGGTGCCGACATACGGCACGTCCGCGCCGGCTTCGATCAGCAGCCGCGCCACCAGCAATTCCGATCCTTCGTAACCGGAGACGGTGACGCGGGCGCGGATCGGATTCGCATCGAGCGCGGCGCGGATGGCGGGCAGCGCCTGCGCTTTCGCAGCGTCGATCCGCTCGGCGGTTGCGCCCGCCGCGCGGCCGGTCGCGGCCAGCCAATCCGACGTGCCCTCGACCCCGACCGGACCGGAGCCGACCACCGGCCGCCCGGCCGCGGCGAATTCGCGCACCGATGCGACGTAGAACGGATGCACGGCAGCGGCGACCGCGCAGTCGAGCGACGCATATAGATCACGCCATTCGCGTGAGGGCAGAGGCGGTGCGACCGCCAAGCCCATCGGCTTCAGCATGCCCGCGACGCCGACCGGATCGGCCGGAAACAACTCGCCGATCAGCGTCACGCGCGGTTCGTCGGCGATCGCGCCGCGCGGGCGCTGCACGGGGCCCGCCGTCGCTTCCAGCCGCGCGTAGCGGAGCATCGCGCCCGCCAGCACGTCCTTCGCCTCGGCGTGGGTCGGCACGCCGAATCCCGGCACGTCGATGCCGATGACGCGCACGCCGTCGATCTGCTTCGGCAAGCGGTCGAGCGGCACCCCCGACGCGGTCGGCACGCAGAGATTGATAACAACAACGGCGTCGTACTGATCGGGCTTGGCGGTTTCGTACACCGCGTCGCGGATGTCCTCGTAGACCTGGCCGCGCACCAGCGTTTCCGAGTTGAACGGCACGTAGCCGACGCTGCGCTTGGCGCCGTAGAAATGCGAGGTGAAGGTCAGGCCATACACGCAGCACGCCGAGCCGCACAAAATGGTTGCGACCCGCCGCATCCGGAGCCCGACCCGCAGCGAGCCGAAGGCGGGGCACATGGATTGGGGCTGATCGTGCGGTCCGCGCGGATAGTCGGCCTGCAACCGGTCCAGCGTCTCGCTCTTGCCGGCGGCACGCGCCGCTTCCAGCATCGTGTCGCGGCCGCCATGGCAGCCGCCGCCGTTCGCGACGGGCGGGAGCGAGCCGTCCATGTCAGGCGGAACCCTCGTACACCACTTCCAACGATGGTTTGGCGAGCACCGACGCCGCGCACATGTCCTCGATCGTCGCCGGTTCCAGCACGACGTCGCGCCCGACCGCCTCGCCCTTAAACAGGCCGAGTAGCGCGTCATGGCTGAGTGGCGCGGGACGCAGCGGCGGCGCGGTCGCGACCTCCGCCGCGAGTTGCTCGAACATCGGCGCCCAGCGCCCGCCGGGCCGGCCGATGATTTCATAATTGGCGCTCTTGCGGCGGATGTCCTCGTCGGCCGGGATCGCGGCCAGCACCGGAATGCCGGCGGCCTGCGCGAACGCCTGCGCTTCGCCCGTCCCGTCGTCCTTGTTGATGACCAGACCGGCGACGCCGACATTGCCGCCGAGCCGCCGGAAATAGTCCACCGCCGAGCAGACATTGTTGGCGACGTAAAGCGATTGCAGGTCGTTGGAACCGACCACGATCACCTTCTGGCACATGTCCCGGGCGATCGGCAGGCCGAAGCCGCCGCACACCACGTCGCCCAGAAAGTCGAGCAGCACGTAGTCGAACCCCCAGTCGTGGAAGCCCAATTTCTCGAGCAGCTCGAAACCGTGGATGATGCCGCGTCCGCCGCAGCCGCGGCCGACTTCGGGGCCGCCCAGCTCCATCGCGAACACGCCGTCACGCTTGAAACAAACGTCGCCGATCGCGACCGTTTCGCCTGCCAGCTTCTTCTTCGACGAGGTCTCGATGATCGTCGGGCAACTGCGGCCGCCGAACAGCAGTGATGTGGTGTCGCTTTTCGGATCGCAGCCGATCAGCAGCACGCGCTTGCCCTGCTGCGCCATCATGTAGGACAGGTTGGCGAGGGTGAAGCTCTTGCCGATGCCGCCCTTGCCATAGATCGCGACGACCTGCGTTTCCTTCTTGGCGGGGCCGGTCGCGGGCGCTTCCGGCTCGATCGCGGCTTCCTCGCGCAACGAGGCGTGCATGGCGGCCGGTTGGGACGCGATGGCGCCCGGATGCACGGTCATGAGCAGCCACTCCAATCGAGGATTATTTTGAGGCAGGCCGGATCGGTGAAGGCGGTCCGGTAGGCGTCAGGCGCGTCCGTCGCGGCGTGACGGTGCGTAATCAGCCCGTCGAGCGAGAGCGCGCCGCTTTCGATCAAACGCAACGATGCCGCCATGTCGGCCGGCTGCCACTGCGCAGCCACCCGCATCCGCGCTTCCCGCATGAACGCGGGCGGGAATGCGAAGGAAAGCGGCTCCGAATAGAAGCCGGCGAGCACGACCTCGCCGCTGGGCGCGAGACGCGCGATCAAGCTGTCGAGGATCGCCGAATCGCCGCTCAGGTCGCAGATCAGGCGGTAGTCCCGGCGCGGGTCATCCGCCGGATCGAGCACCTTGTATCCCGCGGCACCGCCGCGTCGCTCGGCGTTGCGCTCCCACACGATCGGCGGCGGTGCGCCGAGGGCCGCGACCATGCGCGCCGCCAAACGGCCGAGCACGCCGTGCCCAACGATCAGTTCCGGCGTGGCGCCGGCGATGGCGTGATGCGCGGTCGCGGCGAGCGCCAGCAGCACGCCGCGCTCGCCCAGATCGTCGGCGATCGGCACCACGCGCGCGCCGGCGACGACCAGTCGCGATGCCGTGGCACCGAACAGCCCGCGCACCTCCCCGAAGCAGGACGCGCCCGGGATGAACACCCGCTCGCCGATCTGCCGCTGCGATCCCGCGCCGGCGAGAGCGATGCGGCCCACCGATTCGTAGCCCGGGACGAGCGGATACCCCATCCCAGGGAAAGGCGGCATCCGGCCAGACCAGAACAGCCGCTCGGTGCCGGTGCTGATGCCGCTGTAATCGACATCGACGACGACGTCCGCGTCCCCGGGAGCGGATAGGCCAAGCCGGTCGAGAACCAAGTTCTCCGGCTCCCTCAGGATCACAGCCACGGCGTCCATGCGCGGACTCTCCGACATCGGCTGTAACTCTCTCCTTACAGCTTCTTGTGTCAAGATAGATTTACGGTTTGCGGTGTCGCGGGCTTGGTCGCGACGATGAGGCGCGTGAGCAGTGGCAAGCGGGTGCGGCGGGGACGCGCGAGCACGAATCCGGCGCGGGTGAGGAGCGCCTGCAGGTTCGCGAGCGAGCGCGGCCGGCCGCTGCCCATGGCGAGCAGGTAGAAGCCGAAATAGGCATCCCCGACCGGTTCGGCGCCGGCGGTGCCCGCCATCGGCTCGGCCAGCAGCAGCGTTCCTCCTGCGGGTAGAGCCGCGAAGGCGCGGCGCAGGATCGCGAGCGCGGCCTCGTCATCGTGGTCGTGGATGATCCGCACCAGCGACACGACATCGGCGCCGCGTGGCAGGTCGTCCGACAGAAAATCGCCGCCCAGCGCCACCGCGCGATCGGCGATGCCGCCAGTGGCGAATCGCGCACGCGCCCGTCCCGCGACCGCCGGCAGGTCGAACAGCATGAAGCGCAGATGCGGGGCACGCGCCGCCGCCGCCGTGACGAAGCTGCCATCGCCGCCGCCGACATCGAGCAGACAGCGGTGCCGTCCAAGCGGATAGGATTCGAGGATCTCGGCGGCGACCAGCGGCTGCGAGGCCGCCATCAGGGCGGTGTAGGCGCCGACCTGCTCGGCCCCCAGCGCCTCCGGCCCCGACGCGCCGGCATAGGGCCAGTAACGGGACAGCCCCGTCGCCTTCCCTTCCCCGCGCAGCAGCGCGACCGGGTCCTGCAGATCGGCATAAAGAACGGCGTGGTGTTCGACCATGGCGGCGAGGCCGGGATTGCCGACCATCGCGGCGCCCAGCCTGCCGAGGCCGAACCGGTCGCCCCGTCGCGCCACCAGCCCGAGCGAGGCCGCGGCGGCCAGCAGCCGGTCCGCCCCTTCGGCGGGCAGGCCCATCCGGCGGGCCAGCACGGCGGCGCTCTGCGGTTCTTCGGCGAGCATGTCGAAGAGGCGGAGTCGCACGCAGGCGTACAGGACTTGCGAGTAGACGAAGCCCGCGCAGAGATCGAACAAGGCGCGCGCCCGGCGCCGGGCGATCGGCCTTGTCAGCGGAAAGCCGGCCGCCCAGTGCCGGAACCGCTCGCTCGCCAGCAGCCGGTCGAGCCACCCCCGGGCGTCAGTGCCCCGGCCGATGCGCGCGGCAGCAGCGGACGCGCTGGCGATCATGCGGCCGTCGCCGCCAGTTCGCGCGGCAGCAGGCGCTGCGTTTCCGACAGGATATGCGCCCGCAGCTCAGAGGCGCCGGGACAGGCGGGCACCGCCTCCACCGCCTCGGCCGCCAGGGCGCGCAGCCGGTCGATGGCGCCGTCGAGGCCGAGTTCGCCCACGGCACTCGGCCGCCCGAGCGCCGCGTCGCGCCCGACCGGCTTGCCGAGTTCGGCCGGATTGCACGCGGCGTCGCGCAAATCATCGGCAACCTGGTAGGCCTCGCCGAGCTGTTCGCCGAGCAGGCGCCACGGCCCGGGGATCGACCCGGCGGCGGCGGCCCCCGCCATGGTCGCGGCGACGAACAACGCCCCGGTCTTTTCGCGCTGATATTGCCGGAGATCGGCCTCCGGCTCGCACTCCCAGGCCTGCCCGGCGACGATCCCGCCCGGCACGCCGACGGACCCGCCGATGATGCCGAGCAGCGCCGCGAGGCGCCCCGGCGCCGCCGCCACGCCGACCGCCAGTTGCTGGAACGAGAGCACGATCAGCGCGTCGCCCGCCAGCACCGCCAGCGGCTCGCCGAAGGCGACATGGACGGATGGCCGACCGCGCCGGAACGGCGCATCATCGAAGCAGGGCAGATCGTCATGCACCAGGGACGCGGAATGCAGCAGCTCGATGGCGGCGGCGGCCGCGGCGCTGATCCCCGGCTCGTCCTCCCCGCAGGCGGCGGCGACCGCGAGGCAGAGACGCGGCCGGATGCGCGCGCCGCGGGGAAAGACGGCGTGACGCATCGCGGCCGCGAGGCGCGGCGGACAACCCGGCGCCTCGGCCCGACCGACAGCCGCTTGCAGGGCTTGCTCGATCCGGCTCATGACGTCCATGGATGCGCCCCCGCAGTTGTCAGGATTTGTTGTCACGAGCAGTGTCAATCTAATCTGACACGTCCGTCAATGTCTTTCAGGGAGGCGCAGTGGCCCCGTCCACAGTCGCGATCGTCGGCGCCGGGATCGGCGGCCTGACCGCCGCTTCGCTGCTCGCTTCGCGCGGCGTCGGCGTCACCGTGCTGGAGCGGGCGGCGATTCCCGGCGGCAAGATGCGAACGGTCGAGATCGGCGGCCGGAGGCTGGATGCCGGGCCGACCGTGTTCACCATGCGTTGGGTGTTCGAGGAGATCTTCGCCGAAGCGGGCGCCGCCTTGGCGAACCGGCTGACGCTCCGTCCGGCGGCGGCGCTCGCCCGGCACGCCTGGAGCGCGGATGAGCGGTTGGATCTGTTCGCCGATATCGACCGCACGGCGGATGCGATCGGCCGCTTCGCGGGCGCGGCGGATGCGCGCGGCTATCGCGCCTTCTGCGCCCGGGCGCGCGACGTCTACCGCGTGCTGGAAGGGTCGTTCATCCGCGCCGCCGCGCCGACGCCCGTTTCGCTGGTCCGCGCGGCCGGGCTGCGCGGCTTTCGCGATCTGGCGCGCATCAGCCCGTTCGATACGATGTGGCGCGCGCTCGGCGAGCATTTCCGCGACGCCCGCCTCAGGCAGTTATTCGGCCGCTACGCGACCTATTGCGGCTCGTCGCCGTTCCTCGCGCCGGCGACGCTGATGCTGATCGCGCATGTCGAACAGGACGGCGTGTGGCTGGTCGAAGGCGGGATGCACCGCGTCGCGGCGGCGCTCGCCGAGTTGGCGGGCGAGCATGGCGCCGCCTTCCGCTACGGCGCCCATGTGGCGGAAATCGCCGTCGCCCGGGGCCGGGCCGCCGGCGTCGTGCTGGCGTCCGGCGAGCGGCTGGAGGCGGACGCCGTGATCGTCAACGCCGATGCCGCCGCGCTGGCGACGGGACGGTTCGGGCGCGCGGTCGCCGCCGCCGTCACCGCGCCGCCGGCCGCGGCGCGCTCGCTCTCCGCGCTCACCTGGGCGATGACGGCGGAGACCGCCGGCTTCCCGTTGCTGCGGCACAACGTCTTCTTTTCCGGCGACTACCCGGCCGAGTTCGCCGATCTGTTCGAACGCGCGCGTCTGCCCGCCGCGCCCACCGTCTATGTGTGCGCGCAGGATCGCGGCGATACGGACCATCAGCCGGACGGCAAGGAGCGGCTGCTCTGCCTCGTCAACGCGCCGGCGACGGGCGACCGCCAAACACCCAATGCGACGGAGATCGGGCGATGCACGGAAGCGACGTTCGGGCTGATGCGGCGATGCGGGCTGACGATCCGATCCCAACCGGAGGAAACGCGGCTGACGACGCCCGCGGATTTCGAGGCGATGTTCCCGGCGACCGGGGGGGCGCTGTACGGCCCGGCGACGCACGGGGCGATGGCCTCCTTCCGGCGGCCGGCGGCGCGGACCCGCCTGCCCGGCCTCGTGCTGGCGGGGGGGAGCGTGCATCCGGGAGCGGGGGTGCCGATGGCGGCGCTGTCCGGCCGACTGGCGGCCCAGGCCGTTCTGCGGAGCTAGGCTTCGATCGCACGGTGCCCCCCGGAGGTTACGTCTGGTGGTATGTCGATGCGCTGAGCGACGACGGACGCCACGGCCTCACCCTGATCGCCTTCATCGGCAGCGTGTTTTCGCCCTATTACGCCTGGAGCCGGCGGCGCGGCCGGGGCGATCCGTTGCAGCATTGCGCGCTCAACGTCGCGCTGTACGGCGCCTCGCGGCGCTGGGCGATGACGGAGCGCGGCAGCGCCGCCGTCACGCGCACGGCATCGGAGTTCGCGATCGGCCCGAGCGCGCTCCGCTGGGACGGAACGGCGCTGGAGATTACCGTCCAGGAGCGGACGATGCCGCTCGCCGGGCATGTGCGAGGCACCGTGCGCGTGCGGCCGGAGGCGATGACCGGGCGCACATTCACGCTGGATGCGGCGGGCCGCCACCGCTGGTCGCCGCTGTCGCCGCGCGCGCGGGTGGAGGTGTCGTTGCGCGATCCGGATCTGCGCTGGTCCGGCCTCGGCTATTTCGACAGCAACGATGGCGACGAGCCGCTGGAAACCGGGTTCGCGCGTTGGCATTGGTGCCGCGCCGGCCTCGATGACGGCACCGCCATTCTGTACGAAGTGTCGCCGCGAGAGGGCGCGGGCGCCAATCTGGCGCTGCGCATCGACCGGCGCGGCGACGTCACCGAATTCGCGCCGCCGCCCCCCGTTACCCTGCCGCCCACCCGCATCTGGCGGATCGCGCGCGGCACAAGGGCCGAGAATGGGGCGCGGGTGCGGCGGACACTTGAAGATACGCCGTTCTATGCAAGGTCTGTTCTGGAGTCGCGGCTGCTCGGTCGACCCGTGACGGCGCTGCATGAAAGCTTGTCGCTCGACCGCTTTCGCGCGCCTTGGGTGCAGGCGATGCTGCCGTTCCGGATGCCGCGCGCGCGGCCGGTTCGTTCGAGGGGATGAGAGATGCGGCCTGCGCTGCAAATATTCCTGAGCGGATGCCTGACCTTCGGCGTGCCCCTTCTGCTCGCCTTGCGCGAATTGCACGCGCTGCGGCGGCATGGCGGCGACGGCGGTTGGGGTCCCGATCCGAAACCGGCGCCGGAGACGCACCCAAAGCCGCTACCCCCGTGCCTGCTGGTCGCGTTCCAGCCGGTTGGAAAGCCGAGCGAAACGGCGCGCGCACGCGAGTTGGAACTGGTCTGATCCGCGGACGCTCACATTGCCCCGGGCGGCGGGACTGAGTCCGGCGGCTCCGGCTGGCGGTTCTTGCGGATCTCCCGCTTGACCGACACCAATTGCCAGACGAGGACGCCGAGCACGACGGCGTCGATCAGCAGCCATTCGAAACGCGGCAGCGCGCTCCATGCCATCGCCGGACTCTCAGGTGATGCCGGCCGGGGCGATCGCGTCCAACGCGCGGAGCGAGTCGTCCGGCAGCGCGAGATCGGCGGCGGCCAGGTTTTCCCGCAGATGCGCGACCGACGCGGTGCCCGGGATCAGCAGAATGTTGGGCGCGCGGCGCAGCAGCCATGCGAGCGCGACCTGCATCGGCGTCGCGCCGAGACGCTGCGCGACGCCGGATAGGGCCGACGATTGCAGCGGCGTGAAACCGCCGAGCGGAAAGAACGGCACATAGGCGATGCCGTCGCGGCCAAGCGCGTCGATCAGCTCATCGTCGGCTCTTCGCGCCAGGTTGTATTCATTCTGAACGCAAACGACCTCGCAGATGCGCCGCCCTTCCGCCACCTGCGCCGGGGTGACGTTGCTCAACCCGATGTGCCGCACCTTGCCTTGCCGCTGAAGCTCGGCGAGGGCGGAGAGCGGCGCCTCGATCGGCCCTTCGGCGGGGCCGAGCGCGTCGAACATGATGCGCAGATTGACCACCTCCAGCACGTCGAGCCCGAGATGGCGCAGGTTGTCGTGCACCGCCGCCGCCAACTCTTGGGGCGCAGAGGCCGGAAGCCATGACGCATCCTGGCCACGACGCGCGCCGATCTTGGTGACAATGACCAGATCGCCGGGATAGGGCGCGAGCGCCTCTCGGATGAGCTGGTTGGTCACGTGCGGGCCGTAGTAGTCGCTGGTGTCGATGTGGTTGACACCCGCCGCGACCGCCTCGCGCAACACGGCAAGCGCCGCGTCGCGGTCCTTGGGCGGCCCGAACACACCCGGTCCCGCGAGCTGCATGGCCCCGTAGCCGAGCCGCTTTACGGTGCGATCCCCGAGCGTGAACGTGCCGGCGCGGTCGATACCCGACATGACGGATCTCCCTGTTCGAGATCATGGAAAGATGGGCCTTGCTCGCGCCGCCGACAGGGGCGTGACCGATCCCGCCCTAAGACTCGGCCTCCTGGCGTTCGCCGAGGCGGACGAACAGATCGACCACCCACGCGGCCTGGTCGTCGAAGCTCTTGCCCGCGCTCGCGGGCGCCGGCTTGCGCGGCACCGGCGCGGCGGCAACCGCTTCCACCAGGAAGCGCGCGGCCTCCAGCGTCGGCAACGCGAGGGCGCGGTCCGGCGCCGGTCCCGGCACGAGGCTGCGCGCGAGCAGGACCGCTTTGCGGCTGCCGGGCACAAAGGCCCGGGCGGTGACCGAGTCGCAACCCCTCGCAGCGACAGCGTGACCGATGCCTGCATACAGCAATTGCGCGGCCCGGATGCCGGGACGGCAGGACGGCGGTAACCGGGCGATACCGGCGCTTGCGCGCCAGTAAAGCCAGTCGGCTTCGCACAGCAGCCGCGCGACCACTCCGGCAAGCGCCGGGTTGAACACCGGCGCGGCGAGCCACGCATCGGGATCGATGCCCGCCTCCCGCAACCATTGCAAAGGCAAATAAAGCCGCCCCGCCCGCGCGTCCTCACCCACATCGCGCGCGATATTCGACAACTGCATGGCGATGCCGAGATCGCAGGCACGCGCCACCACGTCCGGCGCGCGCCGGTTCATCAGCACGGACATCATCGCGCCGACCGATCCCGCGACCCGCGCCGCATAATCCAGCAGCGCCGGAAAATCCTGGTAGCGCCGCCCCTCGGCATCCCACGCGAAGCCTTCCAGCAACGCTTCCGGCAGCGCCGACGGTATGTTGTGGCGGCGGATAACGGCAGCCAGCGCGCGGTCGGCGGCCACGGGAAACGGGTGGCCGTCATAGGCTTGGCGCAGACGTACGCGCAGGCTGGCGACCGAGTGACCCTCGCAATCGACGGCGTCGTCGGCGAGCCGGCAAAATGCGTAGAGCGCCGCGGCTGGCTCGAACACGCGGCGCGGCAACAATTTCGACGCGGCGAAAAACGTGCGCGAGCCGCCGCGCAACGAAGCACGGCACGCGGCGAGGTCAGCCGCTTCCGAGGCGGCGGCGGATGATGCGTCAGACGCGGGCGGCGGCATGCGGCACCAGCCGGTCGATCACGCGCGCGGAGGACAGGACACCCGGCAGACCTGCTCCCGGATGGGTTCCCGCGCCGACGAGATAGAGCCGGTCGATCTCCTCGCTCTTATTGTGCGGACGGAACCACGCGCTTTGCCGCAGCACGGGTTCGAGACCGAAACCGGCGCCGCGAAACGACAACAAGCGATCCTGGAAATCCTGCGGCGTCATCAGGAGCGAGGTCGCGAGTTCGGTTTCGAGACCAGGCAGGATCGTTTCGCCCAGCGACCGCGCGAGCGCCTGCCGGTACGGTTCGGCGCGCGCCGCCCAGTCGATATCGCCGCCGAGATTTGGCACCGGCGAGAGCACATAGAAGGTGTCGCAGCCGTGCGGCGCCAGCGACGGATCGGTGGCCGTCGGCCGGTGTAGATACAGGCTGAAATCGTCCGCGAGCACCTTGCGGCGGAAGATGTCGCGCAGCAGCTCGCGGTAGCGTGGGCCGAGCAGGATGGTGTGATGCGCAACGTCCGGGTATTGCCGCCTGGTCCCGAAATACCAGACGAACAGCCCCATCGAGTAGCGCGCGCGGTCGATCCGCCGGTTCGTCCAGCGGCGGCGCGCGGCTTCCGGCAGCAGATGACGGTAGGTCCAGGCGGAGCAGGCGTTGGAAACGACAAGATCGGCCGCGACCTGCTCGCCGGAGCGCAAGCGCACGCCGGTCGCGGCGCCGGTCGCGACGGTGATGGCGGCGACCTCGGCGTTGAGCCGGATCCGGTTGCCCTGCCCTTCGATCAGCGACGCGAGCCCGGCAACCAGCCGGCCGGTCCCGCCCATCGCGAAATGCACGCCCCAGTTCCGCTCCAGGAACGCGATCAGGCTGTAGATCGAACTGACGGCGAACGGGTTGCCGCCGACCAGCAGCGGATGGAAGCTCAAAATCGTGCGCAGGCGGTCGTTGCGGACGTAACTCGAGACCAGGCCGTACACGCTGCGGTAGCTCCGCAAACGCACCATGTCCGGCACCACGCGCGCCATGTCGGTCCAAGCGCTGAAAGGCTGGTCGCCGAGCCGTTCGAAGCCGACCCGGAAGATCGCCTCGCTCGCGCGCATGAAGCGCTCGTAGCCGGCGACATCCTCCGGCGCGAGGCGGGCCACCTCGGCGCGCATCGCGCCCGGATCGCCCGTGTAGTCGAACGTCGCGCCGTCGGCGAACCGGATCCGGTAAAAGGGCGAGACCGGCCGCAAATCCACGTCGTCGGACATCCGCCGTCCGCATAGCGCCCAGAGTTCATCGAACAGGAACGGCGCGGTGATGACGGTCGGACCGGCATCGAAGGTGAAGCCGTCCTGCCGGAAGACAGCCGCGCGGCCGCCCAACGCCCCCAGCCGTTCCAGAACGGTGACGCGGTAGCCGCGCGCCCCAAGCCGGATCGCCGCCGCCAGCCCGCCGAATCCGCTGCCTATGACCACCGCGTGCGGCCTTGGGTCCGCGGAAGCCACCTCCTCGCGCATCGGCGAGCGAACTGTCACGAACGACATACAGGCTAGAGTGTAAGATAAGGTTGACAGTGTCCAGGGCCGACATGCCGCGGCAACACGACGATTGCGGCTGTCGCGGTCCCGGCGGTTCTGCCCGCAGGCGGCTTTAGCGCCAGCGCAGCCGCAGGCTGGCGAGGTGCCCGGCGAGCGCGCCCGCGAGGCAGAGCGCCATCCACCCGAATGGGGCGCCGGACAACGCAACGCGCAACGCCGCGAGCAGGCACATGCCGGCCAGCAGATCGTAGAGGAACTCCGCAATCGCCGGACCGCGACCCGTGCGGCGCTTCCACCAGAGCACGAACGCGCCCTCCACCGCGGTCAGGACAAGGATCGCATCGACGATGCGCCCCGATGCGAACAGCCAGCTCATGCGGGCGGCAGCAGGTTGTTGGCACGGGCGATGCGTTCGATCAGCGCGGCGATCGCCGCCGGGTTTTCTTCATGCGCGAGATGGCCGAGGCCGGGCAGCTCGACGACGGTGGCGCCGGGCACGCGGCCAGCGATCCGGCTGGCATCGGCCGGCGGCACCGTGCGGTCGTTGCCGCCCACCACCACCGTCAGCGCGGGCCGAAGTTTCGGCAGGTCGCGCCAGAGCGGCATAAGCTGCCAGTTCGCCATCATGCCGAGCGCGGCGCCGGCGTGTTCCGGCCGGCGCATCAGCCGCGCATAGAGTTCCGTGCCGGTCGCATCGATGGTCGAACCGGTGGCGCGCAGCAGCCGCTCCACCACCGCCCGATCGGCGACATGCCAAGCAAAAAGGCGCGGCACCAGCTCGATGCGGGCCAGCAACTTGGCGAGTGGCGAGAAGATCGGCGCCGCCGGTCCGGATGGCGGCAGGAATGCCCCGTTGAGGCTGACCAGCGCCTTGGGCGCCATCGCGCCGTCGAGGGACATGCGCGCGAGGATCGCGGCGCCCGCCGAATGGCCGGCCGTGATCGCGGGCCGCGCCTCGAGCTTGCGCAGCAACGCCCCGAGGCTGTTCGCCATGCCCGGCAGCGACAGCCCCGAGCCGGGCCGCGGCCTGGCCGTGAAGCCGTGGCCGGGAAGATCGGGCGCCACCACGTCGAAATGGCGGGCGAGCAGCGGCAGGAGGTCGCGCCAGGAATGCGTCGCCGCCCCCGTTCCGTGGGCCAGCAGCAGCACCGGGCCGTGACCCGCCCGCTGCACATGCCAGCGAAGGCCGCCCGCCTCCACAAACCGGCTGCACGCGCCGTTCGGCCAGTCCCGGCCTTCGCGCTCGCGCCACAATCCGTCAGGCACGAGGTGCGGACCGCGCGGCACGGGACACGGCTTCGGCATCGGCATAGGGCAGCGGCAGATAGCGGGCACCCATCTCGCCCGCCAAACGCTTGGCCTGCGGCGACGGCCGGGGCGATGTGTCGACCAGCAACGCGGCGACGCCGCTTTCGCGCAGCATCCGCCCGGCGGCCAGCGCATCCTCCTCGGCCCGGGCGCGGCCGGGCGTGCCGTCGCGGGCGACATTGGCGCGGCCGTCGCTCAGCAGGATCACGGTCGCACTGGCGCCTTTGCGCCGAACCGCGCCGGCGAGCGCGGACGCCGCCGCGAGTCCGCTGGCGAGCGGGGTGCCGCCGCCGCCCGGCAGGCCGGCAAGGGAGCGCCGGGCGCGCACGAGCGAGGTGGTCGGCGGCACCAGCAACTCCGCCCCGGTCCCCCGGAACGCGATCAGCGCGACGCGGTCGCGGCGGATATAGCATTCACCGAGCACCAGCTCGACCGCACCCTTGGCCTCCGCCAGCCGGTGCAACGCGGCCGAGCCGGAGGCGTCCACCAGAAAGATCGTCGTGGTCTCGGCCCGATGCCGGAAGCGAACGACCCGGAAATCGTCCGGCCGCACGACTACGCGCGCGGGCGAAGCCGCGGCCGATGCGGCACCCCGAAGGGTCTGCCAGGGCGCCGCCGCGCGCAGCGTTTCGACCAGGTTGAGCCCCGCCCCCGACCCGAGGGCGCCCCGCCGGACGCCGACCGGCCGGCCCCGCCGTGCTGCTTGCTGCCACGCCCCGGCGCGGCCGGTCGGCGCGGACCGGGTCCGGGCCATCCGCCCGGCGGCCAGTTCAGCCAAGAGCCCCGGCGGGATGGCGGCGCTCGCCGCTTCCAGCACGATCTCGCCGAATGCCGTTTCGTTGCTCGCCGTTCGCTCGTCGTCACCGGCGTCGGACGGCGTTTCCGGGCCGGGTTCTTCCTGCTGCTCATCCCCGGCGCCTTCCGGCCGGCGGTCGGCGGGGAGCCTCGTCGCGCGGGGCGCGAGCACCAGCCGCGCCGCAACCGCGGCGTCGGCCCCGGCAACGCTCGGCCGGCCGGCCAGCGCCGCAGCGGCACGGGCCGCGCGCACCGCGAAGATCGCCGCGCGCATGGAGGCGACCCCGAGCGCGGCGGCCGTCCCGCAGAGCGCCTCCACCGCGTCATCCGGCACCGTCACGAATGGCAGCAACGCCCTCGCCGCCCGCACCGCACCCCCGTCGTGCTCAGGCGGCTGGAGATCGTGCAGGCCGATGCCCTCCAGCGCCACGGGAAAGGCGAGCCGGTCCAACAGCGCCGCCGCGGGGCGCTCGTCATCGGCGGCACCCTCGTCGAGCGCGATCACGCCGATTGCGGCGGGGCTGCGGGCGGCGAGGCCGTCGCGCTCGGTGACCACTTCGCCCGCATCGAGCACGGCGCCGATGCGCGCCGCGACGGCCGGCGACACCCGCTCCGCCATCGCCACCAGCACGAGGCCGCCATGCGCTTCGGCCAGCAGGCCGCGCCCGAATACCGGCCGGCCGGATGCGAGTGTCGCGGGCAGGTCGAGGCCGCCGAGCAGTCGGTCATCCGCCGCGTGCAGCGGCAAGCGCCGCACCGGGATGCCTGGCGGGAACAAGTGCCGCAATTCCTTGAGGTAGCGATCGCGAACCGGGCCTGGCAGGGCGCGGAGCGCGATCCCGCCGGTTCCGGGATCGACCGCGAGCAGCGCCGCCGCCCAGAGCGCTTCGGACCAGGGCGTCGGGCTCACGCCCCGAACAGCTCCCCGACCGCCCGCTCGACCCGCGCCGTCGCCACCGATTCGTCCAGCGGATTGCGCCGGAGGCGATGGCGGAGCGAGGGCGCGGCGACCTGCCGCAAATGCGTCTCGCCGACCGTTTTCGCGCCATCCCAGCTCGCCAGCGCCCGGGCCGCCCGCATCAGCGTCAATTCGCCTCGCAGGCCGTCGGTGCCGAGCGCCATGCAAAGCCGGGCGGCCTGACCCAGAACCGCGTCGGGCACCTCGATCGACGCCAGCCGCGCCCGCGCGGCGACCAGGCGGCTGCGGATGGCCGCATCCTCCTTCGCCCAGGAGGCCGCGACGGCCTCCGGGTCGCGCTCGAACGCATCGCGACGGCGGATCACCTCGATGCGGGCGGGCAGATCATCCGGTGTCCGCACCTCGACCGCGAGGCCGAAACGGTCGAGCAATTGCGGCCGCAATTCCCCCTCCTCGGGGTTGCCGCTGCCGACGAGCACGAAGCGGGCGGGATGGCGCACGCTCAGCCCTTCCCGTTCCACGACGTTTTCGCCCGACGCCGCGACGTCCAGCAGCAGATCGACGATGTGGTCCTCCAGCAGATTCACTTCATCGATGTAGAGGAAGCCGCGATTGGCGCGGGCCAGCAAACCCGGCTCGAACGCCTTCTCCCCCCGGGTCAAAGCGCGCTCGAGATCGAGCGCGCCGACCACGCGATCCTCCGTCACGCCGAGCGGCAGGTCGACCACGGGAACCGGGACGGCGGCGCCCGGCAGCGGCGCCGCGGCACGCCGGGCGCGGCACTCATCGCATAGCACCCGCTCGTCGCCGGGATCGCAATTGTAGCGGCACCCCTGGACCGTTCGGATGGGGGGCAGCAACGATGCCAGCGCCCGGACGGCTGTCGATTTGCCGGTGCCGCGATCGCCGAACACGAGCACCCCGCCGACCCCCGGATCGATAGCGGCGATCAGCAGGGCTTGCTTCATTTCGCTCTGCCCGACGATCGCCGAGAACGGAAAGGGCGGCCGCCCCGTTCGGGCCGGACCGGGGACTGCGAGGTCGCGTGCGTTCGCCTGGGCGGCCTTGCGGGAGCGTCCGGTGCGTGCGGTGTGCTGCGAGATGGGCGGTGTCCCGGCATGTCGAACGGCGAACGGTCTGCGCACAAGGCGGCCGCCGGCCGCGTGTCGCACGCCCTTGACGCTATCCCGGCCGGCGATCCTTTCCAAGCGCCCGTACTGCAAACCCTGCCGCAACGCCCACCGTTAGCTGACGGGCGACGAGGCGGCGGGCAACGATGGGCGCGATCCTGTATTACCTGATGACGTTCGCCGAGGCTGGCCTCGGTGCGATCGGCATTCGCGGCCTCTACGAACAGCCGCCCTATACGGTGGTCGAGCATCTGCCGGGCGACGTGGAAGTGCGCGACTACGGGCCGCGCGTGGCGGCAGAGACGGACGACGCCGGCGACGGCGCGGCCGCCTTCAACCGGCTGTTCCGCTATATCACCGGCAACAACAGGACGGGTGCGCTGATCGAGATGACGGCCCCGGTGTCGCAGGCGGGCAACCGGATCGCGATGACGGTTCCGGTTCAGAGCAGCGCCGGGCCTGGAGTGATGCGGTTCTTCCTGCCGCGCGACGCCGTCGCCCAAGGGCCACCGGCGCCGCGCGATCCGGCGGTGCGGCTGGTGACGGTGCCGGCTGAACGGCTCGCCGTTCTGCGCTTCTCGGGCATTCCGCACCGCACCATCGTTGACGAGCGCAAGCAGCAACTGCTGGCCGCGCTCAGCCGTGCCGGTCGAGGCGCATCCGGGCAGCCCTTCCTGCTCACCTACGACGCACCGTTCACGGTTCCTTTTCTTCGTCGCAATGAGGTTGCTGTCGCAATCACTTCCCTGCCCGGCGCCGGCCATCCGTGACCTGGAAAACACGCTCGTCGCAACCATTGCAAGTTTGTCAAAACCGCTTGACGTTCACCGCGGAACACGGAAACTCTGCCCCGTCTCGCAACCGCGAGCGCTGGAAACACAAAGTGGGAGGTCGGAGCGGCGTAAGCCCATTCCGAAACGGTACACGCTCGGTCGGAGCTGTGCCGGAATCGATCCAGTTTCGCGGCACTCGCGCACGGTTATTGCCGGACCGGCCTGGATCTCATCGAGACTGGCATCAGCCGCAACGAAATCTCCGGGGGTTGGGTTGCTTCGGCCGGATGTCCGTGACGCCTCGCTGACGTGATGTCGGCGGGTCACCGCACCGCTCGTCGTCCCAGCCGGATACAAAACGGTCTGGGAGAAAGCGATGCTGCAAGCGTGGCCTCCAGTTTTGTTCGGCGGCGTGGAGCCGCTTCGTGCCGAAACGGACGCTGGAATTGCGCTTGCGACGGTGGTTTACCGCAGCCGGGCCGCTCACCCGTTCTCGCCGCTCGAACTGCATCGCCTGACGCTCGCGGCCCAGGAGCGCAATCGCGGCGAGTCGGTCACCGGGCTGCTGCTGTACGACAGCGAACAGTTTTTCCAGTGGCTTGAAGGTCCGGCGGAGAGCGTGCACCGGGTCATGCGTTCCATCCGCAACGACCCTCGTCATGGCGGCATCGAAATCCTGCACGATCAACCGGCCACGGGGCGCCGGTTCGGGGGCTGGAACATGCGGCTGGCAATGCCCGGTATCGGCCCCTTTCCGTGGCCGCCGGAAGCGATCAAAGCGCCGAACGAGATGGTGCAGCGGCTGAGGGAGCGCCCGGAGGACGCGCCGGGGCTGCTGGCCCGGCTCGGACCCGCCATTCCCGCATTCGAGCGGCTTCCGGTCGATCTCCAGTCGGCGTCGATCCTGGACGATGTGATCCGAGCAACCGTGATCCCGGCGCTGCTCGAGGGTCTCGCGGCGGCGCAAGGGACCGAACAACTCCCGGCCGCCAACCCCGAAGCCGCGCATCTCGCATCGCTGCTGATTGCGTCCGATCCCGACGCGGCGTTCTCGCTCATCAGGCGCGTGCGCATCGGCGAAAGATTGTTGCTCCCGCTTTACGCGACTCTCGTTGAACCCGCGGCCCGAAGTCTCGGCGATCTGTGGAGCGAGGACGCGTGCAGCGAGTTCGATGTCACACTCGGGCTGTGCCGGCTGCAAACGGCGGTGCGGCAACTCAGCACCGTGCCCGCCGGCTCGCACGCCAAGCGTTTTCGCACGCCGCAGGTGCTGATCGCGCCCGAGCCAGGCGAAACGCACCATTTGGGGGCGGCGCTCGATTCGGAAGTGCTGTGGCACGCCGGTTGGACACCCCATTGCGCCTACCCGGCGAGCGACGGCGACCTGCAAGATCTGGTGGCGGCAACCTGGTTCGACGCGCTCGACCTGTCGCTCAGCGCCGCGTTCGGCCGCGAACACTGGCTGCCGCGGATCACCGACACGATTGCGCGGGCCCGCCGGGCGTCGCGCAATCCCGCGCTCGTGGTGGTCGTGGGCGGCCGCGCTTTCACCGAAGGCGACGCGGGCGTGCGCTCCGGCGCCGACGTGACCAGCCGAACCGCCCTGCATATCGACCACTCGATTCTGCAGGGTCTGCACGCCAAGCGGACGGAGCGCGCCCGCGCCCACTGAGGCGCCTAGCCGCCCCTCTCACCCCTTTATTCCGACCGCACGCGAGCCTCGCACTCGCTGACCCGGTTACTCACGGAAACGAAACGCGCCTGGTGCGTTTCAATTGCGGCGCCTAGTGTGGGCCACCACCGAAGGAGAACCGCAATGAGCAAACAGCACGGGGCCATCCGCTAT
>JAFAXA010000015.1 GCA_019241425.1 Acetobacteraceae bacterium | reverse complement strand
GGCGCGGGGCCAAATTCTGCCGCTCGGGCGGGGGCGGATCGTGCGGGAAGGCGGGCCGGTTGCGATCCTGTCGCTCGGCACGCGGCTGGCGGACAGCCTGAAGGCGGCGGACGAATTGGCGGCGCGCGGCCTGCCGGCGACGGTCGCGGACGCCCGGTTCGCCAAACCGCTCGACACGGCGCTGGTGGAGCAACTGGCGCGGCACCACGCGGTGCTGGTGACGGTGGAGGAGGGGTCGGTCGGCGGGTTCGGGGCGGCGGTGATGCAGCACCTGGCCTGGCGGGGGCTGCTGGACGGCGGGGTGAAGCTGCGGCCGATGGTGCTGCCGGACCGCTTCATCGACCACGACACGCAGCCGAAGCAGATCGCGGAAGCGGGCCTCTCCGCCCGCCATATCGCCGCCGCCGCCCTCGACGCCCTCGGCATCGCCGCGGCGAAGCCCAAGGCCGCCACCCTCCGATGAGGGCGGCCGCCTCTTGGCTCGCGGCGGTCTGGCTCCTCGTCGGACTGCTGGCGCCGCTGTCGGTCCGGGCCGATCCGCTCCCGCCGGCCGCCGTGCCGGTCAAGGCGTTGGGCGACGCGCTGCTCCAGTCCATGAGGACGGGGGCCTCGCAGCCCTTCGAGCAGCGGTTCGACCGGCTGGCTCCGGTTATCGACCGCGCCTTCGACCTGAACGCCCTGCTTCGCGCCTGCGTCGGACCGCGCTGGGCCTCGCTCAGCCCGCGCGATCAGGCGGCGCTTTCGCAGGTGTTTCATCGCTTTATGGTCGCGTCCTACGTCGCCAACTTCGCGAACTACAAGGACGAAAAATTCGAAATCCTGCCCGAGCAGCGGGCCATCGGCGCCGACCAGGTTGTCGCGACGCAGTTCGTCGGGCAAACGGGTGAGGGGGATACGCGGATCGACTACGTCATGCACGACAACCACGGAACCTGGAAGGCGGTCGACGTGCTGCTCGACGGCACGATCAGCCGCGTCGCCGTGCAGCGCTCCGACTTCCGGCGCGTGCTCGATTCGAGCGGCGTGAATGGGCTGGTGGGCAGCCTCGAAAAGAAGATCGCCGCCTATCAGGCGGGCGCAAATGATTGAAACGGCCGTCTCGCTGCTGGCCTGGTTCTGCTTCGTCGGGGCGGCGCTCGGCATCCTGCAAGCCGCGATCGGCAGCCGCCTGGTGCGGCGCTTCGCGGGGGCGCGCGGCGGCGATCCCGCACACCGGCCGCCCGTCACCGTTCTGAAGCCCTTGCACGGCGACGAGCCGTTGCTGGAAGTCGCTTTGGCGAGCGTGTGCGCGCAACGCTACCCGAACTTCCAGGTCGTGTTCGGTGTCGGCAACGCCGCCGACCCGGCGCTCCGGGCGGTGCACCGGGTGCGCGAACGCTTTCCCGACTGCGACATCGCCGTGGTGATCGACCCGGCCCGGCACGGGCGGAACGGCAAGGTCGGCAACCTCATCAACATGCTGCCGGCGGCCAAGCACGATCTGCTGGTGATTTCGGACAGCGACGTGCATGTCGCCGCCGACTACCTCGACCGGCTGGTGGCGGCCCTCGAACTGCCCGGGACGGGGCTTGTCACCACCGTCTATGCCGGTCTGCCGTCGTCGCGCGGCTGGGCGAGCCGCCTCGGCGCGGCGCAGATCGCCTACGGATTTCTGCCCGGGGCGCTGATGGCGCGGGCGCTCGGACGGCAGGACTGCCTGGGCGCTTCCATGATGCTGCGCCGGGAAACGCTCAACCGGATCGGCGGCCTGCCGGCGCTCGTCCGGCACCTCGCCGACGACAACGTGCTCGGCCAGCTCGTGCGGCGGCAGGGCCTGTCGGTCCGCCTCGCCCACACGGTCCCGGCGACAACCGTTCCGGAAGAAACCTTATCGGCGCTGTTCTCCCATGAACTGCGCTGGGCCCGCACCATCCGGGCGCTGGCGCCGGTGAGCTTCCTGCTTTCGGCCGTGCAGTACCCGGTTTGGTGGGCGGCTCTCGGCGCCGCTCTGGCCGGGTGCGGCACCGTGCCGCTAGTAGCGTTCGGCGTGGTCTGGGCGTCGCGGGCGATGTTCGCGCATCGCATCGATCGCGCGCTGGCATTGCATATCCCGGATCTTGCATTCCGGGTGCCGGTCTGGCTTTTGCCGATGCGCGATGCCATGTCGGCCGTCGTGATGGTCGCGAGCTACGCAGGAAGGCGGGTCGCCTGGCGCGGCGATGCAATGGACGCGGATGGCGGCGTTCGCACGCATCCGGTGCCGCCGTCCCGTCCCGCCTACGCGGCCCAGGAGAGTTGCTGACGATGATGAAGACGCTGTTCCTGCAACCCCCGTCCTTTGACGGTTTCGACGGCGGCGCCGGTTCCCGCTATCAGGCACGTCGCGAAATCAAGTCTTTCTGGTTCCCGACCTGGCTCGCGCAGCCCGCGGCTCTGGTGCCCGGCAGCAAGCTGATCGACGCGCCGCCGGCCGGCGTCGATCTTCCCTCCGTCGTTGCGCAGGCGCGCGGCTACGAGTTGTGCGTCATCCACACCTCCACGCCCTCCTTCGCCAATGACGCGGATGTTGCCCGCAAGCTCAAGGAAGCGAATCCCGCGCTGCGGATCGGCTTCGTCGGCGCCAGGGTCGCGGTGCAGCCGGAGGAGAGCCTGAAAGCGGGAAGCGCGATCGACTTTGTCGCCCGCAACGAGTTCGACTTCACCATTCAGGAAATCGCATCTGGCCGGGATCTCTCGGCGGTCGACGGGATCTCCTTCCGCAATGCCCAGGGCGCGATCGTCCACAACAAGGACCGCGCCGTCATCGAGAATATGGACACGCTGCCGTTCGTCACCGATGTCTACAAGCGCGACCTGCGCATCGAGGACTACTTCATCGGCTACCTGCTGCATCCCTACGTGTCCCTCTACACCGGGCGCGGTTGCAAATCGCGCTGCACGTTCTGCCTGTGGCCGCAGACGGTCGGCGGCCACCGCTATCGAACCCGCTCGCCCGGCCATGTCGCGGAAGAGATCCGGCTTGCCAAATCGTATTTTCCGCAAGTGCGCGAATTCTTCTTCGACGACGACACATTCACCGACGATCTGCCGCGCGCCGAGGCGATCGCGCGCGAACTCGGCAAGATGGGGATTGCGTGGTCGTGCAACGCCAAGGCGAACGTGCCGCACGACACGCTGAAGGTGCTGAAGGACAACGGCCTGCGCCTGCTGCTCGTCGGTTACGAGAGCGGCAATCAGCAGATCCTGCATAACATCAAGAAGGGGATGCGGATCGAAGTCGCGCGCCGCTTCACCAAGGATTGCCACGATCTCGGCATCAAGATCCACGGCACCTTCATTCTCGGCCTGCCGGGAGAGACACGCGAAACGATCGAGGAAACCATTCGCTTCGCGACCGAGATCAACCCCCATACGCTCCAGGTCTCGCTGGCCGCGCCGTACCCCGGCACGTTCCTCTACAAGCAGGCCGTGGAGAATGGCTGGCTCGATGCGAGCAATGCCGAACTGATCGACGATCACGGCATCCAGATCGCGCCGCTGCACTACGACCACCTTTCGCACACCGAAATCTTCGATTCGGTCGAGGTATTCTACAAAAAGTTCTATCTCCGTGCGCCGAAGATCGCGTCCATCGTCGGCGAGATGGTGCGTAGTCCGCAAATGATGAAGCGCCGCCTGCGCGAAGGCGTCGAGTTCTTCCAGTTCCTGCGCGAGCGCCACCGGGAAGCCGCCTGACGCTCGTTTTCACGGCCGACGATTTCGGGCTCTCGCCCGCGGTCAACGAGGCGGTCGAGCGCGCCCATCGCGAAGGGGTGCTGACGGCGGCAAGCCTGATGATCGCCGGTCCGGCGGCGGCCGACGCCGTCGCGCGGGCGCGCCGCCTGCCGGATTTGCAGGTCGGGCTGCATCTGGTGGTGATCGAGGGCGCGCCGGCCCTGGCCCAAGCGGACATTGCCGGCCTGCTCGACGCGGCCGGCCGGTTCCCCTCCGATCAACTCCGGCTCGGCCTTCGCTACTTCTTCCGGCCCGCGATCCGCCGCCCGCTCGCGTCGGAGATCCGCGCGCAATTCGCGGCGTTCGCGGCCACCGGATTGCCGCTGGCGCATGCCGACGCGCACAAACACATGCACCTCCATCCGACGGTCGGCAGCCTGCTGATCGAAGCCGCGCGGGAGTACGGTGTCCGGCGCGTCCGTGTGCCGGCCGAGCCGCCATCCGTGCTGAGGGCGCTCGGCGACAAGCCGGGCTGGGGCGCGCGCGCGCTGTATCGCTGGTCCCGGCTGCTGCGCGGGCAAATCAGGCGGGCCGGCCTGCAAACCACGGATCATTGCTTCGGCCTCGCCTGGACCGGCCAGATGACCGCCGCGCGCGTGCGTCGTCTGCTCGCGCATCTGCCGCCCGGCAGCAGCGAGATTTATTTTCACCCCGCAACCGGCTCGGATGAGACGCTCCGCGCCCTGATGCCGCGCTACGACCACCCCGCTGAGCTGGCCGCGCTGCTCGATCCGGAGGTGCGGCGCTTGGCCTCGACCCGGAGTGCCGCCATCCGTTAAAGCCTTGGCCGACCCGAGCCGGGTGGAAGTGGAGTCGCCCTCATGCCGGATGCGCTGAAACGGCCGACGCAGTACGCGGACTTCGCGGACCCGCAGGCATTGCCGCGCTACGCGGGCATATCGACCTTCTTCCGCACGCCCCACACCGAGACGCTGGAAGACGCCGATATCGGCGTCATCGGCGTGCCGTTCGACGGCGGCGTGACCAACCGCTCCGGCGCGCGCCACGGGCCGCGCGCGGTGCGCGAGCAGTCGAGCCTGCTGCGGCGCTATAACGGGGCGACCGGCTTCCGCCCGTTCGAGGCCGCGCGGGTGCGCGATCTCGGCGATTGCTGGATCGAGCGGCCCTACGCGCTCGAAACCGCCCAGGCCGAAATCGTTTCGTTCTACCAGATGATCGTGGCCGCCGGTGTGGTTCCGTTGTCGGTCGGCGGCGATCACTCGATCAGCCTGCCGATCCTGCGCGCGGTCGCGGAGAGGCGGCCGGTCGGCATGATCCATATCGACGCGCATTGCGATACCGGCGGCGACTATATGGGATCGAAGCTGCATCACGGCGCGCCGTTCAGCCGGTCGGTCGATGAGGGCCTGCTCGACCCGGCGCGGGTGATCCAGATCGGCATTCGCGGCACCACCAACGACCCCGACCTGTGGAGCTTTTCGCGGCAAAGCGGCATGCGGGTGCTGCCGATGGACGAGGTGCAGGACAAAGGCTGGCAATACGCGGTCGAAGAGGCGCACCGCGTCGCCGGCAACGGTCCGCTTTATCTTTCATTCGATATCGACGGCCTCGATCCGTCGCAGGCGCCTGGAACCGGCACGCCGGAGGCCGGCGGCCTCACCATGCGGGAAGCGTTGCGCATCCTGCGCGGTCTGCGCGGCCTCGATTTCGTCGGCGCCGATCTGGTGGAAGTGGCACCGTCCTTCGATCCCGGCACGTTGACGGCATTCAACGGCGCATCGGTGCTGTTCGAGCTGTTGTGCCTGCTTGCCGAGGCCCGCGCAAAGCGCGCCTGACACAAGGGAGCGACCCCATGCTGTCCGCCATCCACCCGCTGGTTGCGCTCGGCGTCTTCGCCTCCACGGCGGTCACGGA
>JAFAXA010000278.1 GCA_019241425.1 Acetobacteraceae bacterium | reverse complement strand
GGCGTATTGGCGGCTCGAGGAACGCATCAAGGATCTCGAAAGCCTGACCGGATCGACGATGGGCGCCGACGGATCGATCTTCGCGATCCGGCGGGCGCTGCACCGGCCGCCGCCGCCCGACATCATCGACGACATGTTCGTGTCGCTGTCCATCCTGTGCGGCGGCCATCGCGTGGTGCGCGCGCCGGACGCGTTCGCCTTTGAACAAACGACGTCGCGCTCCGGCGAGGAGTTCCGGCGCAAGATCCGGATCAGTTGCCAGGCCTTCAACGTGCACCGCCTGTTGTGGCCGCGCCTGCGCGCGCTGCCGCTGCTCGACCGATACAAATACGTCTCGCACAAGCTGCTGCGCTGGGTTGCCGTGTATTTCCTGCTGCTCGCCGGACTCTGCGCCGCGGCCGGTTTCGCGCGGCTCGGTTGGTGGATCGCCTTCGCTTTGACGCTCGCCGCCGGGGCGCTGCCGGTCGCCGGCCTGCTCACCCGAGGCGGTCCGCTGCGCAAGCTCGCCGATGTCATGCTCGCTTTCGCCGCGACCGGCATCGGCGTGCTGCGTTCGGTGCGCGGCGATCGGTTCCAGATCTGGACGCCGCCCGCTTCCGCGCGCGGCGGCGAGCGAACGGAAGGAGCGTCATGACGCACATTGCGTGGCAAGCGGGCGTCCGGTTCGCCGCCGCCGGCCTGATCCTCGCCGTCGTCGCGCCAGACTCCTCCGTCGCGCAAACGCCGTTTCCGCTCGGGCTCTACACGAGCCCCGGTCCCAACGGCAACGACCGCAACGGCGAGGCGGCGTTCGAGCGGGATTTCGACAATTTCGTGAAGCTGATGGGCACGCGGCCGCAATTCGTCAACGCGTACACCGACAACACCCAGGGCGATCCGAACAAGGGCTTTGTCGGCAGCGCCGGCTGGATGGCGTGGTCGTGGAAACGCACGGGCGACAAATATATCGGGCCGAATTCTGGCGTCATTCCCGTGATCGGCCTCGCGATGTCGATGCCCGGCCAGGATTGGGGCAACGTCAACGAATTCTACGTCAACACGCTGTCCGGCCAGTGGGATCGCGGCTTCCGCGGCATCGTCGATCAATGGGCCGACAACGGATATAAGACGCTCTATGTCCGGATCAGCTACGAGTTCAACGGCACCTTCATGGCCTGGTCGCCGCTCAATGCCCACGCGCCGGACGCGGTCCGCAACTTCGCCAAGGCCTGGGGCCACATCGCCGACCTCGTTCACGCCGAGGGCAAGGCGCGCGGCATAACCGTGAAGACGGTGTGGAATCCCGCCGCGATGACGCCCAACCAGGACAACCACATCGCCGATTGCTACCCCGGCGACGACAAGGTCGATCTCGTCGGCATCGACATTTATTCCAGCATCTGGACGCCCGATCCGGCGCCCGACTGGTCGAAGAGCGGCGGCCAGCGCAAGATCCCGGTCAAGGACTGGATCGCCGACAACGCCAACCGGGCGCATTTCTGGCAATACACGAACGCGCAGCCGTGGCAGCCGCAGCCGGTGTGGAACGAAGGGATCTGGGGCTGGTCGTTTCAGAACATGGCCGATTTCGCCCGCGCGCACGGCAAGCCGATGGGGGTATGGGAGACCGGCAGCGGCAACGGCGACAAGGAGCCGCCGTTCGGACCGCATGACGATCCCTATTTCGTCGAATGGCTGGCGGGCGCGCTGACGGCGGCGCGCGCGAGCGGCGTCACGATCGGGCCGGTGATGCTGTGGAACGACGATGTCTGGCACTTCACCACGCCGGGCGAACGCCCCGGGGCCGCCGCCGCCTGGGCCAGATATTTCGGCCGGGAAGGAAGGCGGGCGGCGGCCGACACGCAGCCGCCGCCGCTTAGCGCCGGGCGCTGAGCGGTGCCGTTTCGCTCGGCCGCAGGTTCGCGATCGTGCAGATCAGCAGAACCGGAAACAGCAGCGGCGGGAAATGCTCATACGTGCCGCCGAACAGAAAGACGATCATCGCCGGCACCGCGACCGCCGTCTGGTTCGGCGTGCGCGTGTTGGTGAGCAGCAAAGCAAGGTAGGCGAGCAGCGCGCCGATTCCGTATTCGAGCAGGATCTTGATCGGGGTGCTCAGCCCGTAGACATAGCTGATGACGGAGAACGTATCGGAGGAGCCGGGACCGGTGCCGAACAGAAAGGCGGTCGGCGCCAGATCGAAGATGTAGTTTGAAACCATGAACGGCGTCACGAACCGCCCGTTGCCGCTCGATCCCTGGACGCCGAATTCGTCGATGCGGCCGGTCAGCATCTCGGCCACGTCCGGCAGCACGAAGCTGACGATCGCGAAGGCGATGACGCAGACGCAGGTGAAGCCGATCGCGGTCATGAGCCCCCGCGACCCGGAGGTGAGCCCGATATAGGCGACAAATCCGCCCACCGCGAGCCAGCCGGTTCCGGCGACCGCGCTGAACAAGGCGAACACGAACAGCGCAACGAACAGCGGACGCCGCGGGCCGACCCATTCGCAGGCGAGCCCGATCGCCATGAATTGCGAGAACACCGACGGCTCGACCAGAAACAGGCCGTTCGACTTGAAGTGATTGCCGTTTCCGAACGGAATCACGACGTTGTAGGACGGCTCGAAAGAGAATTGGCCGGGAACAAAGTCGCTGAACGTGAACAGCGACAAACCCACGAACTGGGCCGCGAATTCGACAATGCCGCAGATTGCAATAAAGGCGAGCACGCCCGTGACGGTGCGGAAGAACAATCCTTCTTCCATCGGCTCGCTGAAGCGAAGCACCGCGAGCGAGCTGAGGATAAGAAAGTAGATCAGCGATCCCAAGCTTATTTTTGTTACGAAACCAAAAGGCGAATTGACGGCGTGGCTGTACGACAGCATAAGAAGCGCCGACAGGCCGAACAGGATTGCGACCCGGCGGCGATCGAAATCGAGCGCGCCCGTCCAAACATACCATAAACCCAAGGCGGCGACGATCGGCACACCGACGCTGATCTGCTGTTGCCCCAACGGGATTGCGAAGCGCTGCAACACCAGGCTCACGATCAAGATCGTGAGCGTGAACGTGACCTGCGCCTTGCCGGTGTCGATCGCCAGGGGCGCCCCTCGCTCGATCCTCGCCTGAAATGTCATCAAGGGATTTCCATTATTCCGCAGCACAGAACCTATCAGGAATTGCTCTGCTATTCATCCGCGCGCTTGCCGTCGCTGCGCGGGGCGACCTGGTCGGCTGCGCGGCGTGCCCTCCCGGCGACAGGAACCGGGCTGCTCTGGGCGGCGATCGGCGTCTTGGTTCTCGCGCTCGCGCTGCTTGTCACGGTGGCGGCCCCGGTGCCGCCGTTGCAGGATCTGAACGAATGGACCTATCAGGGCTATCTGATCGGGTCGCGCGCCGCCGGTGACGCCATTCCCGCCGCCGTCAAGCACTGGCCGGTTCCGAACGCGGTGACCCAGCTTGCTTTGGCCGGCCTGACGATCGGGCTCGCCCCGATCACCGCCGCCAAGGGGTTTGTCGGCCTTTATCTGCTGCTCGGCGGCGCGGTGCTGTGGCAACTCAGCCGCCGCCGCGATGGCGCGCGCGACGGATTGCGCTTCGCGCTGCTGGTCACGCTCGTGCTGGTGCACGCGCCGTACTGGTCCGGCGAATTCAATTACCAGGTCGGATTGCTCGTTCTGACCTGCTATTTCGGCCTCTACGGCGCCGGACGCGCGCCGCCGCCGGCGACGGACATCGCCTATTCCGTGCTGCTGTTTTTCTGCCACGCGCTGTGCCTCGGCGTGTGGTTCATTCATGTCGGCTGGCGCTCCCTCCTGCAGCGGCGCCTGGCGCGCGGGGTGGCGAGCATGCTCCCGGCGCTGGCGCTTCTCGTCTGGTACGCGGTGGCCGACCCGCGCCCCGACCATGACCCGGCGCTCCGGGTCGGTCCCAAACTGACGGGGTTCGCCGAGCAGGCCGGGTATCGCCTCTACGTGCTGGCAAAAATCGGCCCCTACCAGAACATGGTGTTCGGCGGCGCCGGCGACGCCGACCGGTTCGCCGCCTTCTATTGGCTCGGCACGGCGGTCAATTTCGCCTTCGCCGGTGCGATGGCGCTGTTGTTCCTGGCTTGGCTCCGAGCACGCCGGACGGCGGCCCCGACACCCGAGTTGCTGACCGCGGTCAGTTGCGCCGTGATCGCCGCCGTCGATCCGGGCGAGACGCTCGGCATCGGCAATGCCGGCGAGCGCTTCATCTATCCGGCGCTGATCATCGCGGTGCTGTGCTTCGAGGGCGGCCGCCGCTGGCGGCAGACCGGCGCCGTTCTCGGCGGGTTTGCCGCCCTTCTCGGCCTCCATCTGCTGATCGGGCTGCCCCCGCAAACCACCGCCATAAGCGGCGTCCCGGACTGGTCGGCGATGAACGACCCCCGGTCGCGCTTTCGCATCCTGTTCTGGCACCGGCCTTTTCTCTATCTCGGCCAGATCGAGGCCGGGCAAGACGCCGCGACCACGGGCGCGCCGCCGGCGGCCGGGATCATGTACGAGACGAGCCTCCTGCAGCATCGGCGCTGATCGGCGGCGTCGCCCGGCCCGCCGCTTCACGGCCCGACGGCGGTCTCCGTCCGCGCCGGGGCGACCCGCCCCATCGCTCGCGCCCGACCCCACGCCGCGCCGATCCACCGCGCCCAAAGATCCTTGCGAGCCTCGGTGACCCGCGACAGCAGGAAGCAGGCGGCGATCACCGACAGAAAGGCGGCGGCGCGGGCGACGGCCGAGGAGCGGTCGTAATGGGAGGCCGCATAGGCCAGCACCAGCAACGGAAAATGGAACAGGTAGATGGAGAAGGTCGCGGAGGCGGCGCCGCGGATCGGCCGCGCAAACGGCAGCAGCAGCCGGCCGATCTCCCGGTCGAAGGCGCGCACGGTCACCAGCGACAGGCAGACCAGCACCCCGACGCAGTAGAAGATCGGGAAATGCGGCGTGTAGCGGTCGCCGAGCCACGGCACCGGCGCCAGCACCGAGCGCACCGCCTCGTGATGCGGATACACGACGCGCCAGTAGAAGGCGGCCAGCGCCAGCGCCCACGCGGCGGCGGCGCATCCGCCCCAGCGCGGAACCGTCCGGCCCCGCAGCACCCCGTAGAGGGCGGCGCCCATCGCCCAGGCCGGGAACAGGACGAAGATGTTCGGTCCCCAAGCCGCGGCCGCCGCCACCAGCAGCCCGAGCCGCACCCAACCCCGGGCAAACACGGCGGCGCCGAACACGAAATAATAGGGAACCTCGTAGCCGAGCGACCAGACGGGGCTGTCCGAGAACGGGAACAGGTCCAGCCCATAGGCTTCGTTGACGAACAGCAGGGAGGCGAGGACGCGCCACACCGGATCGGTCGAGAACGCCGACCAGCTCCGGTAGAAGCCGGGATCGAGCGCGGCCGCCGCCCAGGCGACGAACGCGGACAGGATCAGGGCCGGAACCAGCACCGAATACATCCTGGCCAGCCGCGCGACGGCATAGCGCGACGCATCCCCGTCCCGGCCCGCCACCACCACGTGGCGGATCACGAAGCCGGAGAGCGCGAAGAACACCCCGACCGCCATCGTCGCCATGAACGTCATGTCTCTGCAGCCGGTGCAGAAAAACGGCTGCGTCATATGACCGTAAGCAACGAGAAGAGCGGCCAGAATCCTCAGCAGATCGAGGTAAAGCGATACCGTTACGGTCATAAAACGTGTCCGGGCGCGGTAATCCCCGCGGCTCGTTTCGAATGTCAGCCGACGCTGTCAGACCGATAGTTTGAGCCGAAACGGCAAAGGCCGCGTAAATGGTGGCGGGTGGCCCGAACAATGCGGGCGATCAGAACGCGATTGCGACCGGCCGCGCCGGAGCGTCGGAATGCGGGCGAGGCGACCGCCAAAAGGAGCGAGACCTTCTCCGCCCGGTGGAGGGCCCGTCCCGTTCGGAACTGGCCCAGCCCTTACCGCCGACGTAGGATGATGTTGATCTTGAGGGTCACGGCACCACGATCGCCAGTAGGAGCAGCCCATGGGTCCACATGGCTGTTCTCCTCGAAGCGCCGGCCGGACTATCCCGGCCGGCGTCTTCGTTTTAGGCGATCAGCTCCGCAACAGGCGACCAAGCCGCCCGGCCCGAAGGACAGGCCATCAGCGCGGCCGGAAATTCGGTCAGACGTGCCGCCCGCTGCTCGGTCAGCAAATGCGCGCGAGCCTCTGCCGCAGCTTCCCGCTCGCGATG
>JAFAXA010000213.1 GCA_019241425.1 Acetobacteraceae bacterium | reverse complement strand
TCCAGCAGCCGTTCTCCTGGAAGGAACTCGGGGTCGACGTGCGCGGCCGATCCTCGACGCTCACCGTCAACTACCGCACCAGCCACCAGATCCGGATCGCCGCCGACCGCCTGCTGCCCCGCGTGGTGCGCGACGTGGACGGCAACGCCGACGAGCGCGACCGCACTGTTTCGGTGTTCAACGGCCCCGTTCCGGTGGTCCGGCTGTTCGAGACGGCGACGGCCGAAACGGAGGCCGTCGCGGAAGCGATCCGGCAGGCGATGGCGGACGGCATCCTGCCCGGGGAGATCGGCGTCTTCGTCCGCTCCCGTGCCGAACTGCCGCGTGCCCGCGCCGCCGCCGAAGCGGCCGGTCTCCCCCCGCGCGAATTGTCGGAGCAACAGCGGGACGCGGGGGAGGCGGTTTCGGTCGGAACCATGCATGATGCGAAGGGGCTGGAGTTCAAGGCGGTGGCGGTGATCGCCTGCGACGATGGCGTGCTACCGTCCGCCGCGCGGATGGAGGCGGTTGCCGACGAAACCGAACTCGACGAGGTGTACGAAACCGAGCGGCATTTGCTCTATGTCGCCTGCACGCGGGCGCGCGACCGGCTCCTCGTGTCCGGCGTCCGCCCCGCCTCGGAGTTCCTGAGCGACCTCGCGGCGCCTTGACACCTCCCTGGTAGCCGCCGACCTTCGCCTGCACCGGATCAGGAAAGGTCCGCGTGAAACCTCCCGCGTCGAGACGGAACGCGCGACCGCCATCGCCGCGACCTCGACGAGATGCGTCATTCCCACAAAGCCCCCGGAGCCTGAGCGATGGCCGCTAACCCGTTCGACCTGACCGGCCGCGTCGCGCTGGTCACCGGCTCATCGCTCGGCATCGGCTTCGCGCTCGCCAAGGGTCTGGCGCAAGCGGGCGCGCAGGTCGTCATCAACGGCCGCAACGCCGATCGGCTGCGCGAAGCGGCCGAGGCGCTGCAAGCGGAGGGGCTGGCCGTCCGTCAATCGGCGTTCGACGTCACGGATGCGGCGGCGATCGAGGACGCGATCGGCCGGATCGAAACCGATGTCGGGCCGATCGCCATCCTTATCAACAATGCGGGCATTCAGCGGCGCACGCCGCTCGAGGAGTTCCCGGCGGAGACATGGCGCGAGATCGTGCGCGCCAATCTCGACAGCGTGTTCCTGGTCGGCCAGGCCGTCGCCCGCCGCATGATCCCGCGCCGGTCGGGCAGCATCATCAATATCGGCTCGGTGCAAAGCGAGTTGGCGCGGTTCGGCATCGCCCCCTACACCGCGACCAAGGGTGCGGTGAAGATGCTGACCAAGGGCATGGCGACCGATTGGGGCAGGCACGGTATCCGCGTGAACGGCATCGGCCCCGGCTACTTCGCAACGCCGCTGAACGCGGCCCTCGTGGCCGACGAGACATTCAGCGCCTGGCTCTGCAACCGCACGCCGCTCGGCCGCTGGGGCGAGGTGGGGGAGCTTGCCGGTGCGGCGGTGTTCCTCGCCTCGGACGCCGCGAGTTTCATCAGCGGCCACATCCTCTACGTGGACGGCGGCATCACCGCCTGCCTCTAGGCGCGCGGCGTCAGAGCGCGGCCAGCACCGATTGGCCTTTGCTCACATCGAAGCCGCCGGGCGGCTCGACCGCCAGATGCGTCACCCGCCCGTCTTCGGCGACCAGCGCGAACCGTTGGCTGCGGACGCCCAAGCCGCGGCCGATCAGGTCGAGTTCGAGCCCGAGCGCCTTGGTGAGCGCGGCGGAACCGTCCGACAGCATCGTGATGTCGTCCGGATTGATGCCCTGATCCTTGGCCCAGGCCGCCATCACGAACTGGTCGTTGACGGCCATGCAGATGATGCGATGGACGCCCTTCGCCTTGATGGCGCCGGCGGTTTCGACGAAGCTCGGCAGGTGCCGCGCGCTGCAGGTCGGCGTGAACGCGCCCGGCGTCGCGAACAGCACGACCTTCTTGCCCCGGAACAGCTCGTCGGTCGTCGTCTCCTTCGGTCCGTCCGGCGTCGCCAGCACCACCTTCACGGAAGGAATGGTGTCGCCAACCTCAATCGTCATGCGTCCTCGCTTATTCGGTTCCCGCCCGCGCGAAACTGGTAATCCTCCGCTGCCGTTCTGTCACGCAAGCTTGCAGGCGGCAGGCGTTGCTACCAGATTCGCCGGATGGCCGATTCCGATCCACTGGGCTGTGAGGACTCTGCGTTTTTCACGGGGCACGTCCTGATCGCGATGCCTGCAATGGCCGATCCGCGCTTTTCGCAAAGCATCATCTACATCTGCGCGCATACCGAGGACGGCGCCATGGGCATCGTGCTCAATCGTCCGATCGAGCGGCCGAGCTTCGACGACCTGCTGCGCCAGCTCGACGTCGAGCCGACGCCGCCCGCGCGGCGGATCCGGCTTTGCGCCGGAGGTCCGGTCGACAACAAGCGCGGCTTTGTTTTGCACACGGCCGATTGGACTGGCGACGGCAGCTTGCGGGTGACGGACGCCTTGGCGTTGACCGCGAGCCTCGACGTGCTGAAGGCGATCGCCGAAGGCAACGGTCCGCGTGAGGGGTTGCTCGCTCTCGGCTATGCCGGATGGGGACCGGGCCAGCTCGACAGCGAGATGCAGCAGAACGCGTGGTTGAGCGTCACGCCGGACGAAAAGCTGCTGTTTGACGGCGACAGCGACACCAAATGGCGGCGCGCCTTGGCGAAGCTCAGGATCGATCCGTTGCTGCTGTCCGGGCAAGCCGGGCACGCCTGACGCGGGCCACCGCCCTCCGACAAACGCTGCACCGCGCCTAAGCAAACCGTGACGTGGGGCGGCCGGCTCCGCCGCGAACCGCCCGTTCTCCTTCCCGTTTCGACCCCGTCCGGCAGCGGTTGTGCAGCCGGCGGCTACACGGGGAAATCACCACCAATGCGTATAGTTCTGTTGGCGTCCGCAATCACGCTAGGTCTTGCGGGCGCAGCGATGGCTCAAGGCTCAACCGGTGCAGGGGTCGGCAGCGGCGTCGGCGGCACGGGTTCGACGGGAGGCGCCGGCATGGGCAGCGGGGCCTCCGGATCGGGCACCGGCGGCGCGATGAGCGGCGGCGCAGGCGGTTCCACCGGCGGCACGAGCATGGGTTCGACGACCGGGAGCGGCGGCGGTGCGGGTGCGGGCGGGGGCGGCGGCGCGGGTCACTCCGGCTCGGGCACCGGCATGGGCTCCGGGTCGAGCCTCGGCACGGGCAGCGGGACGGGCACCAGCGGCGGCTCGGCGCGCTGAGCGCCTACCAGACGAAGCGCGGGATGCAGGCTTTCGGCGACAAACCGGCGTCCCGCGCCATCGCCGCCCGAAGACCCGGATCACTTTCCAGCGCCTC
>JAFAXA010000055.1 GCA_019241425.1 Acetobacteraceae bacterium | reverse complement strand
ACACGGACGACGTCCGGTCGGCTCAATCCGGGATGCAGCGGCAGAGTCAACTCTCGGGCCGCGAAGGACTCGGTCTCGGGTAGAATCGTGGATGGAACGGCCTTTGAGTGCCAGGAAAACAGATGCGCGGGCGGATAGTGATTGGTCGTCTGAATGCGCTGCGCGCGCAAGCCCTCCGCGACATGCCGTGGCGAGACGCCGGGCGGCAGCACGATGGGTAAAATGTGAGGCGTTGCGACCGGCCATTCTCGGAACGGCACGGTTACAGACGGGCAGCATTCGCCGAGAAGGCCGCGATAGAGCGCGGTGAGTTCCTGGCGGCGGGTGATCCAGGACCCGAGTTTCCGCAACTGCACGAGGCCGATCGCGGCCCGCAACTCGTCCATGCGGTAGTTCCAGCCCAGCATCGTGACGTCATAGGTGATCGAGCCGTCGCGAAGGCGCTGCGTCGTGCCGGTGGTCATGCCATGGCCGCGCGCCTGACGGATGAGGGCAAGCACGCCCGGATCGCGCGCGGTGACCATTCCGCCCTCGGCGGTGGTCATGTTCTTGTTGCCGAAAAAACTGAAGGCGGCGGCGTCACCGTAGATCGGGCCGCGCGCTGCGCCCAGCGCGTGCGCCGAATCCTCGATGAGGAACAGGCCGAGCGAACGGGCGAGACGGGTCCAGGCCGCGGCATCCGCCAGGTAGCCGCCGTAATGCATGACCACCACGGCTTTGGTGCGCGGCGTCACCTTGCGGGCGGCGTCGGCGAGCGACAGGATCGGTGTCTCGCAAGATTCGATGTCGACAAACACCGGCCGGGCGCCACAATAGAGCACGCTGTTGATCGTGGCGATGAAGGTCAGCGAGGGCACCAGCACCTCGTCGCCTGGTCCGACGCCGAGTGCGGCCAGTATCAGATGCAGCGCGGCCGTGCAGGAACTCACCGCCACCGCATCGTCGACCCCATGCTCGGCCGCGAAGGCCTGCTCGAACGCGCGCACCCGGCTCCCCATGGTGATCCAGCCGCTGTCGATCACGGAGGCGAGCGCCGCCTTCTCCTCCTGTCCGAGCGTGGGCTCGGCCACCAGCAGCATGGGTTCCGAACGCGCGTGATCCGAACGGAGAAGCGTGTCGTCTTTCAGCACGGTTGCTCGCTCGCGTCGTTACGGGACGATGGGCACACGCTGTCAGGCCGGGGCTTCCGCATCCAGCGCGTAGGTCTCGAATGCCGGAACCACATCGTCCCAGCCGAGATCCTGTGCCTTCTGGAAATCTTCCACCCGCCCGATATCGAGCCACATGCCCTTGTGCAGGAATGTCCGAACCGGGAAACCCTTGCCCAGCATATACAGAATCAGGTCGTCGAAGCCGAATGGAACGCTGTCCGGAATGTACTCCAGCACCTCGGGTTCCATGCAGTAAATGCCGGTGCTGACCAATTGCGTGAAGTTCGGCTTTTCACGGAACCGCACCACCCGATCCTGGGCCTGCTCGATGATCCCGAAATCGACCCGCACCGTCCGCTCGATCGTGGCGATGGTCAGCGCGCTGCCGAACCGCCGATGCACTTCCGCGAAGCTGTTCAGGCTGAGGTCGGTCAGGATGTCGCCGTTGATCACCAGAAACGTGCTGTCGAGCTCCTCGCGCAGGAGGCTGAGCGCGCCGATGGTTCCGAGCGGTTCCGTTTCCTGCGTGTAGGCGATGCGCAGCCCCCATTGCCTGCCGTCGGCGCAGAAATTCCGGATCAGATGGCCGAGATAGCCGGTGGTGACGTAGACCTCGACGATCCCGTTGCGCCGCAGCCATTTGAGAAGCAGTTCCAGCACCGGTTTGGAGCCGACCGGCATCAACGGCTTCGGCAATATCATGGTATAGGGCCGAAGCCGCGTGCCCTTGCCGCCGGACTGGATCACAGCCTTCATCGCCATCTCCCCTGCACACGCGACAGACGGCTAGTTTCCGTTCGCTCTCGTGATGTTTGCAATCGTTCCAAAAGATGTATGCCGATCGCCCGTTCTCGGCCGTCTTCGTCCCCTCCTTGCGCAGTGGACTAAGCCGCTCGGCTAAGCACTCGGTCGATCGGGCAGGTGGCTCCCTGCCCCGCCATGATCTTCAATGCGGAAACGTGTCAATCGCTGGGAGCAACGTCATTGGGGCAGCACCCCGGTTCAGAATGCCGGCGACGGCGCGGAGGATGCCGTTGAATGCGGATCTCCTGCTGGTCGGCGGTGAGGATCACGATCTGCGCATTCCATTCATGCTTGCCATGGGTGCGTGCGGGTTCAACGTGATGGGCGCCGGGACCGGCGACCCGGCCCCATTCCGGCGCGCAGGCATTGCGTATCATGGCTTCGGGTTCGATCGCTTCCTCAATCCGCTGGCCGACATGTTCGCCTTGCACACCCTGCGCCGCCTGTTCGCCGAGCTGAGGCCGCGGATCGTCCATAGCTTCGATACCAAGCCGAATATCCTTGCCCCCCTGGCGGCGCGAGAGCTTGCCGGAACCGTCGTCATGCGCACGATCAACGGCCTCGGCTGGCTGTTCTCGTCGCGCCGCCCGCTGCCGCTGATGTTGCGGCCCGTGTATTGCAGTGCGCACCGACGTGCGGCGCGCGCGACGGCGCTGACCGTGTTCCAGAATCGGACCGACCAGAGTTTCTTCGAGCAGCACGGCATGATCGGGCGAGGCCGGAGCCAGATCATCGCCGGTTCAGGCGTCGACCTCGCGCAGTTCAGGCAGCGTGCCGGCGCCGCGCCGCCGGCCGCCGCACTCCGCCGGGAACTCGGTGTTGGTGATGCGGAGCTGGTCATCACCGTGTCCCGGATGACGCGCCGGAAAGGCATTCTCACGCTCCTGAAGGCGGCGGCGCTGGTTCACGCGATCCGCCCGGCGACGCGGTTCGTTCTGGTCGGCCCGCATGAGGGCGAAGGCGCCGAAGCGATCAGTCCGTCGGTGATTGCGGAACACGGGCCTTACGTGGTCGCGACCGGCAAGCGGTCGGATGTGCCGGCATTGCTCGGAGCGGCCGACGTGTTTGCGTTTCCGACCGAATACCGGGAAGGCGTGCCGCGTGCCCTGCTTGAGGCGGCGCTTGCCGGCTTGCCGATCGTTGCGACCAGCATGCCCGGCTGTACGGATGTCATCCGCGACGGCTGGAGCGGCGTGCTGGTGCCCCCGCGCGATCCGCCCCGCCTTGCCGCTTCCATCATTGCGCTGCTCGAAGATCGTGTTCGTGCGCGAGAGATGGCTGAGCGCGCAGCCCGACTCGTTGCCGACGAGTTTAGCCTGGCTCGCAACGTCGCGCTCTATGCGTCCGCGTATCGCGAACTCCTCCGGCCGGGCGCGGAGCCGAGCCGATGTGCGGGATAGCCGGGATTCTGCTGGCGCCGCGCAATGCCGACCCGGAACGGTTGGCCGCTATTCGCGACATGACGGCGGCTCTCCATCATCGCGGGCCGGACCGCGACGGCTTTTGGAGCGACGGAGAAGCCGGTGTGGCACTCGGCCATCGGCGGCTGGCGATTCTCGATCTGTCCGACGCTGGACGGCAGCCGATGCAATCCCACGGTGGTGGGCTGATCGCCTCCTATAACGGCGAGATCTATAATTTCCGCGACCTACGCCGTGAGCTCGAGACCTCCGGGCATCGGTTCGGCGGCGACAGCGATACCGAGGTGATGCTGGCGGCCTTCGAAGCGCTTGGCATCGAAGCCGCGTTGTCGCGATTCGCGGGCATGTTCGCGATCGCCGTGTGGGACCGGCGGCAGCGGGCGTTGCATCTGGTGCGTGACCGGCTCGGCAAGAAGCCGCTCTACGTGGCGCTCTGCAACGGCGCGCTCCTCTTCGCGTCCGAGCTGAAGGCGCTGCACGCCGTTCGTGAATTCCGGCCCGCTCTCAATTGCGCCGCGCTCGCGCTGTTGCTGCGTCGGGGTTGGATCCCGGAACAGCACTGCATTTGGGACGGCGTGTTCAAGCTGCCGCCCGGAGGGCTGCTGACGATTCGGCCGGATGATCTGGTTTCCGCCGACGCCGCCCGGCTGCGGCAGAAAGCGCGCATCTGGTGGTCGCTCGCCGATGTCGTCGACCGTGCCCAGGCGGAGCCGCTGCGTGGCGACGACGAGGCGCTGGAAGACGAGCTTCACGGGCTGCTCGGGCGCGCTGTCTCTGAGCGGATGATTTCGGACGTACCTTTAGGTGCATTGCTCTCCGGCGGCATCGATAGCTCTCTGGTCGTGGCGTTGATGCAGGCGCAGTCTTCGCGCCCCGTTCGAACCTTCACGATCGGCTTCGCGGAATCGGGCTACGACGAAGCCGGTCCCGCGGCCGCCGTTGCCGCCCATCTCGGAACCGATCATACCGAAATGCGGGTCACGCCGGCGGAGGCCCGCGCCGTCATACCGGAGCTGCCCAGAGTCTGGGACGAGCCGTTCGCCGATGAATCGCAGATCCCGACCTTGCTGGTGGCCCGGCTCGCGCGTCAGTACGTGACGGTCGCGCTGTCCGGCGACGGCGGGGACGAAAGCTTCGGCGGTTACGGCCGCCATTTTCTGCTCGGGCGCCTTGCGCCGCTTCTCGGCTTGCCCGCCGGCTTGCGGCGGGCCGGCGCAGCAACGCTCGGCGCCTTGCGCGCGGAGACGTTGGAAACAGCCGGGCGCCACTTGCCGATGTTTCGAGGCGTCGCTCATTTGTTCGGCAATGGCGGTATAGGCAAGCTCGCGCGCGTGCTGGATGCGGCGGACGAGGCGACGCTCTACGAGCGGATGGTCGCCGTCACCGACACGCCGGCCCTCGCCGGCGCGGCACGGATCAGCGCTCCGGCGGCCGGAACGGTGCCCGCTCTCACCCGCCTTGATCTCGCGGGCCGCGCCATGTTCCGCGACACGATCGGCTATTTGCCGTCCGACATTCTGGTGAAAGTCGACCGCGCCAGTATGGCGGTCAGTCTCGAAACGCGTAGCCCGCTTCTCGACCATCGTGTCGTGGAATGGGCATGGCGGGCCCCGATGACAAGCAAGCTGCGGAACGGACGCGGGAAACTCCTGCTCCGGCGCATGCTGCGCCGCTACGTGCCGGAGCCGATGTTCGAGCGGCCGAAACACGGCTTCGATGTTCCGATCGGTGCGTGGCTGCGCGGTCCGTTGCGGGAATGGGCAAGCGATTTGTTGTCGCCGAGCCGTCTGCGGCGGCAAGGCCTGCTCGACGTCGCGCAGGTTCGCGCAAGCTGGGCCGAACATCTGAAGGGCACGCGCGATCGTGCGAACGAGCTGTGGGCCATTCTGATGTTCCAGGCTTGGCTCGAAA
>JAFAXA010000028.1 GCA_019241425.1 Acetobacteraceae bacterium | reverse complement strand
CGGGTGCGCGCCTCGGCTTTGCGATCGCGGGGCCGCCGGTCGCCGACAGGCTACGCGGCGCGTTCGGCCCGTGGCCCGTTTCAGGTCCGGCGCTCGCGATCGGCGAACGGGCCCTGGCGGACGGGGACTGGCTGCGCGCCGCGGCGGAGCGAGCCAGGGCGGACGCGGCTCGCCTCCAGCTTTTGCTGGCGAGGGCCGGGCTGCGGGTGATCGGCGGCACGAGCCTGTTCCTGCTCGGGGAGTCGGACCGCGCGGCCGAATGGTGCGCGCGTCTCGGCGAAGCGGGCATCCTGGTCCGCTCCTTCGAGCACGCGCCGGCTTGGTTGCGGTTCGGATTGCCGGGTGACGAGGCAGCGTGGCGCCGGCTCGAAACGGTCATGCGGGGTTGAAAACCACCGTCTTGTTGCCGTTGAGGATAACCCGATCGGTCAGGTGATTGCGGACGGCGCGGGCGAGTACCCGGCGCTCGATGTCGCGGCCTTTACGGATCAGGTCCGCGGGACGGTCGGTGTGGGTGATGCGCTCCACATCCTGTTCGATGATCGGACCCTCGTCGAGCGCCGCCGTCACGTAATGCGCGGTCGCCCCGATCAGCTTCACGCCGCGCGCATACGCCTGGTGATAGGGCCGCGCGCCCTTGAAGCCGGGGAGAAACGAGTGGTGGATGTTGATGCAGCGCCCTTCCAGCTTCGCGGCGAGCCCGTCCGACAGAATCTGCATGTAACGCGCCAGCACGATGAGATCGCTGCCGGTGTCCTGGATCAGCGACCAAAGCGCGTCGTCCCGTGCCGCGCCGTCGCCGCTCGCCACCGGCAGATAGTGGAACGGAATGCCGGCGAAATCGACATGGGTGTAGGTTTCGCGCGGATGGTTGGCGACGATCGCGGTCGGCGTCATCGGCAACTCGCCGATGCGCCAGCGATACAACAGATCGAGCAGACAGTGGTCGAACTTCGAAACCAGCAGCATGACTCGCTGCGGCGAGCGGTCCTTGATGCGCCAATTCATGCGCAACTGCCCGGCCAGCGCGGCGAGCCGCTCGCGCAGCCAGTCGATGCGGTCGGGCGCGGCAAGCTCGAACTCGACGCGCATGAAGAAGCGGTTGGCCTCGCGGTCGTCGAATTGCGAGGCTTCGGTTATGTTGCCCGAGGCCTCCGCGATGCTGGCCGCGACGGCGGCGACGATGCCGGGCCGGTTCGGACAGGAAAACGCGAGCACGTAAACGGCATCGGTGTGGGGCGGCTTGCTCATCGTGGATCGGGTGCGCGGCAGATGGAAAATCAAACTACCGGAGGAACAAGAGGGAGAACCAGGTGAAATAGGAGAGCACGAATCCGGCCGCCATCAGATCCGTCATCCATTTGGAAAACCGCACCGGCACGGGCGAATCGCCGGGTTCGGCGATCTGCCGGATGATCGCCTCGAGCCGGCAGTGCGAGGCGACGATGTAGCGCCGGAAAGTCAGGATCGACACGAAAGCCAGGACGTGCATCAGCAGAAACACGATCTGCACGCCATAGGTCAGCGGAAAACCGCGCGCATCCGCCCGTGCCGTTACCGCTGCCAGAAACGCCGCGACGGAAGCGAAGCTGAAGGTGAGAAAGAAGCTGAACCAGTTGACGAACTGGGTGATGTTGGCGCGCAGATGGGCGTTGATCTCGGTATATTCGCGAAACAGCAACTCGTTCGCAGGCATCAGGTCGAGGAACTCTGGCGCAGCAGGTTGTTCGCCCAGCAGAGCCCCACCGTCGCGCCCTTCATGAACGGCAGCAGGACGACGCAGGCAAGCGCGGTCAGCGGCAGCCAGATCGCCGCCTGCACCCAGAGGGGCGGCTCCCACGTATGATCGCTCCACAGAAACAGCGGCAGGAGCACGTGACCGGCGACAAGGATCGTCAGATAAGGCGGGAAATCATCGGACGGATAGACGGTGAGATCGAGGCCGCAGCTCTCGCAGGGCGAGCGCAGCTTCAGATAGCCGCGAAACAGCCGGCCCTCGCCGCAATTGGGGCAACGGAGGGTGAAACCCCGCTTCACCCCGGTCAGGATGGATCGCTCGCCCGCCACCTGATTGTCTCCCCGGCGCTTGCCTGTGCGCGCCAAACCTTCTGTCATTTACAGTTGAGCGGCCGAACCGGGCAATCCATGGGAGGAACAATGAGCGCGGAGGGTTTCGCAACCGGGCGCACATGGCTCGGCCTGATGAGCGCGGCCGCGCTGGCGGCTTGCACGCCACACATCCCGCCGTCGCCGGAGACCGGGTTTGTCTCGGTTTCCCAGCCCTTCAATGTCGGGGATGCCGGGATCGCGGCGCGCGCCTACCACCGTTCGGGGGCGTATACGCGCGGTCTCGCGACCGTGGCCGATGAGGCGACCCGCTATCTGGCGGCAAGGGCGTCCAGCACGAAGCGGCCGGCGGTCGTGCTGGATATCGACGAGACCGCGCTGTCGAACTGGAAGATCCTCAAGCTCGACGATTTCGGGCGGCCCATTCAGGGTCCGTGTGACATCGCGCTCGACGCGCCCTGCGGCTGGGCCGCCTGGGACCAGCTCGGCCAAGCCGTCGCGATCGAGCCGACCTTGCGGCTGTTTCGGCAAGCGCGCGCGCTCGGCGTCCCCGTGTTCTTCATCACCGGCCGGCCCGAGAACCAGCGCGCGGTGACCGAGCGGAATCTGCTCGCCGCCGGTTACGAAGGCTACGCCCACCTCTACATGGTTCCGGATGGTTCGCGTTTCCCGTCCGCGGCCGACTTCAAGGCGCCGGTCCGGGCGTCCATCGAGGCGGCCGGCTACACCATCCTGGTCAATATGGGCGATCAGCCGTCCGACCTGATCGGCGGTCACGCCGAAGGCAAATTTCTGCTACCCGATCCGTTCTACCGCGTTCCCTGAGCACCACGCGGTTTCCGGCAAAAGGCCACCATGACGATCGACACCCGGCTACACGGCGCCATCGACTACGGAGTGGCTTCGCTGCTGGGAGGGCTTGCGCTTTCCCGTCGCTTACCGCCGCCGGTCCGCCTCGCTCTCGGTAGTGCCGCCGCCTATCACACCGCCTACGCCCTCGTGACCGACTACGAGGCGGGGCTGCGCCCGGTCCTCACCATGCGGCAGCACCTCGTGCTTGATGTCCTGGGTGGCGCCGGGCTGTGCTTGGCCGGATTGGGGATGCAGCGGCAGAGCCTTGGCGGGCGGGCGCTTCTCGTCGGAACCGGATTGGCCGAACTCGCCGTCGTTGCGCGAAGCAGCGCCGAGCCGGCCAGCGGTCCCGGGCAGGGTTCCAGACTCCTCCCCCGTATGACGGGGAGCGCCGGCCGCACCGCCTATCCGCCGATCGACATGCCGAAGCCGGTCGCCGACGATCTGTTCATCGTTGATAGCGTTCTGCCGGGGGTGATGGGAGCGGCGTTCGGCGTGCGGATGACGGTGATCCGCCTGCCGGGCGGCGGATTGCTGCTGCACTCGCCGACGCGGCACAGCCTCCCCTTGCAGGCCGCCCTCGAAAAGCTCGGCCCGATCCGCCACATCGTCGCGCCCAGCTTCGCGCATTGGACCTTTGTCGAGGGATGGCAGCGCGCCTGTCCCAAGGCGACGGTGTGGGCGGCGCCGGGCCTGCGCAGTCGGTCGCAAGTGCGCCGTAGCGGGCTCCGGATCGACCGCGTGCTGAAGAAGGCGCCTGCCGAGTGGGGCGACGCGCTCGACCTGGCGATCGTACCGGGCGGCCTGGGATTCCGCGAAGTCGCGCTGTTTCACCGTCCCACCCGCACGCTTCTGCTGTGCGATCTCGTGATGAACCTGGAGCCAGCGAAGGTGTCGCCGGCCTTGCGTCCGGTCGCGCGGCTGTTCGGCATGACCGTGCCGGAGGGAATGCCGCCGCCCTATCTGCGCGCGCTCATCAAGCTGCGGAAACGGGCGGCGAAGCGTGCCGCCTCCCGAATGCTGAGCTGGCGACCGGTGCGCGTCATCTTCGCGCATGGGCAATGGTTCGAGCGCGACGGCAGCGCCGCGCTGCGGCGATCGCTGCGGTGGCTGATCGAGCCCGAGTAGGTTCGGAGGACACCGTGAAATAAGTTGGGAGGACGGGCGTGGAGCATGTGATCGGCGTCGATATCGGCACCCAGAGCACGAAGGCGCTGCTCGTGGACCGCAACGGGCGGATCATCGCGCAGCATGCTTCGGGCTATCAGCCCGAAACGCCGAGGCCGCTTTGGGCGGAGCAATGGCCCGACGTCTGGCTCGGCGCCGTCAATGAATGCATCACGCATTGCGTGCGGGAGGGTGGGACGGCCGGCGTCGCCGCGACCGACATCAAGGCGCTGTGCGTCAGCAGCCTTTACGGCGGGTCGGGCATCCCCGTCGATGCGGACATGCGGCCGTTGCATCCGTGCCTGATCTGGATGGATCGCCGCGCCTCCGCCGAGGTCGAGCGCGTGCGGCGGGAAGCGGACGTGGCGCGCCTGGGAGCGATCACCGGCAACGGTATCGACAGCTATTACGGGTTCACGAAGATCCTATGGTTGCGGGAAAACCGGCCGGAGGTGTGGAAGCAGACGCGTCATTTCCTCCCGCCGAACGCCTACATCGCCTATGTGCTGACCGGCGAGCTCGCGGTCGATCATTCCTCGGCGGGAAATATCGGCGGCATCTACGACATCGGCGCGCGAAGGTGGTCGGGCGAGATGCTGGACGCACTCGGCATTCCGCGCAGCATGATGCCGGAGCGGCTGATCGAATCGACCGACATCGTCGGCAATCTGCTGCCCGCGATGGCTTCAACGCTCGGGTTGGCCGCGGGAACGCCGGTGATCGCCGGCGGCGTCGACGCGGCGGTTGCGACCTTCGCCGCGGGCGCGACGCGCAAGGGCCAGCATGTCGGCATGATCGGCACCAGCATGTGCTGGGGCTACATTGAAAATACGGTGGACGCCCGGCACGGTCTCATCAGCATGCCGCACGTCTTCAACGGCGCGGAGGACATCTACATCTTCGGCGGCGCGATCACCGCCGGCGCCTCGGTCACGTGGTTTCGCGAACAATTCGCGCAAGCGGAGATGCAGGCGGCGCAGCGTGCCGGGGGCGACGCGCATGCGTTGCTGGAACAAGCGGCGCGTGGCGTGCCGGCGGGCTCTGCCGGTTTGGTGTTTCTGCCGTACCTCATGGGCGAGCGCAGCCCGGTCTGGGACGACCAGGCGAGCGGCGCGTTCGTCGGCCTCAACCTGTTCCATACCCGCGCCCATC
>JAFAXA010000279.1 GCA_019241425.1 Acetobacteraceae bacterium | reverse complement strand
GCAGGCGGCGCTGATCGTCCTCGGCGTGGACGTCCTGTTGTGCGTGGTCTTTGGCGTGCTCGCGGCGCGTAGCGGCACGGACAGCATCGAGCAGGAAGCGCTCCATGTGCGTCAGGCGGCGGTTCAGCAGATGGGGCAAAGTCTTGCCCTGGTTGCGATGCTGCGGCCAGCCGCAAGGCGCGCGCGAACCGGCGGCGTTGTCGGCCGCCTGTTCGCGACGGTGATCGAGACGGTACTGCGCCGCTGACAGCGCCGGCCCCGTTTACAAAGGAACGAGAAATGGGACCGCGTTTGCTGCTTGCCGCTTCCTTGGTCGTGCTGCCGGTTGCGGTCGAGGCCCAGCCGGCGGCGCCGGATGCCACCGCGAAGGCGCCGATCACCACGCCCGCGCCGGTGCCTTCCATCCCGCCCGGCACGCCGCAAACGGGTGCGGCTTCGGTGCCGCCGGAGGTGGTCGCTCCGGCGGCACCGCCCGGCGGCGCGGCGTCGGATACCGGGCCCTCCAACGCGACCCCATTCAGCGGCGCGCCGACCACGCTCACGCCCGGGACCGAGCGGGCATCGCCGGACACCTCGCGCGGCGCCGGTCCGGGATCGCCGTTGTCGCGGTGAAAACGGCGCTCGCCGCGGCGGCGCTTTGCGCGACGGTGTCGGGAGCGGCCGCCGAGACCATGCTCCATCTCTCGGAAACGGCGACCGTCACCGTCGCTCCGGATCGCCTGGTGGCCGTCGTGCGGGCCGAGGCGGCGGCGGACAGCGCCGCTTCCGCTCAGGATCAGGTGAATGGATTGATCCGGGAGGCGGTCGCGCTGGCCAAGGCCGCGTCCGGGATCGCTGTGGCCACCGAGCAATACAATGTCTGGCGGCTGGAACCGAAGAACGGCGCACCGTCGCAATGGCGCGCCAGCCAATCCATCCTCCTGCACGGGCAGGATGGCCCGACCCTGCTGCAACTCGCCGGGGCGCTGCAACAGCACGGGCTGGCAGTTGAGAGTCTCGGATGGGAACTGGCCCCCGAAACGGCGCGCTCGGCACGAACGGAAGCGGAAAACCGGGCGCTCAAAGCGCTGCGGGGGCGGGCCGACGGGATCGCGGACGCGGTCGGCCTCCAATTCGACGGCTACCGCAGCCTGACAGTCGGGAGCGCCCCGCCGGGCGCCTTTCGTGCGCGCACTTTGGCGGCGGCGAGCCTTGCCGCGCAATCGGAGCCGAGCGCGGAAGCGGAGGATGTGCGCGTCGACGCAACGGTCGAGGCAGACATCGGGCTGAAGCCGCGCTGACCCCGAGACGAGAGGGTGCCAGGCTAAGGCGCCGTCGATCGACGGGTCACGATCGCGCCCGGAAGGGGAGGATGGCAAACGGTCCCGGTCGCGCTCTCAGGGAAAGGAGGGCTTGGAAGCAGTGCTTCCCAGAAGGGCGAGACCCGGGAGCCGGCCAAGCATGTTCGCGCGGTTGGCACGGCGGCTCCGTCTCGTGGATGAGGGCGGATCTCAGGACCGCCTGCTCGAGCAGGTGGCGGCCGACGTCACGGAAACCGCGCCCCTCACCGGCCGCTCGCTGCTGAGCGAGCGTGTGTCCGGGGCGCTGCGTCGGGTGCCGCGCGACCGGTTCGTCCCGCCCGAGCGGCATTCCTCCGCATGGACCAACGTCGCCCTTCCGATCGGCCTCGGGCAGACGATTTCGCAGCCCTTCATCGTCGCGATCATGACCGAACTGCTGGATCTGACGCCGGACGCGCGGGTGCTCGAGGTGGGAACGGGTTCCGGCTATCAGACCGCAATGTTGGCCGAACTGGCGGCGGAGGTTCATACGATCGAACTGCTGGACGCCCTGGCCGCGCGGGCGAGAACCGTGCTGGGCCAGGCGGGATACCGCAATATCCGCTTTCGGACCGGCAACGGCGCCGCTGGCTGGCCGGAGGCGGCGCCATTCGACGCCATCATCGTGACCGCGGCGGCGGCCAGCATCCCCGACGCTCTCCGTCGGCAGTTGCGGGCGCCCGGCCGCATGGTCATCCCGGTCGGCCGGCCCGGGCTGGAACAGTCGCTCATCCTGGTGTCGAAGGACGAGAGGGGCACCGTTTCGGAACGCGCGGCGCTTCCTGTCATATTCGTGCCGCTGATCGATCGCGGCTCAGAGGAGAGCGAATAGGCGATGCCCCTTGATCCCGACTGCGTCCGCGTGCTCGCCCTCTTGCGGAACATGGGCCTGCCGCCCGTCGAGAAGCTGACGCCCGCCGAAGCGCGCAGCAATTACCGCCGCACCAGATCCGTGCTGGGCGCACCGCCCGTCGAAGTTGCGGAGTTACGGGATCTGGCCGCGCCCGGGCCGGACGGGCCGATCCCGCTGCGGCTCTATCGAGCGGTCGGCTGCGCGGCCGGCGCCGCGGCCCCGGCGCTCGTCTATTACCATGGGGGCGGCTGGGTCATCGGCGATCTCGACACCCATGACGGCGCGTGCCGAAGCCTCGCCAATGCCGCCGGCTGCGTCGTGGTCGCCGTGGATTACCGGCTGGCACCGGAACACCCGTTCCCGGCGGCGGTGGAGGACTGCGCGGCCGCCACACGCTGGATCGTCGAGCAAGCGGCCGAACTCGCGATCGATCCGGCTCGCATTGCGGTCGGCGGGGACAGCGCCGGCGGCAATCTCGCGGCGGTGATGGCGCTGCTGTCCCGTGACGGACGCTTGCCGCCGGTCTGCTACCAATTGCTGATCTATCCGGCGACCGATTTGTTGCGGACGCAACCGGCCTACGAGCGCTTTACGCAGGGCCTGCCGCTCACCGCTTCGTCCACCGAGTGGTTCACCAATCACTATCTGCCGCGCATAGAGGACGCGCTCGACTGGCGCGCATCGCCGTCGCGCGTCGCCAGCCTGATGGGCGTCGCGCCGGCCTTCGTGCTGACGGCGGGCTATGATCCGCTATGCGACGAAGGCCAGGCCTACGCGGAACGGCTCGCCCGCGAAGGGGTGCGCGTGTCGGCCCTGCACGTCGCCGACCAGATGCATGGCTATCTGACGATGGCGGGCCAGGTGCGTGCATCCGGCGTCTCCATCGAGATCATGGGCGCCATGCTGCGCGACGCTTTCGGCCGATAACGGGCCGGCTGTGATGCGCGTCACAGCCGGCGCCGTGTTCGCCTGTTATCGGCCGGTCGTTCTCGGGCGGGAGGAGGAACAGGTGGCGTATCGAGGGACGGGTTTGATCGGCGGGGCCCTGGCCTTCGCCTGCTTAGCGTTGGCCGCTGCCAGTGTGCCGGCGCATGCACAGCAGAACGCCGGATCGGAGCCGGTTCCGGCCAGGGCCGCCCCGGCCACCGACCGGCAGAATCCGAACTATATCGCCGTCGACCTCAACCTGCGCCGCAGCCAGCTCTACCGGCGGGGCGATACGGTGGGTGTCGCCGCGCTCTACACCGAGGACGCGGCCTATACCGAGCTGTTGCCCATGCTGCAGGTCCTGAAGGGACGGGATCAGATCAAAGGCCATCTCGACGAGCTGATCAGCGCGTCGGCGCTGACGATCGCCCCGACTGTCCAGAGTGCGGAACGGAACGCCGACGGCACGCTCGCGGTGAGCGGCGACTACGTCGTGCTGACCGGTGATGACACACGGATCATCGGACACTTCATCCAAACGCTTCGGCAAGAGAATGGCGAGTGGCGCATTGCCAGCCACACCTTCGCCCGGCCCGACCCGCTTACCCAGGCCGAAGCGGACCGCTCCGACTAAGACAGGCGGGGGCGGCCTTCGCCGGAGAGCCGCCCGAAGCGCGACACGGCGGGTCTACTTCTTGCCGTGTTGCTCGCCATACGTGCGGGTATGGTGGTGGACGTTGCCTTGCGCGTCCTTGTATTCCCGTGACTTCAGATCGTCGGCGCCGCCGGACTGAGACTCCGACCGAGACTGTGAGCCGCCGCCTCCGCTACCCTTTTTCTCCTGGCCGCCGCCGCTTTTACTTTCCTGCGAGCGCCCATGGCCGCCCCCGGCCGGTTCCTTGGCGTGCTCTTGCGCGCGCGCCTGGCTGCCGGACGTCGTTCCTTTCGTGTTTCCGGCTTCCCGGTTCTCCTTCAAGCGGCCGTCGTGCTCGGGGTCTTTGACGCTTCCCTGTTGGCTGCCGCTGCGACTTGTTGCCATGACTTGCCCTCCGTTTTCGGTGCCCGGACAGCAGGCGGCCGCCGTGAGGCCGCGCCGGTCTCCACTCCGACCGCTCCGTTGCCGGTGCCCGGACAACGCCGCTCACTCGCGCCCGAGGCACCCTCAACGGAAAAGTGTGCAACTTGACGGTTTCGCGAGCGGCCGGGTGCCGTTCCGGCACCGCACACAAATGGCAGGCGTGCCGCTCAGGTGACAAGCGGCAAGCGGCTGGGGTAATCGGTAGCCGCCATGACGAGCAGCAACGACATCCGCGCCACGTTCCTCGACTACTTCGCCCGCAACGGCCACGCCGTGGTGGAAAGCTCGCCGCTGGTGCCGCGCAACGACCCGACGCTGCTGTTCGTGAATAGCGGCATGGTGCAATTCAAGAACGTGTTCACCGGCCAGGAGAAGCGGCCGTATGCGCGGGCGACCACGGCGCAGAAATGCGTGCGCGCCGGCGGCAAGCACAACGATCTCGACAATGTCGGCTACACCGCCCGCCATCACACCTTCTTCGAGATGATGGGCAATTTCAGCTTCGGCGACTACTTCAAGGAGCAGGCGATCGCCCATGCCTGGGAGCTGGTGACGCGCGACTTCGGTTTGCCGAAGGAGCGGTTGCTGGTCACCGTCTATAGCGAGGACGACGACGCGGCTGCATTTTGGCGCAAGGTCGCCGGGCTCTCGGACGAGCGCATCATCCGCATTCCGACCGCCGATAATTTCTGGCGGATGGGCGATACCGGTCCGTGCGGCCCGTGCAGCGAGATCTTCTACGATCATGGGCCGCAGGTCGCGGGCGGCCCGCCCGGCAGTCCGGACGAGGACGGCGACCGCTTCATCGAGATCTGGAATCTCGTGTTCATGCAGTTCGAGGAGGGGCCGCCCGGCACCCGCACCCCGCTGCCGCGGCCATCGATCGACACTGGCCTTGGTCTCGAGCGGTTCGCCGCGATCCTGCAAGGCAAACACGACAACTACGACACCGACACCCTGCGCGCGCTGATCCTCGCCAGCGCCGACGCGACCGGGGAAGACCCGGACGGCCCGCACAAGATCGGCCATCGCGTGATCGCCGACCATCTGCGCTCCACCGCCTTTCTGATCGCCGACGGCGTGCTGCCTTCGAATGAGGGCCGGGGCTATGTGCTGCGCCGGATCATGCGCCGGGCGATGCGCCATGCGCACATGATGGGCGCGCGCGAGCCGGTGATGTTCCGGTTGGTACCGGCGCTGGTGCGGCAGATGGGCGCGGCCTATGGCGAACTGATCCGCGCCGAGGCGCTGATCACCGAAACCCTGCTGCTGGAGGAAACCCGATTCAAGCAGATGCTCGATCGCGGGCTGCATTTGCTGTCGGACGAAACGGCGCGGCTCGGGGCGGGGCAGGCGCTGCCCGGCGAGGTCGCGTTCCGGCTCTACGACACCTACGGCTTTCCGCTCGACCTCACGCAGGACGCGCTGCGGGAGGAAGGCCGCCCGGTCGACGTCGCGGGCTTCGACGCCGCGATGGCCGAACAACGAAGCCGTGCCCGCGCCGCTTGGGCGGGATCGGGCGAGGCGGCGACCGAGGGGGTCTGGTACGAGTTGCGCGAACTGGTCGGTCCGTCCGAGTTCCTCGGCTACTCGACCGAAGCGGCCGAGGGAACGATCGCGGCAATCGTCGTGGACGGCCAGCCGACCGACGGCGCCCCGGCCGGAACCGCGGTCGCGGTGCTGCTGAACCAGACGCCGTTCTATGCGGAAAGCGGCGGTCAGGTCGGCGACAGCGGCGAGATCACGGGTCCGGGTGGCCTGCGGATCCGGGTCACGGATACGCAGAAGAAGCTCGGCGCGTTGTTCGTCCATCTCGGCCATGTGGAGGCGGGGGAGGCCGTCGTCGGCACGCCGGTGCTCGCCGAGGTGGATCACGAGCGCCGCACCCGCATCCGCGCCCATCACAGCGCGACGCACCTGCTGCACGAGGCGCTGCGGCGCCGGCTCGGGTCGCATGTGGCGCAGAAGGGCAGCCTGAACGCGCCCGACCGCCTCCGTTTCGACGTCAGCCAGCCCCGGCCGATGACTGCTGAGGACCTGCACTGGGTCGAGCGCGAGGTGAACGCCCGCGTGCGCGAAAACACGCCGGTGGTGACGCGCCTGATGACGCCGGCCGCCGCGGTGGAAATGGGCGCGATGGCGTTGTTCGGGGAGAAATACGGCGAAGAAGTGCGGGTCGTCTCCATGGGTGCCGGCGAGGGCAACAAGAGCGCCTATTCGATCGAACTCTGCGGCGGCACCCATGTCGCCCGCACCGGCGATATCGGCCTGCTCAAGATCATCGGCGAAAGCGCGGTCAGCGCCGGGGTGCGGCGGATCGAGGCGGTGACCGGCGAAGCGGCGCTCGACGTCGTGGACGCGGGCGAGCGCCGGATGCACGAGATCGCGGGCGTTCTGCGGGCGAGCCCGGCCGACGCCGCCGAACGGGTGGCGGCGCTGGTCGAGGAGCGGCGGCGGCTGGAGCGGCAGGTCTCCGAACTGCAGCGCAAGCTCGCGACCGGCGGCAGCGCCGGACCGGGCGCGGAGGAGGTGGGCGGTGTCCGGCTGGTCGCCCGCAATGTCGGCGACGTGCCCCCCCGCGAGCTGAAGGGCCTCGCCGACGCCATCCTCAAGCAAAGCGAGGGCGGCGTTGTCGCCCTCGTCTCCACCGCGGAGGGCAAGGCAAGCGTCGTGGTCGGCGTCTCCCCCGACCTCCAGGGGCGGGTCGACGCGGTTCAACTGGTGCGGGCGGCCAGCGCGTCGGTCGGCGGCAAAGGCGGCGGCGGCCGTCCTGATCTCGCCCAGGCGGGCGGCCCGGATGGGGCGCAGGCGGACGCGGCCCTCGACGCCGTGCGTAAGGCGCTGGCGAGCGCTCCGGCGGCGGCCGCCCCGGCTTGACGATCCCGATTGCGTGAGCGATTAAATGTGGGCGACGGGATGCCGCCAAGTTTAGGGAGGAGGCGGGCAAGTGCGGGCCTACCGTGCTGCCGAACGTTTCGTGACGACACCCGTCGCACCACTCCCCTTCAGCAAGTTGTCGTGGCAGCGGGCCAAACGCCCGCTCACGCTCCGCGGCGACGTTCGGCGCCCGCCCCGGTCCGGTAGCGGCGGCCGAATCCTTCATGTGCAACGATTACGGCAACCACGTCGCCTATGACGACTATCTGAGGGCGTTCAGCGAGCTGCGCATTCCCGTGCGCTTTCCCGTGGCGGCGCCGAACCTCGAACAGCGCGAGGATATCTGGCCGACCGAAACGGCGCCCGTGGTGCGGCAAACGGATGAGGCGGCCGAGTTCGCGCAGCTTCGCTGGGGGTTTCCGCCCGCCCACCCGAAGGGGCCGCCCGTTATCAACTTCCGTTCGGAGGGACGGCGATTCCCGAAGGGACGGTGCCTGGTGCCCGCCACGCACTTCTTCGAGTTCACCGGACGGAAATCGCCGAAATCGAAATGGAAATTCACCAAGGCCGGCGAGTCATGGTTCTGTTTCGCCGGTTTATGGCGGCCGATGCCGGGCGGCGGCGACGCCTTCACGTTGCTGACGACGGAGCCGGGCCCGGACATCGCGCCGATCCACAACCGGCAGCCGGTCGTTCTTGACCGGGCCGAATGGCGGAGCTGGCTCGATGGCGCCCGGCCCGAGCGGGAGTTGCTGGCGCCGCTTCCGGCTGGTGCACTCACCGTCGAGCAGGTTCGGTAACCGTAATCCCGCAGGCGGGATCGCCGCCCCGACATCTGCCGGTGGTCTCGCGCGGAAAAAGGACGCATGCTCGCCTCGCCAAAAACAATGCGGGCGGATGACGGCCATGATCGAGGCGGCGGCGAAAGGCGGGCGGCAGGCGGGCGACGCGCGGGCGCTCTGGCGGTCCCGCCGTGTGCTTGCCGGCGTGATCGGGGCCTAGGGCCGTGCCGCTGCTCGGCTGCATCGCCGACGACTTCACGGGTGCGACCGACCTCGCCAGCATGCTCGTCAAGGGCGGGATGAGCACCGTGCAGGTGATCGGGGTCCCTGACGGCCCGCTGCCGGAGGCGGACGCGATCGTGGTCGCGCTGAAGTCGCGAACCGCGCCGGTCGCCGTGGCGGTTGCGGACAGCCTATTGGCGCTGGACGCGCTCGCGGCTTCGGGCTGCCGGCAGTTCTTTCAAAAATACTGCTCGACCTTCGATAGCACCGATGAGGGCAATATCGGACCGGTCGCCGATGCCTTGCTCGAACGGCTCGGCGCCGGTCTCGCCTTCGCCTGCCCGGCATTCCCGGCGAATGCCCGCTCCGTGTACCAGGGCCATCTGTTCGTCGGCTCGGCGCTGTTGAACGAAAGCGGGATGGAGAACCATCCGCTGACGCCGATGCGCGATCCGGATCTCGTCCGGGTGCTCGGCCGGCAGACGAGCGGAAAGGTCGGGCTCATTCCCTTCCCCGCCGTGGAGGGAGGGGCGGACGCCGTTCGCCAGGAGGCGACGCGGCTGGAGCAGGCCGGGTATCGCTACGCCATCGTCGACGCCGTGACCGAGCGCCATTTGCTGGCGATCGGCGAAGCCGCCGCGTCGCACCTTCTGATCACCGGCGGCTCCGGTGTGGCGATGGGCCTGCCCGGCAATTTCCGCGGCGCCGGCCAACTCGCCGCCGGCACCGATGCGGCGAGCCTGCCCAAGAGCCGGGGCGCGGCCTTGGTTCTGGCCGGCTCGTGCTCGCGGGCGACGCTCGGGCAGCTCCGGCGCGCGGGGCAGGTCGGCGTTCCGGTGCTCGACCTCGATCCGCTGCAAACCCCGGACGCCGCCGCGCTGACGCGGCAGGCCTCCGACTGGCTCGGCGACAAGTTGGGCGAGCAGCCGGTGGTGGTCGCGGCCTCGGCCCCCCCCGACAAGGTGGCGGCACTGCAGTCGCGGCTCGGGCGGGACCGAGCCGGCGCCCTGGTCGAGGAGGTGCTGGCGGATGTCGCGGAGGCGGCGGTTGCGCGCGGGGTGGGCCGCCTGGTCGTCGCGGGGGGCGAGACATCGGGCGCCGTCGTGTCCCGCCTCGGCGTCCGGACCTTGCGGATCGGACGGGAGATCGATCCCGGCGTGCCGTGGACGTTCGCCGAGGAGGCGGGCCTGCATCTCGCCCTCAAATCCGGCAATTTCGGCGCGGAGGACTTTTTCGAAAAGGCGTTCGGGTGCCTGCCCTGACCGAAGCCAAAATCCGCGAGGCGATCTGCCGGCTCGGCGCCAGCATTTTCGAGCGCGGTCTCACCTTCGGCAGTTCGGGCAATATCAGCCAGCGCGTCGAGGATGGCTGGCTGATGACGCCGACCAACGTTTCGCTCGGCGAACTCGACCCGGCGCGGCTATCGAAGCTCGACGCCGACGGGCACCTGCTGTCCGGCGACAAGCCGACCAAGGAAGGTTTCCTGCATCGGATCATGTACGAGGGCAGGCCGGATGCCGGCGCCGTGGTGCATCTCCATTCCACACACTCGGTCGCCGTTTCGTGCCTGGCCGACGTCGACCCGGCTGACGTGCTGCCGCCGATCACCGCCTATTACGTGATGCGGGTCGGCCGCTTGCCGCTCGTGCCCTATTTTCCGCCGGGCGACACCCGGCTCGCCGAGGCGGTGCGGCCGCTCGTCGGCAAGCACCATGCGGTGCTGCTCGCGAATCACGGACCGGTTGTCGCCGGCACCTCGCTTGCGGCCGCGTCCGCCGCGATCGAAGAGCTGGAGGAAACCGCCCGCCTGCATCTGCTGCTGCAAGGGCATCGGGTGCGGCATCTCACCCCGGAACAGGTCGGTGAACTCCGCGCCCGCTTCGGGTCGTGACCGTTCCGTCTGTCACAGCTCTTCTAGCGCCGCTCGTCCGGCCAGCGCGGGATGGTCAGGTTCAACAGCCGCGCCACCTCTTCCCGGAGCCTCGGCATCTGCTCATTGTAGAAATGCACGAGCTTGCGCGTGGGCCTGACCAGGCGCGCTCTCGGATGTGAGGGATCCGGCTCCAGTTGCACCAACCCGCCCTCGACCAGGAAGTTGATACTGGCACGAACCGAGGGCGGCGTTCCGTGCGACCGGCATTCCTCTACGAAGTGCGATACCCGCATGTGCTTGCCTTCGGCGAACGCCAGCAGAATGACGCGCAGGAGCTTGTCGCGCAGCGGATCCGCCCGAACGGTACGGCCGAACAGGCCGGCGATGTGGCGCTCCCGATTGGCGGCGAATTCCTGGAGGACGGCCAAATCCCGGGACACCTCGGGGTCGAGCGATCCGAAATCTGCCGGTTCGGTCGGGGCCTCACGCTTGCCGGAGAACTCGACCCTTTGCGGGCGCCGCTCGACCGGCCAACGCTGCTGGGGACTACTCATCCAGGCTGCTCTGCGCGCGACGCCGGTCCATGTCAACGACCGAAAACGACGCCGTAACAAACGTGACGATCGCATGTCGGGATCGAGGCGTCATTGCGACGTGACGTGCGAAGGTCGGATCGGGTGCAAACAAACCCGCCTTTGTCCCGCGAGCAAAATCGCTCCTCCCCGCAAGTGAATCCCAGAATGCTGGAACGGGTTTCTCGTGCCGGCATCACGTTTGCGGGAATGGACTTGCACACCCGGAGCCACGCCGGAGGAAACATGTTTGGCTCGGATCGTCAAACCGAAATCATCGACAGAGATCGCGGGCCGATCGCCTCGCCTGGAGATGCCCGGGCCGCGAGCACGCCCGGCCGAGGCAAACCGCAATTTGCCCGCCAAGTCACAACCGGTAGCCGGCGAACCGCACCGGTATCGTATGAAAACGCACCGAACCGGCCGCTTGCGGCTAAGCTGGTGAGGCCGGTCATGATGGCCGAAGGCTGCCCGGGACAAACTACTCCCGGGCAGGGCTCGGCGCGTTCACGGGCTCCGGACCGGTGGACGGTGTGAGCGTTTGCTCCTGCTCGGAGACGTCAATCCGGCGGCGGCGGTCGAGTGGCGCCAGCTTCACCGCCTTTCCGGTTTCCAGCGCTTTGAAGATGCCTTCGAGTACGCGGAGGTCGGCAAGACCCTCCTCCCCGTCGGGCTCGGGTGCGCGGTCGTTCAGGATGCAATCGGAGAAATACCGCAGCTCACCACCGAACTGATCGGTGTGCTTGAAGGCCTGATGCGTTTTCGTGCCGCCGACCATGCGATTCTGCTCGAGCCCGCTCTTATAACCGAACGCCGGGCTCATATGGATGCTGCCCTTGGTGCCGGCGACGATGAAGCTGTCGATGCCGCTCGTCACATAGGAAACGGTGAACTGGGCGAGGCGGTTACCGGGATAGCGGAGGGTGACGGCGACCGTGTCGTCCATGTCGCCAAGGCCCGCTTCGGGATGGCGCGAGCCGACCGCGGCGGCGACTTCGACCGGCTCGTCACCGAACAGATAGCGTGTGGCGTTGATCGGATAGGGCGCCATGTCGAGCAGCGGCCCGGCAAGTTCGGCGTTGGTGGCGCGGTGGTTGCGCGGATCGACGTTCTGCCCGAAGGCGGACGTGAACATGACGAGGTCGCCAAGCTCGCCCTCACGAATGCGGCGGATCGCGTCCAGGGTCGCGGGCTCGAAGTGCAGGCGGTAGGCGACCATCAGCTTGGCCGACGATTTGCGCTGCGCGCTGAGGATCGATTCGGCCTTGGCGACCGAGACGTCTAGCGGCTTCTCGGCGAGCACGTGGATGCCGGCCTGGAGCGCCGGAACCGCAAACTCGGCGTGCCGCCAGTTCGGCGTGGCGAGATAGATCGCATCGATGCTGCCCGACGCCAACATCCGATCGAACTCGGCGTAGTCGTAGATATCTTTCACGCCGTGTCGCTTGGCGACTTCGCGCGCCTTCTCGGCATCGCCGCTGACGAAGGCGGTCACTTCCGAGTTGCCCGTGCCACGAACGCCGGGCAGGAAGGCGCCCTGGGTGATGTTGCCGAGGCCGACGACCGCATAGCGGACCTTCTTTCCCAGGCCGAGCGCGGAGGCGATACTCATGGGCGGTCTCCGGATTGCGAGAGGACAGGGTCTAAACCGGCGCCGCGGGTGAAAGTTCAGCCGGCCGCGCGTTCAGGCGCGGCTGGCGCGAGGGCCCCGCACCACGCCGCGGGGCTTTTGGAGGGTCAAGCGGCATGAAGTCGACTGTGGTTTTCGTCACGATTGTGTTGGCGGCTCATCTCTGTCTCGCGGCGACGCCGAAGACCGCACCCCGCTTGTCGCTTCCGGGGGGCGCGCCGACCGGGACCATCGACACCGCGAAAAACGAACTCGTGACAGTCGAATCCGGCCGGTCGCAGGATCTGCTCAATCTCGCGCCCGGAAAGCCCGGATATGTCGATAGCCTGTGGATGGCAGGTTCCGGCCAGGATAATTTCTACGATGCGATGCTGAACGTGTTCGTCGATGGCGAGCGCACGCCCAGCATATCGACCGATATCGGCGATCTCTGCCTGCTCGCATTCACGCAAGGCTCGATTGCACATTACAGCACGTCACATCTGGTTGCGGAGAGCGTTGGTTCGAACGGTGGTGACTGCGTGTTGAAATACCCCATCCCGTATCGCCGTGCCGTCCACATCACTTTGACGAACGTCGATCCCGGCAGCCTGCGGCTGTGGTCACAGGCGCGCTATTATTCGGACGTAAGCGTTCCGTACAAGCTCTGGTCATCCGCCATTCCGCTCGCCAACAGGCTGCGGGCGGTGACGCCCGAGCAGCAGGGGAGCGGCGCCGTGCGGTTCCTGAACCTGCCGCAAGGGGGCGGCTGGGTTGTCATGCACAACATCATCTACAGCGCCGCCCGGAATTTCACGTATCTTGAAAACAATCCGGTGATCTATCTGAACGGACGCACGCCCGGTGCCCACGTATCCCCGCAATATGATTCCAGCGGCACGGAGGACTATTTCCTTTCCAGCTTCTACTACGGTGCGGTGCCCGCTTCATCGCCGTTCGCCGCCATTTCGGAGAAGGGGCATGAAGGCGGCCCGTCACCGAACAGCATCAGCACCGGGCTCGATCTGCTCGCCTATACGGGCGGGGTTCGGTTCGACAACGGGGTGCTCATGCGCCTCGAGCGAGGCAACAGCGTGCAGCCGGGGGTGTCCGATACCGACGTCGATATCAGCTATTGCGTGCTCTACTATACACCGAACTAGCCAGGGCCGCTGAACGGCAGCGTGATACCCGGGTACAGACAAAGCGGAGCGCCGATCATGCATTACAATCAGTTGGGCCGCAGCGGCCTGTTCGTGTCCGAACTCTGCCTCGGCACCATGACGTTCGGCGGCGCCGAGGGCATGTGGAGACAGATCGGCACGCTCCAGCAGGATGAGGCCGACGCATTGGTCAGAACGGCCATCGAATCCGGGGTCAATTTCATCGATACCGCGAACGTGTACGCCGAAGGCCGGTCCGAGCAGATTCTCGGCCAGTCGCTCCGCAGTCTCGGCATCGCGCGCGGCGAGGTGGTGATCGCGACCAAGGGATTCGGCCGGATGGGCAAAGGCCCGAACGGCGCCGGGGCCTCGCGTGGCCACATCATCGAGGCGGCGAAAGCGAGCTTGCAACGGCTGCAACTCGATTACGTCGACCTCTACCAGATCCACGGCTTCGATCCGATGACGCCGATCGAGGAAACGCTTGAAGCGCTCGATGTGCTCGTGCGGCACGGACATGTGCGTTACGTTGGGCTGTCGAATTGGGCGGCTTGGCAGGTTGCCAAGGCGGTCGGCATCACCGAACGCCGAAACTTGGCCCCGATCGTTTCGCTGCAAGCCTATTACACGATTGCGGGCCGGGATCTGGAGCGCGAGATTGTCCCGATGCTTCGCTCGGAGGGCGTCGGCCTGATGGTGTGGAGCCCGCTCGCGGGCGGCTTTCTGTCCGGCAAATACGACCGCAACAATGTGGGCGGCGGCGAGGGACGGCGCGCAACGTTCGACTTCCCGCCGGTCGATCGCGAGCGGGGCTACGCCGTTATCGACGCGCTGCGCAAGGTGGCGGCGGCGAGACAGTGCAGCGTTCCCGAAGTCGCGCTCGCCTGGCTGTTGCATCAGAAAGCGGTAACAAGCGTGATCATCGGCGCGAAGCGGCTGGAGCAGTTGCGCGAGAATCTTGCGGCGGCCGAACTGGACCTGACTGAGGAAGAGCTTGCGTCGCTCGATTCGGTGAGCCGGCTGCCGGCCGAGTATCCCGGCTGGATGCTGGAGCGCCAGGGCGGCTACCGGCAGATCGCGCCCGGGCGCCGGAAGGTTTGAGAACCGGGGCTGCTGCATCAATCCGGAGTTCGTCGTGACGTCTCCCGCGCGCGGTCGCCGCAACGCCCTGCTGATGCTGGGCTCCGGGTTATTGGCAAGCGCCATCGACCGGGAACCCGCGTCGGCGCAGGGACAACAGGGCGCGCAGCAAACGCCGAAGCGGATCTTCGTGACCGGATCCTCGGAGGGCATCGGCCTCGCGGCGGCGCGTCGCCTCATCGAGATGGGCCATCATGTGGTCCTGCACGGCCGCAACCGCAAACGGGCCGACGACGCGATGGCGGCGGCACCGGGTTGCGAAACCGCCGTGATCGGCGACGTGTCCGTGATTGCGGAAACGCGGTCGCTCGCCGCGCAGGTCAACCGGATCGGGCGTTGCGACGCGGTTATTCACAATGTCGGAATCGGCGGTCGCGCGGCCGCCGAGAAGACGGCGGACGGCCTGCCGCCGATTTTCGCCGTGAACACACTCGCGCCGTACATATTGACGGCGCTGATCGAACGGCCGAAGCGCCTCGTTTATGTCAGTTCGAGCGTCCATCGGGGCGTGACGCTCGACCCCGGCGATCTCACCTATGCGAGCCGCCAATGGAACGGCTGGGACGCTTATGCCGAGTCGAAGCTGCAAGACGTGCTTCTCGCCTTCGCCGTCGCGCGCCGGTGGCCGAATGTGTTCTCAAACGCCATGGATCCCGGCTGGGTGCCGACACAGATGGGAGGCGCCGGTGCTCCCGGCAGCGTCGCCGAAGGTGCGGAGACCGAAGTGTGGCTCGCCGTCAGCGACGACGCGGCGGCCCAGCTTTCCGGGCGCTTTTTCTATCACCGGCGGGAGCAGCCGCCGAACCCCGCCGCCCGCAATTTGGAGCTTCAGGACAAGCTCCTGGCCGCGTGCGAGCGCATCTCCGGCGTAGCCTTGCCGGCCTGATCGCACCGCGCTCTCCGAAAGGGCAAGGAGCCGCCAAGCCTCATCATCACCCGGTCGAGCCGCCGCTGCCGGACCGTTTCGGGGCGGGCGTCGCGACCCGATGAGCCGAAGATGTGGTTCACCTCCACGGAGAGTACTTGCCCAGGCGCTGTCGGACGGCAACCGCGATCTGTTGCAGGTTGTTGTCAGCAAGCCCCGGGCTCGCCTTGCCGACCCCCTCGCATCCGGAGCGACCCGGTGAAGAGGGGAAACAGCCAGACGCCTACTTCCGCTCAGAAATATGCGAGAACAGGCTTCCGGCCAGCGGCCCGCGCACGCTCATCGGCGCGGCGCAGCAACTCGCGCTTCTCCGGGGTGCGGCTCGCGCCCTTGTTCCGCATGGCCTCAGTCGTTGCCGCGTCATCAACCATCCCGAGCTCGGCTTTGCGGGCTTCGGTCCAGGCCGTCAGGGCGCTTAAAGTTGTGAACCTCATGGCGAAGCAACTCTCTCAGAGACCAATCAAGGCAGGGTCACCGCCCCCATCTCGGATGCGTCGGAGAGGGATGATAAAAGCCCCGCAAGAACCGGCCCCGACCTTCTTCCCTTCGAAACCCGTGTTCAAGGAAGGAGGCGTTGAGCGCGTCATCTGAGGTGGCCACGATGTCGAAGTCACCCGATTGGAACGGCCGTGTAGATCGCGGTCGCCCCGCCCCCGGACCAGCACGGCGACCGCTCCCGTTCGGTGGCGATAGCTTGCAAAAACCCGGGCCAAAGTCTCCAAGGCTGCAATGTAGTCGTCAGGGAGAGCCATTCGCGCCTCCTACACCCGCGTCAACGATTGGCTTATCGCATTGATCTTGCGACTTGCGGCTGTCCGAGCGTCGAAGCCACAACGAGCGAACACATCCCGCTGGAAACAGATAGGGACGCGCAGCCCGCGGGAGTCCCGCGGAAGGCGGGAGTTTTTGTTCCGGTCACCAATCACCTTCGAAGGCTTGGACCTGCCGAGAAACGCGCGTCTTTGTGGCCGGACGGCGTATGTTCCGGCCGGATCGTTCGCGTCGATGGTGAGAATGTACCGAACTCGGGTGGCGGCATCCGGAATATGGAACCGCTACGCCTACGGGTGGCATCTGTGGCAGTAAAACGGATGGGGTGGGATTCGAACCCACGGTGCGCTTGCACGCACGGCGGTTTTCAAGACCGCTGCCTTAAACCGCTCGGCCACCCATCCCGCGCGGGCCGGACGCTAGCCCGCGGCCTTGCCGGCGACAACCGCCGCGAGCGGCTGACCGCGATGTAATACGTTGCCGATTGCACACGACTCGGCGGGCATGTCACAGACTGCGGTATGCTCTCCCGACGGACATTGCTGGCCACCGGCGCTGCGGCTTCGCTGCCCGCGACGGCGGCCCGCGCGGGGTCGGGCTCGTTCGAGGCCTTTACAGCCCGCGTCAAGGCGGAAGCCGCAAGAAGCGGCATTACGGCGACGACCCTTGCGGACGCCTTCGCCGGCGTCGGCCCCAATGCGCGGGTCATCGAACTCGACCGCAAGCAGCCGGAATTCACGCTGACCTGGAACGAATACCGGGCCCGCATCGTGTCTCCGGCGCGCGTCGCGGACGGGAGGGAGAACTGGGCGGCCAACCTGCCGCTGTTGCGGGCGATCGAAGACCGGTTCGGCGTCGATCCCGCCGTGGTGCTCGGCATCTGGGGCCTCGAGTCGCATTTCGGCACCAAGACCGGCACGTTCGGGGTCGTGGAGGCGCTGGCGACGCTCGCCTGGGAGGGACGGCGCGCATCCTTTTTCCGCGCGCAATTGCTGGACAGCCTGCGCATCCTCGAAGCGCGCGACGTGACGCCGGCTGGTATGACCGGCAGCTGGGCGGGCGCGATGGGCCAGCCGCAATTCATGCCGGACAGCTATCTCCGCTACGCCGTCGATTTCGACGGCGACGGGCGGCGGGACATCTGGACGAGCCGGGCCGACTCGCTTGCCTCCATCGCCAACTATCTCGCCCATTCGGGATGGCAGCCTGGCGAGCCCTGGGGCCAGGCGGTGCGACTGCCGCCGGGGTTCGACCCGGCGCTCGCGGGCCGCGACGCGCAGCGTTTGCTCGGCGAATGGATGCAGCTCGGCGTGCAGCGGCCGGACGGCACGCCGTTCAGCCGCACGGATGTCGCCGGCGCGGTGCTGCTGCCCGGCGGCGCCAACGGGGACGACGCCTTCATGGTCTACCGGAATTTCGCCGCGATCCGCCGCTACAACCCGTCCGACTTTTATGCGCTCGCGGTCGGCCTGCTCGGCGACTCCGTTGCGGCGTGAAGCGGCTCGCGGCAGCTTTGCTGGCGCTCGCGGCGAGCGGCTGCGGCGGGCACAGGGCGGCGCAGTCCCCGCATCCGCATTACGAACTCGGGGCCGCCTATGAGGCAGAGGGCAGCTGGTTCTATCCGCGCGCGCAGTATGCCGCGGACGAGACGGGCCTCGCGATGATCGCGGTCGCGCCTGACCGGGCGCTGACGGCGGACGGCGAACCGTTCGACGACGATGCGCTGGCGGCGGCGCATCCGACCTCGCAATTGCCGGCGATTGCCCGCCTGACCAACCTCGAAACCGGTCGCCAAGTGGTCGTGCGGATCAACGATCGCGGACCGGGGCGGCCCGACCGGCTCCTGGCCGTGACGCGGCGAACGGCCGAGTTGCTGCGTTTTCCGGCGAGCGGCGTCGCCCGCATACGGCTGCAAGTCTTGCCCGCGGAAAGCCGGGCCGCAGTCGAGGCGCTGGGCGGCGCGCCCGAGGAGCGGATCGCGATCGCTGCGGCGCCGCGCGAGGCGGTGCAGGCGGCCGATCTGCCGGCTCCGGGCGGCCGGGCGGCTCCGGCCCGGTCCGTGAGAGTGCCGGCAAACCGTGCCGGGGAGGCGGCCGCGCCGCCGCCGCTGCGGCTGCCGGAGACGGTCACCGAAGTCGCGCCGAGTCCCGGGATGCTCTGGATCGATCTCGGCACCTTCGGTCAGTTCGAGTTCGCCCACCGCCGGGCGGCGCGGGCCGCCTTCGCCGCGCCGGCGATCCGGCGGGAACGGCGCGGGCATGACGAACGCTTCCGCGTGCAGGCCGGGCCGTTCGCGACAGTCGCGGCCGCCGACGCCGCCTTCGCGCAACTCCGCCGGTCGGGCATCACCGATGCGCGTATTGTTGTCGAATAGGAGAAGGGTTTCATGCTGACCCGCCGCGCCGCGCTGCTTGCGAGTTTGACAGCGTCCGCCGCCGTGCTCGGGGGTGGCGGAAGCAATGCCGCGGAGCGCCATGGCACGAAGGGCAGAAGCGGCGACAAGACCGCATTGGCGAGCAGCGCGCCGGCCCAGACGCCGGTCGGCGCGCTCGACACCGCCGCCAAATACGCGCTGGTCGTCGACTACACGAGCGGCGCGACCCTTCTGGAGAAGGAGGCGGACGTGCCGATGCCGCCCTCCTCCATGACCAAGCTGATGACCGCCTATGTCGTTTACGGCGCTCTCAAGGGCGGCAAGCTCCAACTCACCGACACGCTGCCGGTCAGCGAGCGCGCCTGGCGGATGGCCGGCTCCAAGATGTTCGTCCAGATCGGCACCAGCGTGCCGGTCGAGGATCTAATCCGCGGCATGATCGTGCAATCCGGCAACGATGCCTGCATCGTGCTCGCGGAAGGGATCGCCGGGTCCGAAGAGCAATTCGTCGTCTTGATGAACGCGAAGGCGAAGGAACTCGGGCTCACCCAGACCAATTTCCGCAACGCGACCGGCTGGCCCGATCCCGAGCACCGCATGTCCTGCCGCGACATCGCGACGCTCGCCGCGCGCATCATCCAGGATTTTCCGGAATACTATCACTACGACAACGAAAAGACTTTCACCTATAACGGCATCCAGCAAGGCAACCGCAATCCGCTGGTGCAGAAGGGCACCGCCGACGGCCTCAAGACCGGCCATACGGACGAGGGCGGGTTCGGCCTGGTCGCCAGCAGCGAGCGCAGCGGCCGCCGCGTGATCGAGGTGCTGAACGGCATGACCTCCATGCACCAGCGCGCGGAGGAAGCCGAGCGGCTGATGGAATGGGCGTTCCGGGAGTTCGAGGACGTGACCTTGTTCACGGCCGGCGACGTCGTCGAGCACGCGCCCGTTTGGCTCGGCAGCGCCGCCTCGGTGCCGCTGGTGGGCGGCCGCAACCTGGTCGTGACCCTGCCGCGGGGGTGGCGGCGCAATGCCAGCATCCAGGTCACGTATGACGGGCCGATCATGGCGCCCGTGCAGCGCGGCTCGCCGCTCGGCAAGCTGACCGTGTCCGGCCA
>JAFAXA010000177.1 GCA_019241425.1 Acetobacteraceae bacterium | reverse complement strand
CCTCGACGCGGTACCCGGCGTCGCGCAGCGCCCGCATCGCGTTGTGCAGCGACGCGAACACGGACAGATACGCGGCGGTGCCGGTCGCGCCGGCGTTCGGCGGGAAGTTGAACAGCACGGCGGCGATCCGGCGTTCGGCGGCCTCCGTGCGCCGCAACGCCACCAGCTTCGCGACCCGCGCAGCGAGCGTCGCCACCCGCTCGGGATGCGCCGTCATGTCGCGTCCCGTGCCATCGCCCCCGCCGGGCCGGCCGCCGAACGTCATCGGCCACACCGCGCCGTCCAGCTCGGGGATCGCGACCATCATCGTCGCTTCCACCGGCAGCAGGCCGCGCGGGTCGTCGTTCCATTGCGCCAGCGTCTGGAACTCGACCGGATGCGCCGCGACATACGGCACGTCGAGCGTTGCCAGCAGCTCCTCGGCGGCGCGCGAATCGTTGTAGGCCGGGCCGCCGACCAACGAGAAGCCGGTGAGCGACACCACGGCGTCCACCGTCCGCACGCCGTTGCGGGTGAAATAACGCTGCACGGCGGGGCGCGAATCGAGCCCGCTGGCGAACGCCGGAACAACGCGCAAGCCCTTCGCCTCCAGCGCTGCGATCGCGCCGTCGTAATGCGCGGCGTTGCCGGACAGCACGTAGGAGCGCAGCAGCAACAGCCCGACCGTGCCCGCGCTGCCGGAAGACGGCAGATGCTCGACCCGCTCGACAATGCGCCCGGCGGCGCGCGGGTGATACAGGCCGACATCCGGATACGTCACCGGCGCCGCCCCGCGCAGCGTGCCCTGCAAATGCCGGCGCGGCCCTTCCGCGTAGCGGTTCACCAGCAGGCGCACCAAGTTGGCGAGATTCTCCTCGGACCCCGCAAGCCAATATTGCAAGGTCAGGAAATACGCGCGCACATCCTGGGCGGTGCCGGGAATGAACCGCATCAGTCGCGGCAATTGGCGCAGCATCTTGACCTGCGCGTGGCCGCTCGAGCCGCCGCCCGGCTTGCCGCCGCGCAGCCGCTTCAGCAACGCGAGCGGCCCGCGCGCCTCGCCCGCCATGGTGAAGCGGCCGAGCCGCGTCAGGCGCATCACCTCGCCCGCCGACAGGCAGCACAGCATGGCGTCGCACGCGTCGCGCCGCGCCGCCAGCGCCGGCAGCACGGCGCGAATATGGTCCTCCAGGAACAGCATGGTCGCGACCACGATGTCGCCCCGCGCGATGTCGGCGTGGCAGGCGGCGAGCGCCGCCGGGTCGCTGCCCCATTCGTCCGCCGCGTGCATCACCAGTTCGAGGCCGGGCAGCTCGCGCCGGAGCGACGCTTGCGCACGCGCCGCCGCGCCGGACAGATGGCTGTCCATCGTCACGACGACGACGCGCACGGGCGTCGCGTCAGCGGCCGAAATGCGCTTTGGCATCATACAAGGTTTCAAGCGAGATCAGGGAAACGCCGCGCTCCTCCGCGAAGCGTTCGGTGTTGCGCCGCGCCTTGCCGCGCACGAAGAACGGAATGCGCCCGAGTTCCGCTTCCGCCTCCGCCGCCCAGCGCGCCCGCCCTACGGTCTCGGCGACCGGAGCGGCGTCGGACGGGGGCTGAACAACGGGGCCGAGATGCGACGGGGCCGCCTCGGCGTGGAACTCGAAATCGTCGCGGAACATCGACACCAGATGCTCTTCGAGGCCCATCATCAGCGGATGCACCCAGGTGTCGAACAGCACGTTCGCGCCCTCGAACCCCATCTGCGGCGAGTAGCGCGCGGGATAATCCTGCACATGCACGGGCGCCGAGATGACGGCGCAGGGAATGCCGAGGCGCTTGGCGATGTGGCGCTCCATCTGCGTGCCGAGCACCAGATCGGGCTGCGCCGCCGCGACCGCCGCTTCCACCGCGAGATAGTCCTCGGTGATCAGCGCCTCGACCTCGTAGAGCTTCGCGGCCTCCCGCACGTCGCGCGCGAACTCGCGGCTATAGGTGCCGATCCCAACCACGGTGAAGCCGAGTTCGCCGCTCGCCACCCGCGCCGCCGCCACCGCGTGGGTCGCGTCGCCGAACACGAATACCCGCTTGCCGGTTAGATAGTTCGAGTCGACCGAACGCGAATACCAGGAGAGTCGCGACGTTTCCGCCGACAGCACCGGCGCCGGATCGACCCCGGCGAGCGCCGCAACCTCCGCCACGAAATCGCGCGTCGCGGCGACGCCGATCGGCACCGTCTTCGTCGCCTTCTGGCCGAAAGTCCGCCCGAGCCAAGCCGCCGCCGTGCCGGCGATTTCCGGATACAACAGGACGTTGAAATCGGCGGCGCCGAGCCGCGCGAGATCGGCCGGGGTCGCGCCGAGCGGGGCGGTGACATTGACCGCAATCCCCATCCGTTCCAGCAACGCCGTGATTTCGCGCACATCGTCGCGGTGCCGGAAACCGAGCGCCGTCGGGCCGAGCACATTGCAGGAGGGTGGCGTGCCCGCCGGGCGCGGCGCCGGTCGGGGCTGCGCGGTTGCGCGGACCAGCCGGTAGAAGGTCTCCGCCGCGCCCCAGTTCTCTTTCTTCTGGTAGGACGGCAGTTCCAGCGCCACCACCGGCACCGGCAAATCGAGCGCCCGTGCGAGGCCCCCGGGATCGTCCTGGATCAGTTCGGCCGTGCAGGACGCACCCACCATCAGCAGTTGCGGTTGGAACCGATGGAACGCGTCGCGCGCCGCGTCCTGAAACAGCGCCGCCGTGTCGGCCCCGAGATCGCGCGCCTGAAACGTCGTGTAGGTGACGGGCGGCCGCTTCTGCAGCCGCTCGATCATCGTGAACAGCAGGTCGGCATAGGTGTCGCCCTGCGGCGCGTGCAGCACGAAATGCACGCCCTCCATCGCCGTCGCGATCCGCATCGCGCCCACATGCGGCGGCCCTTCATAGGTCCAGAGCGTCAGTTCCATCGCGCTCAGGCCTCCAGCCGGAGGCGCCGGACCAGCGGACGCGCGAAAAGTTCCGCGAGATCGGCCGCCTGCTCGTAGCCTTGGATCGGCGTGAACAGCAGCTCGATCGACCATTTCGTGGTCAGCCCGTCCGCTTCGAGCGGATTGGCGAGGCCGAGCCCGCACACCGTCACATCCGGCCGCATGGCGCGGCAGCGATCGAGCTGGCGCTCGACGTGCTGCCCCTCGCTCAATTGCGTGCCCGGCGGCAGCAGCGCCAATTCCTCCGCCAGATGCTGGCGGTGCAGATACGGGGTGCCGACTTCGCCCAGCTCCATGCCGAGTTCGCGCGACAGGAACCGCGCCAGCGGGATCTCGAGCTGCGAGTCGGGAAAGAAGAACACGCGCTTGCCGGCGAGCAGCGTGCGTTGCCGTCCGAGCGCCCGGCGGGCGCGCTCGCCCGCGAGGTCGGTCACGCTGCGAAACCGCGCCGCATCGACATTCCACGCATCGGCGATCGCGCGCAGCCAAAGCGTCGTTCCCTCCGCGCCGAGCGGGAAGGGCGCGGCGATCCGCGTCGCACCGCGCGCTTCGAGCGCACGCGCCGTATCGGCGAGATAGGGTTGTGCCAGCGCATAGCGTGTATTGCGGCCAACGGGCGGCATCGCGGTGGACCGGCGCGGCGGTAGGAAATGCACGGGGCCGACCCCGAGTGCGTCGAAGATGCGGCGGAACTGGTCCTCGACCACCTCCGCGATCGCCCCGGCGATCAGCAGCGCCGGGGCGGCGTCCGCCGTCTCCTCCGGCAAGGTCGGCACCAGCGACGCGAGGCACGCATCCTCGCCCTGCGTGAACGTCGTCTCGATGCCGCTGCCGGAATAGCTGAGCACGCGGACACCGGGCGCGAAGCGTTGCGACAAGCGGGACGCGGCGCGCGACAGATCGAGCTTGATGACCTCGGACGGGCAGGAGCCGACCAGAAACAGCAGCCGGATGTCGGGCCGCCGCTCGAGCAGCCGCGACACCACGCGGTCGAGTTCGTCGTTGCAATCGGCAAGACCCGCGAGATCGCGCTCGCCGATGATGGCGGTCGCGAATCGCGGCTCGGCGAAGATCATCACCCCCGCCGCCGATTGCAGCAGATGCGCGCAGGTGCGCGACCCGACGACCAGAAAGAACGCGTCCTGAATCTTGCGATGCAGCCAGATGATGCCGGTCAGCCCGCAAAACACCTCGCGCTGGCCACGCTCGCGGATGAGCGGAAACTCGTCGCAGCCAACCGCCGCCTGCGTTGCGGAAAGGTTGGCGAGGCTGCTCACTGCGACAGGCCGAGCGCCGCTGCCGAACCGCCGCCGGCCGCGTTCCAGCCGCTCGCCGGACGCCGCGCCGCCCGCAGTTTCAGCACGAATTGCGCGGCGTTGAAGACGTAGGTGGCGTAGGCGGCGAGCGCCAACAGCATCAGCGAATGTGTGCCGAGCGCGCCGGAGATCAGCGCCGCCAGATAGGCGGTGTGCAGCGCCAGCACCAGCATGCTGACCACGTCCTCCCAGAAGAAGGCCGGGGTGAACAGATAGCGGCCGAAGATCTCATGTTCCCAGATCGAGCCGGTGACCATGATCGTGTAGAGCACGAGCGTTTTCACGATGATGGAGAAGGTCGCCGCCGACTCGCCCGTGCCGGTCAGCAGGAAATGCAGCACGAGGCCGAGGCTCGCCAGGAAGATGATGAACTGCACCGGGGCGAGAACGCCTTGCACGACCGTCCAGGGCGAGGCGTCCCGCCGCCGCCGTTCCTCATGCGTGTAGAGCGGCCGGATCACCCGCCGCCGGGCCGCGATCTGTCGCGGCGTGCGACCGGCGGCCGACCCAAACGGGCAGCAATCGAGGGCGTCGACCAAGCGGAACAGCATCCCTGTTGTCAGCATGGCGTGACACCATCGTTGCGTCTGTCGCGGGTTGGCAGGCGGGCCGTCCGAGAGCTAAGACGCTGTTTCGCAAGCCGATCTGGTGACGGGGCGCCGTTAAGTGCCTGTCAGCCCCCGGCAGAAAAGAGGCTAGGCCCCGGTCGCCGAGGCTGTCAAGCAACCGATACGTAAACCGCGCTTGACACACATGGGGCGTTCGGCTGCATTTGGTTTCCCGAACCGGGGCGGGCTTTTGCTCGGGAAGGAACGAAGGTCGGGCGGGAGGCTCAGACTGGAGGGTTGCGGCGCTCTTGAAGCCTTTCACCACCCCGTCGACCTCGCTGGGGATTCTCGGAGCCGGTGCGGCTGCCGCCTTGATCGCCGCCGCTTCGGATCTGGCGCTGGTGTTGGATGAAGGCGGGGTCATCCAGGACGTCGCCTTTCAGAACGACGAGCTGGGGCGGGATCTCGGCGCGCCGTCATGGATCGGCCGGCCATGGACGGCGACCGTCTCCGCCGAGAGCCGGTCCAAGATCGAAGCGATCCTGCGCGACGCGACAGCCGAGGGCACCATCCGGTGGCGGCACATCAACCACCCGGGCGCCCGCGACAGCCAGATCCCCGTGCTGTTCGGCGCGGCGCGGATGGAGGGCGCCGGCAAGCTGGTCGCGTTCGGACGCGACATGCGGGCGATGTCCGATCTTCAGCAGCGGCTGGTCAACGCCCAGCAATCGCTGGAGCAGGACTATTCCCGGATGCGGCATGTCGAAATCCGCTACCAGTTGCTGTTTCAAATGTCGTCGGAGGCGGTGCTCGTCGCCGACGCGACGACTCTGCGGGTGACGGAGGCCAACCCCGCCGCACACCGTTTCTTCGGCGACGGCATCAAACGCCTGCTCGGGCGCGGCCTGCCGCACGCCTTCGACCCCGCGGGGGCGGAAGCCGTGGGCGCGATGGCGGCGACCGTGCGCGTCTCCGGCCGTGCCGACGATGTCCGCGTCCGGCTGAGCGAGGGCGGACGCCACGCGCTGCTGTCGGCGTCGCTGTTCCGCGAGGACAACGTGTCCTTGCTGTTGGTGCGCGTGTCGCCGGCGCCCGGTCACGACGCGGACGCGCTGACCGATACGCGCTCCACCTTGCTGACCGCGGTGGAAAACGCGCCGGACGGTTTCGTCGTGATCGACGCCGCGAGCCGGATCATCACGGCCAATGCGGCGTTCCTGGAACTCGCGGGGCTGGCGAGCGAGGAAGCGGCGCGCGGCGAAAGCCTCGATCGCTGGCTCGGGCGGGAGGGCGTCGATCTCGACGTGCTGCTGGTCAATCTGCGGCAGCGCGGCTCCGTGCGCTTGTTCTCGACCATCGTGCGCGGCGAGTTCGGCGCGACCACCGAGGTGGAAGTCTCGGCGGCAAGCCTCACCCATGAAGGCGAGCCCCGCTACGGCCTCGCCATCCGCAATGTCGGCAGGCGGCTGTCGCCGGAACCGGCGAGCGAGCGGCCAGGCTCCGTCGAGCATCTCACCGAACTGATCGGCCGGGTGTCGCTTAAGGAATTGGTGCGGCAATCGACCGACATGATCGAGCGGCTCTGTATCGAGACCGCGCTGAAGATGACGGGCGACAATCGCGCGTCCGCCGCCGAAATGCTCGGCCTCAGCCGGCAGAGTCTTTATGTCAAACTGCGCAGATACGGGCTTGGCGATCTGGCGCAGGAAGCCGGCGACCTGGCCTGAGGGGAGGAGATCGATGGCCCGCCCCGCCCTGTCCGCCACTCTCGAACTGCTGAAGCCGGTGACGTGGTTCGCGCCGATGTGGGCATTCGGCTGCGGCGTCGTCTCCTCCGGATTGCCGGCCGGGGATCGCTGGCCGGTGATCGTCGCCGGCGTGCTGCTGAGCGGGCCGCTCGTTTGCGGCACCAGCCAGGCTGTCAATGATTGGTACGACCGCGACGTGGACGCCATCAACGAGCCGAACCGGCCGATCCCGTCCGGCCGCATTCCCGGCACTTGGGGCTTCACCATCGCGGTCGCCTGGACGGTGCTGTCGATCGTGGTCGCAACCGCGCTCGGGCCGTGGGGCTTCGGGGCGGCGGTGCTCGGCATGGCGCTGGCCTGGGCCTATAGCGCGCCGCCGTTCCGTTTGAAGCGCAACGGCTGGTGGGGCAACACCGCGGTCGCCGCTTGCTATGAGGGCCTGCCCTGGATCACCGGCGCGGCGGTGATGGCGTCCGCCCGCCCGGACGGGCGTACCCTCACGCTGGCGCTGCTCTACAGCGCCGGCGCGCACGGCATCATGACGCTCAACGACTTCAAATCGGTGGAAGGCGACCGCAGGACGGGCATCGGCTCGTTGCCGGTGCGGCTCGGCCCGGAACGGGCGGCGCAGCTTGCCTGCGTGTCGATGGCGCTGCCGCAGATGGTGGTCGTGGCGCTGCTGTTGCTGTGGGGCCGCCCCTATCACGCGATCGCCGTTCTGCTGCTGCTCGCGGCGCAGGCGGTGCTGATGGAACGGCTGCTCGAAAATCCGCGCGGCCGGGCGCCATGGTACAACGCCACCGGCACCAGCCTCTACGTCATCGGCATGCTGGTCAGCGCCTTTGCGCTGCAAGCGGGAGCCGTCTCGTGAGGTCGCCGCTCGGCTGGATCGGCATCGTCCGGCTCGGCCTCGTGCAGGCGGCCATCGGCGCCGTCGTCGTGCTCACCACCTCCACGCTGAACCGCGTCATGGTGGTGGAGCTACGCCTGCCCGCCATCCTCCCCGGCGCCTTGGTCGCGTTGCACTACGGGCTGCAAGTGCTGCGGCCCCGCTTCGGCTACGGGTCCGATGTCGGGCAACGGCGCACGCCCTACATCATCGGCGGCATGGCGGCGCTGGCGTCGGGCGGCGTGCTCGCCGCCGCCTCGACCGCGCTGATGGCGGGCGGATCGGTGGCGCCGATCGCGCTCGCCGTCCCGGCCTTCGCCCTGGTTGGAGTAGGGGTCGGCGCCTGCGGCACGTCGCTGCTGACCTTGCTCGCGGAACGCACCGACCCGGGCCGGCGCGGCGCCGCGGCGACCGTTGTCTGGATCATGATGATCGCGGGGATCGCCCTCACCGCCGGCGTCGCCGGGCGGCTGCTCGAACCATTTTCGCCCGGCCGCCTCGTCCTGGTCGCCGGCGCTGTCGCGGTTCTCGCCCTCGCCGTCACGATCGCGGCGGTCGCGGGCGTGGAGGGGGCCGGGAGCGGCACCCCGCTTAAGGCGCCGGCCGCCGCGGCGCCGTTCCTTCCGGTGCTCCGGCAGGTCTGGGCGGAACCGGCCTCCCGGCGTTTCGCGATCTTCGTGTTCGTTTCGATGTTCGCCTACAGCGCCCAGGAATTGGTGATGGAGCCGTTTCTCGGCTCGGTGTTCGCGATGGCGCCCGGCGCATCGACCGGCCTCAACGGCTTGCAGCATGGCGGCGTGCTGGCCGGGATGCTGCTGGTCGCGATCGCCGGTTCCGCGCGGGCCGGCGGCGCCGGGTCCATGCGGGGCTGGGCGGTCGGCGGCTGCCTGTGCTCGGCGATGGCCGCGCTCGCGATCGGCGCCCTCGGCTTGGCCGGCCCATCCTCGCTGATCCGGCCCGCGCTGTTCCTGCTCGGCGCCGCCAATGGCAGCTTCGCCGTATCCGCGATCGGCGCCATGATGGGCTTGGCGGGCGAGGGGCGGGCAGGGCGCGACGGCACCCGCATCGGCCTTTGGGGCGCGGCGCAAGCACTGGCGTTCGGCGCCGGCGGGATCGCCGGGCCGGGCGCCTCCGACATCGCCCGTGGGCTCCTCGGCAAGCCCGATATCGCCTACGCCGCCGTGTTCGCCGCCGAGGCCGCCTTGTTCCTGTTCGCGGCGTCCCTCGCCGCGCGGGTGATCGGTCACGCGGCCGCGCGTCCGTCGTTCCTTTCATCCGGTTCCGTCAATCCGACCCCGTCGCACGGAGGCTAAAGCGATGCATCACATCGAAACGTTCGACGTCGTCGTGGTTGGCGGCGGACCCGCCGGCGCAACGGCCGCCGCCGAATTGGCAGGGCGCGGCCGGTCGGTGCTGCTGCTCGATCGCGCGGGCCGCATCAAGCCGTGCGGCGGCGCGATCCCGCCGCGGCTGATCCGGGACTTCGCCATTCCGGACGAATTGCTGGTCGCCCGCGCCCGCTCCGCCCGCATGATCGCGCCCTCCCAGAAGGAGGTGGACATGCCGATCGAGCGCGGCTTCGTCGGCATGGTCGATCGCGAGGTGTTCGACGAATGGCTGCGCGACCGTGCGGCCCAAGCCGGCGCCACGCGGCGCGCGGGGAATTTCGAGAGCCTGACCCGCGACAGCGACGGCGTCGCGATCGTCGCCTACCGCACGCCGGATGGCGGCAAGGCCGAAACGCGGGTGCGCGCCCGCGCCGTGATCGGCGCCGACGGCGCCAAGTCGGCGGTCGGCCGCGCCTGCGTGAAGGGCGCCGACCGGATGCCGTTCGTGTTCGCCTATCACGAGATCATCCGCTCGCCGAAGCAGGGCTTTGACGGCAGCCGCTGCGACGTCATCTATGACGGCGGTCTGTCGCCCGATTTCTATAGCTGGATCTTCCCGCACGGCGACACGGCGAGCATCGGTACCGGCACCGCCCGCAAGGGCCTCTCGCTCCGCCGCGCGGTCGGCCGCCTGCGCGCGGCCACCGGCCTCGATGGCTGCGAAACGCTGCGCCGCGAGGGGGCGCCGATCCCGCTCCGGCCGCTGCGGCGCTGGGACAACGGCCGCGACGTCCTGCTCGCCGGCGATGCGGCGGGCGTGGTCGCGCCCGCCTCCGGCGAGGGCATCTACTACGCGATGGAAGGCGGCCGTCTGGCGGCGGAGGCGGTCGATGCGCTGTGCGCGACCGGCGACGCCCGCGTGCTCAAAACCGCCCGCAAGCGCTTCATGCGGGCGCACGGACGGGTGTTCCTGATCCTCGGCATCATGCAGTGGTTCTGGTATTCGAGCGACAAGCGGCGCGAGAAATTCGTCAGCATCTGCCGCGATCCCGACGTCCAGCGGCTGACTTGGGAATCCTACATGAACAAGCAGTTGGTGCGGAAGAAACCGATGGCGCATGTGCGCATCTTCTTCAAGGACATGGGGCACCTGCTCGGTTTGGCGAAGACGTGATATGGCCGATCGTCATCGCGAGCGCCGTGGGTCTCTTGACCGCCGTCTCCGGCGCGCTGCTGACCAAGATTGGCCCCTGGTATTACGGCCTGCGCAAACCCTCCTGGCAGCCGCCCGACTGGCTGTTCGGCCCCGCCTGGACCTTGATCTTCGCGCTCGCCGTGCTGTCGGCGACGCTTGCCTGGTATCGCGCGCCGGACGCCGCCGCGCGCACGGTGATGGTGCTGCTGTTCGCGGCCAATAGCGTGCTGAACATCGCCTGGAGCTGGCTGTTCTTCACGCGGCAGCGCCCGGATTGGGCGCTCGGTGAAGTGGTGTTCCTCTGGCTGTCGATCCTCGCTCTGATCGTCGCGCTCTGGCCGTATTCGCCGGGCGCCGCGTGGCTGCTCGTGCCGTATCTGCTCTGGGTTTCGTTCGCTTCGTTCCTGAACTGGACGATCGTGCGTCTGAACGCCCCGTTCCGCACCGCGTAGCGGGCGCGGCCGACCCGCCCAAATGGGCGGGTGCGACGGCCGTTTTCCATCCGCACATAATCGGCATGTTCGATGCCGATATCCGCCCGGACGAACCGGACGAAGCGCCGCCTCCGGCCACGGAGTCGCCGCTCGACGCCTATTCGAGGGTCGTCGCCGGGATTGCCGATCGCGTCGGCCCGGCCGTTCTGCGCGTCGAAAGCCGCGCGTCCGGCCGGCGGGGCGGCGCCGGTTCGGGCGTCGTCATCGCGAGCGACGGTCTCGTGCTCACCAACAGCCACGTCGTCGCTGGGGCGCGCCATGTGCGGCTCGCTCTGCCGGATGGCCGCGCGGCCGAAGCCGACGTGCTGGGCGACGATCCGGACACCGACATCGCGCTGCTCCGCGCGCCCTTGCCGGCCGGCGTGCCGTTCGCGCGGCTCGGCGATTCCAAACACCTGCGCCGCGGCCATCTGGTGGTTGCGATCGGCAACCCGCTCGGCTTCTCATCGACCGTCACCGCGGGCGTCGTGTCGGCGCTGGGCCGCTCGCTCCGTTCCCGCAACGGCCGCCTGATCGAGGACGTGATCCAAACGGACGCCGCACTCAATCCCGGCAATTCCGGGGGCCCGCTCGTTTCCTGCGCGGGCGACGTCGTCGGCATCAACACGGCGATGATCGGCGGCGCGCAGAACATCTGTTTCGCCGTGTCCAGCAACACCGCGCTGTTCGTGGTCGGCGAGGTGATCGCGCATGGCCGGGTGCGGCGCGCGCATCTCGGCATCGCCGGACAGACGCTGCCGCTGCCGAGGCGCCTCGCCCTGACGCTCGGCATCGGCTCGTTCTCAGCGGTGCGCATCGGCGAGATCGAACCGGACAGTCCGGCCGCGCAAGCCGGGCTCCAGGTCGGCGACATCCTGCTCGCCCTCGACGGCAAACCCATCGCCGGCGTGGACGATCTGATCCGGACGCTGGCTGCCGACGCCATCGGACGGCGCCTCGACGCCACGATCATACGCAACGCAATGATCGCGCACCGCCAGGTGAAGCCGCGCGAGCGGTAATGCGGCTCCCTGACACCGGCCCCGAGACGCCGGTCCACATCAGTGTGCGGTAGCGGTCGTTTGAATTCAGGCCCTGGCGCCCAGCGCGGCACGGAAATTCGGCTTGTCCAGCGCTTCATCGATCGCCTGGTTCATCGCGCTGTTCATCACCGCGCGCAGGTCCTGAGGGTTGGAGAACACGCCCTTGTCGAACGCAAGGACGCCGCCGCTCACCCTGTTGACGTGGATCTCGTCCGCGTACACCGGTGCAGCCGAGCCATGACTGAGGGTGATCGCAAACTTCACGTCAGCCTCTCGCCGCAAAGTTTGGTTCACATTGAAATCGAGTATTCTCACCTGCAGCAGGTATTGCTGCCCGCCAGCGGACGCCAACAATCCGCGTGCGGCAAGCGCATCCTCGAAAGCCTTGCGAACCTCAATCGCCACTGCATCGCGCGCATGAATTGTTTTCAGCGGATTGCCGAATCCGCCCCGGATCGTCCCTATCCAGCGCGGATCAGGTTCCCCCCGCTCGTCCGCGACCGAGCCCAGTGCGACGACCGGCCGATTGTCGCGCATAACGGTCGCCGTCGCCGGTGCATAGGGCAGCGCAACCTCAGTGCTTCCGCAGGCCGAGGCCAGCGGCAGCAGAACGATGAGCCGGAGGCCGCGCTTCATAACTCTCCTCGGGATCGGCGATGGGCGCGACGATATTGCAGGGAAGCGAAGCCAGCCAGGGTGTCCTGGGCGCTGTCGGGGCCGGCGAAAGCCGCTCACCGCATCGCCTTCGGTGCATCAATCGGGCCCGGTTTGCTCCGGCCGATTGATCCGCTCCAACTCGAACCCGCTGCCCGGCGGCCGGGGCGACCCCCGGGCGCTTAACCGGATGGACGGCGCGCCGGGTTTTCGGTCAGCTTCGGACCATGCTCCCGTTCCTGACGCTCGGCTTCGCGCTCGTCGCACTCACGGCGCTGACGGCCGTCGCGGCGCGCCGCCTGCAACTCCCGCACTCGATCGTGCTCGTGGTCGTGGGCACGGCGGTCGCCTTCGTGCCCGGGCTGCCGCCGGTGACGCTCGACCCGGAACTCGTGCTGCTGCTGTTCCTGCCGCCGCTGCTCTACTCGTCCGGCGTCGGCATGAGCTGGCGCGGCTTCCGCGCCGAACTGCGCCCCATCATGCTGCTGGCGGTCGGCTGCGTGCTGTTCACGGCGGCGGCGGTCGCGGCGGTCGGCCACTGGCTGCTCGGCCTGCCCTGGGCGGTCAGCTTCATCCTGGGCGCCGTGGTGTCGCCGCCCGACGCCGTCGCGCCGATGGCGATCGCCCGGCGGCTCGCGGTCCCGGAACGCGTGCTGGTCATCCTGGAAGGGGAGGGCCTGGTGAACGACGCGACCGCGCTCATCCTGTTCAGCTTCGCCGTTGCCGCCGTTACCAGCGGGCGGTTTTCGCTCGCCGCCGCCGTGGGCACCTTCGCCCTGATCGTCGCGACCGAAATCCTGTGGGGCTTGGCCGCCGGCTGGGCCGCCCTGCGGCTGCGGCACTGGGCGCGCGATCCGCAGGTCGAGATCGCGCTGGCATTGCTCACGCCCTATCTCGCCTTCTGGCCGCCGCACGCGATGGGGGGTTCGGGGGTGATCGCGACCGTTGCGGCAGGCCTCTATGTCAGTTGGAACGGCCCCCGCCTGATCTCCCCCGCGACACGATTGCAGGGATTTTTCGTGTGGGGCCTCGTCGTCGGACTGGTGGAGGGGCTCGTGTTCCTGCTCACCGGTTTGCAGGCGCGGGCGGTCGCGTTCGGCAACCGCGCCGAAGGGTGGACGTCGCTCGTCCTCGCCGGCCTGCTGACCTGCGCGGTGGTGATCACCGTTCGGTTCCTGTGGGTCTTTCCCGCGACCTACCTGCCGCGCTGGCTGTCCGCGCGCTTGCGCACGCGCGATCCGGCGCCGCCCTGGCAGGTGGCGTTCATGGTCGGTTTCACCGGCATCCGGGGCGTCGTGTCGCTTGCGGCGGCGCTGTCGATCCCGTTGCAGGTCGCGGGCGGACCGTTTCCCGGGCGCGATCTCATATTGTTTGCAACGTTCTGCGTCATCGTCGTCACGCTGGTCGGGCAGGGTGCCGCGTTGCCGCGGGTGATCGGCTGGCTCGGCCTCGATGCCGCCGGACGGGCGGAGGCGGCGGCGAACAAGCGGCACGAGGTGCTTGCCAGAATTGAGGGTGTCGAGGCCGCGCTTGCCCGGCTCGAGGAACTGGAGGGCGGCGAGGTGTCCGAAGATGCGGTGACCGCGCTCCGCAGCCTCCATCTGGATCGTCGCGCGCAGTTCGCGGGGACGGTGGACGACGCGATCCCCGGCAGTCCGCTCGCGCGCGAGGCGGCGCTGCAAATGCAGCTCCTCGCCGCCGAGCGCTCGGCGTTGGCCCGGCTCTACGCCGCCGATGGGGTAACGGACGAGGCGCGGCGCCGCATCGAGCGCGAACTCGATCTCGAGGACGCCCGCATCCGCCACGTCGTCGAGAGCGCCACCGGCCATTGGATCGCCGCCGATCCGGAAAGCGAAGCCTGGCGCGGCTGAACGCGATCCCGCGCGCTCGCAATTGCCGGAACCGGAGCACTCGATAATGGTGCCGGCATGGAATGATCTCGCCCGGCCGATGCGCGGTTTGCCGGTCGGTACATGACCCGGTGCTCGCCGTGATCCACCGCAACCTACCAACCCGCCAAATCGCCCTTCAGCGGTTCCGGTTTACCCAGCCGCGATGCAGCGAGCGGCGCACCTCCTCGATCAGCAGGTCGATCTCGTCCAGCACGCTCCGATCCGTGCGCGAAACCCGACATGTCCTCCCAGGCGGTGTCCGCGAAAAAGGACCCGCAACTCAGCCTGCGGTGTCCTTCGCCGGAATCAGCGTACGCGCGCGACCCTGGCCGGCATCGAGCTGGCGGATCGCACCGAAAATGCGCGCGGCGTTTCGCGGGCTGCTCAGGAGATGGACGGTTTCCCGCCAGCCTTCGAACTCGTCCTCCGACACCATGACCACATTGCCGCGGCCCGCTTGGCGGGTCACCACGCTCGGGGCGCGGCTTTCCACCGCTTCGTCCATGTAGCGGGCGAGGTTCTGGCGCAGATCGGCATAGGAGACGCAGGTCATGTCCTGTAACGCCAGAGCGTGACTTATAACGCAAGCTGTACATGTGGAGAGCGCTCCCGCGCTCCCCGAAAGGCCCTTAAGTCACCTAACGCCCGCGTTCGCGACGGAACGCATCAGGCTTTGCTGCATCCGGCTCCCGGCTGTTCTGCCCATGCAAGCGAGGCAGATGCAGAACCTGCCCGCCGTCCTGCCCGCCGCCATCGGCGGGCCGCCACCCGCACCCGCCGAGCGCCGCGCGCATATGCGGCGGCGGCGGCGCCGTTGCCGCAACCGGCGGCGTGAGAGCGAGGGACAGCGCGCGGGCGAGCAAGTGCAGTGGGCCGGGGCCGCCGCCACCGTACACTGCGTCGCCGGCGATCGGGCAGCCGAGCGCCTCCGCGCATTGCACACGGATCTGATGCGTGCGTCCGGTGCGCGGCCGCAATTCGAGCCACGCCAACCCGGGCGCCTCGCCGAGTACCGTCCAGTCCGTAAGCGCGCGCCCTCCCGCCGCGTCGATCACCATCCGCCACCCGCCCGGTCCGCTGCGGCGGATCAACGGCGTGTCGAGCACGCCGCTATCGGCTTCCGGCCGGCCGCGCACGACCGCCCAATAGACCTTGCCCGCCCGGCCGGCCGCGAACTCCGCCTGCGCCGCCAGCAACGCCGCATGCCTGAGCGCGACCAGCAGACACCCGGCGGTGTCGGTGTCGAGCCGGTGCACGAGCCACGGCCCCGCCGGCCGGCGGCTCAGCGACGGAAAGAAACTCTCAACGCTCGCACCGCCGCGCGGTCCGGGATGCGATGGGAGGCCCGCGGGCTTGTTCAGCACGACGAACCGGCGATCGGCGAACAGGACCGGGGGCGGGGTCAGCGCCACAGGCTCACCAGCACCGGCAGGATGGACAGGCAGGTGACGCTCTCCCCGGCCAACAGGCAGACGAGCAGGACCAGCAATCCGATCAGCATCGAAGCTCCGGGTAGCCGTTCGGGACTAGGCGCGTGGACGGAAGCCGTCGGCGATCAGCGCCGCGACCGCGCCGGCAAGCATCAGGCACGCCATCGGCCGGGCGGTGCCGTTCTCCAGCAGGCCAACCAGCAGGCCGCTCGCCGCCGCCAGCAGGAACTGCATCGTCCCCATCAGCGCGGTCGCCGTTCCGGCCTGCCCGGCGTGACGGGCGAGCGCCCCGATCGTCGCGTTCGGCGTCACGAAGCCGAGGCTGCTCATGAACACGAACACCGGCAGGGCGATCGCCACAAGCTGCCGGCTGCCTGCGAAGGCGAACACCGTCAGCACCGCGGCGGCGAGCACGGCTAGCCACGAACCGGCGCGAAGCACGCGGGAGAACCCGAAGCGCGGCAGGATGCGGGCGTTGACCTGCGACGCGCCGATATAGCCGGCGGCACAAATGCCGAAGATGATGCCGTAGCGCTCCGGGGCGAGGCCGAACATGCCGATGAAGATCGGCGGCGAGCCGCTGAGATAGGCGAACAGGCCGAACATCGCGAACCCGCCCTGCAACGCATGGGTGATGAAGCCGCGTTCAACCGCGATGGATGCGAACCGCATCACCAGCTCGTCCGGGCGGAGCATCTGCTGGTGATGCGCCGCCAAGGTTTCCGGCAGTTTCAGCCAGACCAGCAGGGCGCAGAAGGCGCCGAACGCCGTGCAGATCCAGAAGATCGCCCGCCAACTGGCGACCGCGACGATCGCGCCGCCGAGGGTCGGCGCCAGAATGGGCGCCGATCCCATCACCAGCATCAATTGCGACATCAGCCGCGCGGCCGCGTGCCCTTCGGCGAGATCGCGAATGATCGCGCGGGGAATGACCATGCAGGCCGAGCCGCCGAACGCGGCGACCGCCCGCGCCGCCGTCAGCAGCCCGAGATTGGGCGCGAGCGCGCAAGCCGCGGAAGCGGCCGTGAATACGAGGCTTCCCGCGAATAACGGCGCGCGGCGGCCGAAGCGGTCGGAGAGCGGCCCTTGCGTCATCTGCCCGACGGCAAGCCCCGCGAACCAGGCGGCGAGCGTGATCTGGGCGGTTCCGGCCGGCCGCCCGAAATCGCTCTCGATTTCGGGGAAGCCGGGCAGATACATATCCGTGGACAGCGGGCCGACTGCTGAAAGGACGCCCAGCAGCAGGGGCAGCCACCAAGGAATACGCATCCGTCGGTTGTCGCAGCACTTCCCCTCCGTGCCAACCCCGCCGACAATCCGGGCTCAGGGCGCATTCGAAGGAGGACGGGATGGCGGAGGATTGGGTGCGGGTGGCGTCGGCCGCGGACGTCGCCAAGGGTCAGGTGATCGGCGTGCGGGTGGGCGACCGCGACGTGGCGCTTTGCCGCACGCGCGACGGCGCACTGCACGCCATCGACAATATCTGCACGCACGAATACGCAAGGCTGTCGGATGGCTGGCTCGAGGACGACGAACTGGAATGCCCGCTGCACGCCGGCAAGTTCGACGTCCGCACCGGCGAAGCGCTATGCCCGCCGGTGGAGACGAATGTCGACCGCTTCGAGGTGAAAACCGAAGGACGCGACATCTTCGTCCGCATCCCGTGACGGCCCGGCCGGACCAACTATTCCCGGCCGGGCGCGCTCACACGCCGGGCGTGAAGGCTCAGGCCGCCTTGCGGTTGACCCGGCTTTCCGCCAGATCGGTCAGCTTCTTGTCGGTCGCCTTTTCCTCTTCGAGCGTTTGCGACAGCACCTGGGCGCAATCCGAGCGGCCGAGTTGCTTGGCGAGCGCGATCAGCGTGCCGTAGCGGGTGATTTCGTAGTGCTCGACCGCCTGGGCGGAGGAGAGCATGGCGGCGTCCAGAACCTCCGCGTCCTCCACGTCGCCCATCACCTCCTTGGCTTCCTCCAGGATGCCGTCCATCGCGGCGCAGGTGACGCCCTTCACCTCCTGGCCGTGCATCTTGAACACCTGCTCCAGCCGGGTGATCTGATTGCGCGTCTCGTTCAGATGCGTCTCGAATCCCTGCTTGAGCTGCGGATCGCTCGCCTTTTCGATCATCGTCGGCAGCGCCTTCGTGATCTGATTCTCGGCGTAGTAGATGTCCTGCAGCGTGTGAACGAACAGGTCGTCGAGCGTCTTGATCGGCTGGCTGAACATACCCATGGCACTCTCCCCTTTTGGAATGCCGTCCTAAGCGCGGCAGGCGGTGCTGAGTTCGAATGATAAGAATTTGATCGCGGGGGGCTGTCGCGTTGGCCGCCATCCGCCTATGAACGGCGGTGAGGGACGGGGATGGCCGAACAGCAAGCAACAAGACCGGCCGTCGGCCTGTTCGTGACATGCCTCGTCGACGCGATCCGCCCGGAAATCGGCTTCGCCGCCCTGCAGCTCCTCGAAGAAGCGGGCTGCCGGGTCAGCGTGCCGGAACGCCAGACCTGTTGCGGCCAGCCCGGCTACAATAGCGGCGCGACGGACGCGGCCACCGCGCTTGCCCGGCAATTCGTCGACGCCTTCGAGCCGTTCGAGCACGTCGTCGTGCCGTCCGGCTCCTGCGCCGGCATGATTCGGCACCACTACCCCGAAATGCTCGCCGCCGAACCCGCCTACGCCGAGCGCGCCCGGACCGTCGCCGGCCGCACCCACGAGATCACCGACTACCTGCACACGGTGCGCGGCTTCCGGCCCTCCGGCCGGACACTCAAGGCGAGCGCGACCTATCACGACAGTTGCGCGGGTTTGCGTGAACTCGGCATCCATGCGCAGCCGCGCGCGATGCTGGGTGCGCTCGACGGGCTCGAACTGCGCAAGCTCGACGGCGACAATGTGTGCTGCGGCTTCGGCGGCACGTTCTGCGTCAAATATCCGGCGATCTCCAACGTGATCGTCGATGAGAAGGCGGCGGCGATCGAACGCACCGGCGCCGACCTGTTGCTGGCGGGCGATCTCGGCTGCCTGATGAACATGGCGGGCAAGCTGCACCGGCGCGGCGCGCGCACCCGCTGCTTCCACACGGTCGAAGCGCTGGCGGGCATGGCGTCCGGCCCGGCCATCGGTGAGGCGCGCTGACGGTGGGCGAGGCGGGCACGGCGGACACCTTCAAGGCGAACGCGAAGGCGGCGCTCGCCGACCGTGTGCTCAAGGTCGCGATCGACCGCACAACGGGAACGGCTGAAACCAAACGCGCCGCCGCCGTCGCCGACTTCGCTGAGTTCGACGGTGCGCGCGAGCGCAGCCGCCGCCTCAAGGATCACGTGATCGCCAATCTGGAGCATTATCTCCTTCAATTCGAAAGCAACGCGCGCGCGAACGGCGCCCGCGTGCATTGGGCGTCCACCGCCGAGCAAGCCTGCGAAATCGTGGTCGGGATCTGCCGCGACGCCCGCGCGCGCAGCGTCACCCGCAGCAAGTCGATGCTTGGCGAGGAAATCGGCCTGCCGCACGCGCTCGCCGAAGCGGGCATCGAACGGGTCGAGACCGATCTCGCCGAACACATCATCCAGCTCGCGGGCGAACGGCCGTCGCACATCATCTGGCCGGCGATGCACCGCACCCGCGAGCAGATCGCGGCGCTGTTCAAGGCGAAGCACCGCGAGCCGCCGCGCAACGACGATCCGGGCGCGATGGTCGAAAGCGCGCGCCGCGAGTTGCGCGACAAGTTCCTCGGCGCGGATGTCGGGATCGCGGGCGCCAACTTCCTGGTCGCCGACACGGGCGCCACCTGCACGGTGACCAACGAGGGCAATGCGGAGCTGACCGCGACCCCGCCGCGCGTGTTCATCGTCACCGCCGGGATCGAAAAGCTGGTGCCGTCCACGGCGCACGCGATGGAGTTGCTGCGCGTGCTGGTGCGCTCGGCAACCGGCGGCGAACTGACGCAGTACACCACGTTTCACTGCGGGCCGAAGCGGCCGGGCGACGCCGATGGTCCAGACGAAATGCATATCGTGCTGGTCGATAACGGCCGCACCCGGATGTTGACCAACGGCTTACGCGAAATGTTGCGCTGTATCCGCTGCGGCGCCTGCATGAATCACTGCGTCGTGTATCGCCAGATCGGCGGTCACGCCTACGGTTCCGTCTATCCCGGCCCGATGGGGGCCGTGCTGACGCCGGTATTCGAGGGCTTGGACAAATCCCGCGACCTCGTCCACGCCTGCACGATGAACGGGCGCTGCGCCGAGGTCTGCCCGGTGATGATCCCGCTGCCCACCCTGCTGCGCGGCTGGCGGGACCGGAGCTGGCGGGAAGGGCTCGAGCCCGCCTCCGTGCGGTCCGGCATCGGCGTATGGCGCTTCCTCGCGACCCGGCCCCGCCTCTACCGCCTGGCGACCCGGTTCGGCCTCCCCGCCATGCGGCTGTTCAGCCGCCGCGGCTGGATCAGGTCGATGCCGCTCGCCGGTGGATGGACCGAATACCGCGATATGCCGGCGCCGCCCGCCCGGAGCTTCATGGACCAATACCGAGCCCGGCGCCCCAACGCATGAGCGATGCCCGCGCCCAGATCCTCGGAGCCGTCCGGACCGCGCTCGGCCCGCCGCGCGAAGCGGCGGCGATTGCCGCCGAGGCCGCCGCGCTGCTGGAAACGCCGGAGTTGATCCGGCCGCGCTTGCCGAACCGCAGTCTCACCGACGTCTTCGCCGAGCGCATTTCGGCCCCGAAGATCGGCGCAACCGTTGAACGGGTGCCCCGCCTCGCCGACTTCCCGCGCGCCGTCGACCGCTATCTGCGCGAGAACGGGCTGCCGCAGGCCGCGGCCTTGCAGCCGGCGCCCGAATTGCTGGAACTCGACTGGGCCGGCATCGAACTCCACAAAGGAATGGCGGCGGACCAGGCGGCGGGGATCGGAATCGCGCGCTGGGGCGTCGCGGAAACCGGCTCGCTGGTGTTCCATTCGGGGCCGGACACCCCCGTGCTGTTCAACTTTCTGCCGCTGCACTCGGTGATCGCAATCGACGTCCGGCAGATCGTCGCCCATCTCGAGGATTATGCCGCCGCCGCCGCCGGTCCGCCGCCGCGCAACGCCAACATCATCACCGGCGCCAGCGGCACGACGGACATCGAGGGCAGCTATGTGCGCGGCGCGCACGGCCCGGGCTTCCTCCATGTTGTTATCATTGGCGATACGCCAATTTGACTCGGCCAAGGCTTGGGCGCGTTATGCGCGCCTTTTAGGGAGCGGCATCGCCGCCAAGGGGAACGAGAAAGATGGAAGATGTGGTCATCACCAGTGCGGCGCGCACGCCGGTCGGTTCGTTCAACGGCGCGCTCAGCGGCCTCCCGGCGCACGATCTCGGCAAGATCGTCATCGACGAATTGCTGAAGCGGTCGCAGGTCGAGCCGGGCGAAGTGTCCGAAGTGATTCTCGGCCAGGTGCTGACCGCCGGCACCGGCCAGAACCCCGCCCGGCAGGCGGCGATCGCGGCCGGCATTCCCGTCGAAAAGACGGCCTATGGCATCAACCAGCTCTGCGGTTCCGGCCTGCGGTCGGTCGCGCTCGGCTTTCAGGCGATCCGCAACGGCGACAGCGACATCGTGGTGGCGGGCGGCCAGGAGAGCATGAGCCAGGCGCCGCACTGCGCGCATCTGCGCAACGGCGTGAAGATGGGCGAACTCAAGATGCTCGACACCATGCTGCGGGACGGATTGTGGGATGCTTTCCAAGGCTACCATATGGGCCAGACCGCCGAGAACGTCGCCGAGCAATGGCAGATCGGCCGCGACCAGCAGGACGAGTTCGCGTTCCACTCGCAGCGCAAGGCCGAGGAAGCGCAGAAGGCGGGCCGCTTCAAGGACGAGATCGTTCCGGTGACGATCAAGGGCCGCAAGGGCGACATCGTCGTGTCCGAGGACGAGTATCCGAAGCACGGCACCACGGCCGACACCCTGAAGAAGCTGCGCCCGGCCTTCAACAAGGACGGCACGGTGACGGCGGGCAACGCGTCCGGCATCAATGACGGCGCGGCGGGCGTGGTCATCATGTCGGCGAACCGCGCCAGCCAGCGTGGCCTCAAACCGCTCGCCCGCATCGTGTCCTGGGCAACGGCGGGCGTCGATCCGAAGATCATGGGCACCGGCCCGATCCCGTCCAGCCGCATGGCTTTGGAGCGCGCCGGGTGGAAGCCGGGCGACCTCGATCTGATCGAAGCCAACGAAGCGTTCGCCGCGCAGGCTTGCGCGGTGAACAAGGATCTCGGCTGGGATACGGACAAGGTGAACGTCAATGGCGGCGCGATCGCGCTCGGCCATCCGATCGGCGCATCCGGCGCCCGCGTGCTCGTCACGCTGTTGCACGAAATGCAGCGGCGCGACGCCAAGAAGGGCTTGGCCACGCTCTGCATCGGCGGCGGCATGGGTATCGCCCTCTGCGTCGAGCGGGCCTGACGACGACTGAATCGACGCCCCGGCGCGCGACGCGCCGGGGGTTGTCGGCCCGCTCGAGCCGTAACCCTTGAACTGGATCGTCCGGCGCAGGTTGCTGGAAGCGTGGTGGCGCGATCGCGGCCAGTTCTCGCGCGTCAAAATCCCCCGTCTCTGCCCTATTTGCGACTACCAGGGCGTGTTCGTGAGCGTCGGCCGGCCGTCGCGCTGGGACGTGCGCTGCCCGATGTGCGGCAGCCGCGAACGGCATCGCTTGACCCATCTCTGGGTCACCCAAGGCGGCGGCGACAAGCTCGCCGGCAAGCGCATCCTGCATTTCGCGCCCGAGAAGACCGTGATGCGGCAGATGCAGGGTAATCCGCTGTACGAAACGGCCGATCTGCATCAGAAGGGCGTCAACCACCGCGTCGACATCACCCGCACCGGGCTGCCCGATGCGAGCTATGACGTGCTGATCGCGCATCACGTGCTGGAACACATCGACGACGACCGGGCGGCGATGCGGGAACTGTTCCGGCTGACAAGGCCGGGCGGCTTCGGCGTGTTCAGCGTGCCGATCAACCCGACCCGGCCGCAGACCTACGAGAACCCCGCGATCACCACGCCCGAACTGCGCTTCGTGCATTTCGGCGGCGAAGATCACAAACGCTACTACGGACTGGATTTCGCGGATCGGCTGGCGGAGGCCGGCTTCACGGTCGAGACGTTCCGCATGCCGCCGGAGAGCGAGGTGGAATACGGTCTCTTGCGCAACGAATGGATCTACATCGCCGGCAAGCCCTGATAGCCCGGCCGCGCTTTTCCCCGCGTGCGGGGCATGTCACGGCTGGATCTGCACGTATCCTTGCTGCGTCAAGTCGATGAGGCGCAGCAGCACGTCGTTGTCGACCTTCACGCCGGGCAGCAGGTCGGCATTGAGCCAGCCATTGTTGTAGGAGGTGTAGGCGCAGAGTTCGAACGCGACGCCGGCCGCTTGCAACGCGGCGATCTTGCCCTTCCAAGGATTGCCGGTGTGCGTGTGCTTGAAGCGGTCATAAGCCGCGTCGTTGAGAACGAGATAGGCGCCCTTGTCGTGCAATATCGTCACGACCTCGAGCGGAACGTTGCTGCCTTTGTAGTTCGCGAGCAGCAGCTCCGTGTAATAGAGGCCCGTTGGCAGCCTGCCCGAGAAGGCGTCGTGGTCCATGTTCATCAGCACCTTCGCCGGGCGAAGCGGCACGACGTTGTCGATAACAAGCCGGCTGTCGGTCGGCGGATAAACGAACTGCGCTTCGGTCGGTTTTACCGGGACCAGGAGAGCAGCGGCCATAACCAGCGCAGTTGCTTTGAGGTGCGACACTGTGAGCTCCTTTCGGCAGTTGCGCGCTGATGATGTCAGGTTTCGGCCGAAACGAGCCAGACCGAGGCGGAAAGTGCGAGGCCGTCGGCGGTCGCGCGGGCACGGAGTGCTCTCTCCACACAGCGGCACGCGGCTTGGTGAAGCGCCGGTGTTGCATGGGCTTCGATGAGGCGTCGCGCGAGCGGTCCGACCCAGGTGCAGAGTTCCGCGGCTGCGGCCGGGTCGCTTCCCAGCGCCAGTTCGGCCTCGTTGCCAATAAGTTTCGGATTGCGCCACCCGGCGGCCTGCAGAAGGTGGATCACGCGGCCGGGGTCGGCGAAGGCGAAGGGGCCGGGGCCGAAGGGATCGGCGGGCGCCGGCGGTGGCAGCACAGGCAGCGCCGCCTCGAGCGGGATGCGAAACCAGGGATTGTCGGTGAGCGGGCGCCAGACCACCCATTGCAGACGGCCGCCGGGCCGCATTGCGAGGCGAAGGTTGGCGAGCGCGGCGGCCGGATCGGGAAAGAACATAACGCCGAAACGCGAGAACAGGAGATCGCTTTCGCCAGCCGCGAATGCATAGTTCCCGGCATCGGCAACAACGATCTCAAGATTGGTATAGCCGGCGGCGGCGATCCGTTGCCGCGCCCGTGCGGACATGGGTTCGGAGATATCAACGCCGAGCACGTGGCCTCCGGTGCCGACATGCTCCGCCAATGCGAGGACGGTGCCGCCGCAGCCACAGCCGATGTCGAGCACGCGTTCGCCGGGGCGGGGCGATGCCGCCGCGATCGCCCGCCTTGTCAGCGGCTCGAACACCTTGTCAAGCCGGTCCTGAAGCGCGATCCAGCTTGCCGCGGCCTGCTGGTTCCAATAGGCGCCCTGCGCGGCGTTTTGCGGATCAGTCGCGCTTTTGACCGGTTCTGGCAGCACGGAGACGATGGTGGCGAGGGCAGCGAAGGCGGTCAATAACCGAACCCGTTTCCCACCCGGCTTGGCCGCGCTCTGGATCGGCGCCGGCCTGGGCACCGCCCTCTGCGTCGAGCGGGCCTAACGGGGACGAGGGGTGCTGAGAGGCAAAAGGGTTCTGCCGCCGACCGCCCAGGGTTGGGACGAGTCTTTCGCAACGACAGAGTTGACGCTCCCGGAGCTTGAAGTCGTTTTGAATCTGGCTGCGATCTACCGGGGTGTTGGGTTTGATTAACAGCGTTCTGGCCCGATCCCGATGAACGATAGAGGTTTCCAACGGCCGGCCCTCTGTTCGGGCCTGATCGACCCGCTCAAGAGTGGGCTGACCGGATGCGTGCAATAAGCTGCTCGCCGCGCCGTCGCCGGTCACTTCTTGAGAGGGCGCGTTCAGCGAGATCGACAAGACGGATGTCGGCCGTCCGAAGACCGTGGCCGTCGCGAGCCCGGCGTTCGATCCTCGACAGCACACGCAGCCAGAAATGGACGTGAAGGAAGTCGGCGAGTTGCGCCAGATAAAGGA
>JAFAXA010000129.1 GCA_019241425.1 Acetobacteraceae bacterium | reverse complement strand
TGGCGACGCCCGGTGTGGCGGACGCCGTGGTCGCGGTCTCGCCTGCCGCCCACGGGTCGGGCGCCAGCCTCAACCTGCTCGGTCAGACCGACGATTTTCGCCGGCTGCTGCAAGACGCGCAGCCGCAGAACGCGCGGGTGGTGTTCGTGCAGTTCAACGGCGACCCGTTCATCGGCGATGCCGGCGCGCGCCGCCAACTGCTCGACTCGATCCTCCGCCCGAAGGTTGCGCAGTTGCTGGTGATCGACCGGCCCGACGGTCTGCTCGGACACCGGGCGGGCAACACGCCTGATTTCGAACAGCGATTCAGCGCCTGCATCGCGCGGTTCGTGACGCAAGCGGACGTGCCGGCACCCTCATGCTGACCGCCTGCGCGGAGGCAGCCGGGATGTGATGGTCGCGGCGCGCTCAACCCGGCGCACGCGGCGCCTGGAGATTACCCCGGCGGCGAACCCTCCATCGCGCGCGTGCGCCGGCTCTCCGTTCGCAACTGACCGCAGGCGGCGAGGATGTCGCGGCCGCGCGGCGACCGCACCGGGGAGGCGTAGCCCGCCTCCATGACAATGTCCGCAAACCGCCGGATGGCTTGCGGCCGGCTGGTCACGAAGGCGCTGCCGGGCCAGGGATTGAAGGGAATGAGGTTGACCTTGGCCGGGATGCCAGCGATCAGCCGCACCAATTCGCGGGCGTCGGCCGGGGAGTCGTTCACCCCGTCCAGCATCACGTATTCGAAGGTGATCCGCCTCGCATTCGACGCGCCCGGGTAGCGCCGGCACGCCGCAATCAGCTCGGCGAGCGGATATTTGCGATTGAGCGGCACCAGATGGTCGCGCAATTCGTCGCGCACGGCGTGCAGGGAAACGGCGAGATTGACCCCGAGTTCGGCGCCGCACCGGTCCATCATCGGGACCACGCCGGAGGTCGAAAGCGTGATCCGCCGCCGCGACAGGCCGATACCCTCGCCGTCGGTCACGATCCGCATCGCCTGCGCGACGTTCTCGTAATTGTAGAGCGGCTCGCCCATGCCCATCAGCACGATCGTGGAGAGCAGGCGGGGCGTTTCCCCTTTCGGGCTCGGCCATTCGCCGTAGCTGTCGCGGGCGGCCACGAACTGGCCGACGATCTCTGCCGGCCCGAGATTCCGCACCAGCGGCTGCGTGCCCGTATGGCAGAAGCGGCAGGAGAGCGTGCAGCCGACCTGGGACGAGATGCAGACGGCGCCGCGATCCTCCTGCCGGTCCGGAATGTAGACGGTCTCCGCTTCCTGGCGGTCACGAAAGCGGAACAGCCATTTGCGGGTGCCGTCCGCGCCCGTCTGCACGGTCGCGACCTCCGGCCTTCCGATGACGAAGCGCTCCGCCAGGACACGCTGAAGCGGGCGGGCGATGGAGGACATTCGGGCGAAATCGGTGGCGCCCTGGTGATAGATCCAATGCCAGAGCTGCTTGGCGCGGAACGGCTTCTCGCCGGAGGCGGTGAGCGCCTCCGCAAGCTGCTCCCGCGACAGGCCGACCAGGTCCTGACGGCCATCTTCGAGCCGCGCCGGCGGCGGCGCGAACAGCGCGGCCTTGGCGAGGATGCGCGTCCGCTCCGCTTCGCTGAACGCCGCCGCGGCTTCCATCAGCGTGGGCACGCCTTGTTGATGGCCTGATACGCCTGGTTAAAGCCGCGCAGGGAGAACGTGTCGACGATCTGGCCACCGCCGCGCGGATTGGGTGAGCGGGCGACGATCTGGCGCGCTTTCTGGAGTGCGGCGACGGCAACGGCGCTCTCGCGCGCAAACGCCGAATTGCCCGAGGTGTAGAAATTCAGGGCCGATTGCTCCAGTTGAGCGGTGACTTCGGCGCCCGTCGGGTATTGGAAGCCGGCGCTGATTGCCACGGCGTCGCGGCCGGTCGGGCGTTCGGTCACGGTCAGGACGGCTTTGGGCCGGCCGGCGATCGCCGGGGTCGAGTTCGTCGCGTAGGTGAAGGCGTAGCACACCGTCTGGCCGGATTCCTCGTGGGTGGCGGCGGTCCAGCTTTCGAAGCGGCCGAGCGCCTTGGGGCCGCCCGGCTCCGCCGCAGGCGCGGGCTTGCGCGCCGGCTGCCGCTGCGCGGCGGCGGGGCCGAGCGGCAGCAGGGCACAGAGCAT
>JAFAXA010000010.1 GCA_019241425.1 Acetobacteraceae bacterium | reverse complement strand
CCGGCGCACCAGATTGCCGAGCAGATCAAGCTTGGTCGAGACCTTGGCGCCCCCGACCACCGCCGCCACCGGCCGGACCGGGGTGCCGAGCGCCGCGTCCAGCGCCTCCAGTTCGGCCTGCATCAAGCGCCCGGCATGGGCGGGCAGATGCCGCGCGACGCCTTCGGTGCTGGCGTGGGCGCGATGCGCGGCCGAGAAGGCGTCGTTGACATAGATGTCGCCGTGGCCCGCCAGGGCGGCGGCGAACTCCGCTTCGTTCTTCTCCTCGGCGGCGTGGTAGCGGGTGTTCTCCAGCACCAGCACCTCGCCTTCCTTAAGGCGCGCCACCGCCTGCTCGGCGGCTGGACCGATGCAATCCTCGACGAACTGCACTTGCTGCCCGAGCACCTTGCCGAGCGCCGCCGCCATCGGGGCCAGCGACATCTCGGGCACGCGCTTGCCCTTTGGCCGTTCGAAATGGCTGAGTACGATCACCCGCGCGCCCTTGCCGGCCAGTTCGCGGATGGTCGGAGACAGGCGCTCGATGCGGGTCAGGTCGGTGATCCGGCCCTCCCGCACCGGCACGTTGAGGTCGGCGCGGAGCAGCACGCGCCGCCCCGCCACGTCGGCATCGTCCAGCGTCCGGAATGCCATCGCTTGCGCTCCGCCGCCGCGATCAGAGGCTGCCGAACAGGGCAGCGGTATCGATCATGCGGTTGGAGAAGCCCCACTCGTTGTCGTACCAGCCCATCACCCGCGCCAGCGCGCCATCGACCACCGCCGTCTGCGTCGCATCGAAGGTGCAGGAGGCGGGCGAGTGATTGAAGTCGACGCTGACCAGCTTGTGCGTGTTGTAGTCGAGGATGCCGCGCATCTCGCCCTCGGCGGCGGCCTTCATGGCCTCGTTGATCTCCTCCTTGGTCGCCGGCTTCTCGAGATTGGCATCGAGTGAAACGAGCGACACGTTTGGCACCGGCACGCGGATCGCCGTGCCGTCGAGCTTGCCTTTCAGCTCCGGCATGACGAGCCCGACCGCCCGCGCGGCCCCCGTGCTGGTCGGAATGGTGGACATCGCGGCGGCGCGCGCGCGGTGCAGATCCTTGTGCAGCGTGTCAACCGTGTTCTGGTCGCCGGTATAGGCGTGGATCGTGACCATGTAGCCGCGCTGGATGCCGAAGCGGTCGTGCAGCACCTTCGCCATCGGCGCCAGGCAATTGGTGGTGCAGGAGGCGTTGGAGATCACCGTCATGTCCTTGGTGATCGTCTTGTGGTTCACGCCAAAGACGATCGTCGCGTCCACCCCGTCGGCCGGGGCCGAGACCAGCACCTTGCGCGCGCCGGCCGTGAGCAGCGCCGACGCTTTTTCCTTGCTGGTGAAAATACCGGTGCACTCCATCGCGACGTCGACGCCCTGGAAGGGCAGCTTGGTCGGGTCGCGCTCCGCCGTCACCTTGATCGGGCCGAAGCTGCGGCCCCGGCTTTTCAGGGTGATGCTGTCGCCCGACACCTCGACCTCGCCTGGAAACCGGCCATGAACGCTGTCGAAGCGAAACAAATGGGCGTTGGCGTCCACGCTGCCGAGATCGTTGATCGCCACCGGCGTGATGTCGTCCCGCCCGGACTCGACCAAGGCGCGCAGGATATGGCGGCCGATGCGGCCGAAGCCGTTGATCGCGACGTTCACGGTCATTCTGTTGATCCCTCCAATGGCAGGTCTGTTTCGAAGCCCAAGTCACCGAGCCGCCTTCGCACCGACGCCGCCACTTCGGCCGCAGTGATGTCCGGTGGCCGGTCGCCGCAAGGCGCGTAGACCGATGCTCCCCGGCCGCTATGGCCGATGAATACCCCATCTTCGCCGAGCCAGCGATCCCATCCGAACCCGTTGCCGGCTTCGATGCCGACCCGCAAGGCGGCGCCGAGCACCTGCGCCCGGATCGCCGCATCCTGCACCTCGAACAACTCCCAGCAGGGCAGCGACACAACGGCGACCGCGATCCGGCCGGCGGCCAGGAGGTGCCGCGCTTCCATCGCGACCGCGACCTCCGGCCCGGTCGCGATCAGGGTGGCGTGGCGCGGGCCGTCCGCTTCGGCGAGCACGTAGCCGCCGCGCGCGCAGCGGTTTTCCGCCGCCTCCGCCCGCAGCGCGGGAAGGCTCTGCTCGGCCAGCACGAGCAGGCTCGGGCCGTCCCCGCGCCGCATGGCGAGTTCCCAGCATTCGGCGGTCTCGACCGCATCCGCCGGCCGGAACACGAGCAGGCCGGGCATCGCCCTGAGGCTCGGCAGATGCTCGGCCGGCCAGGGCGGACCACCGCCGGCGCCGCCGTCCGGGCCATGCGTCAGCAGGTGGATCACCCGCTGCCCCAGCATGGCGTCGAGACGGAGCGCCGGGCGCACCCAATCGCTCGCCACCACGCTCGATCGGGCGAAGGGGATCAGGCCGCCATGGGAGGCAAGCCCGCTGAGGGCGGCCGCCATGCCATGTTTTCCGAACCCGAAATCGAGGGAGCGGCCACCGAACGACCCGGGCGTGACCTCGGCCAAGCCCCGGGCCTGGCCGCCCCGCACGGCACCGGCGAGGAGTTCCGTGACCGTCGGCAGGAACGCTTCGATCACCCGTTCGCTCGCTTCGCTGGGGGCGACGGCCTGTTGCGATTGCGCGAATGCGGCTTTCAGCGTGGCGACCCCGTCCTGCCAGGTTTCCGGCAGGCGCCCCGCCATGACCCGCTCGAACTCGGGCCGTCTTGGATGGCGTGCCAAACGCTTCAGCCACGACCGGCGGGCGGCGGCGCCGCGCCGCCCGGCGAGTTGCCAGCGCTCGGCCTCCTGCTCCGGCAACGCGGCGAGGTCCCCGCCATCGGACCGGGCGGCGCCGGGCGGCGATTGCCGGGTGCGGCAGGCGATCAGGGTCGGCTTCTTCGAGCGGATGGCGAAGGACAACGCGCCGGCGATCTGCGCCGGGTCGTCGCCGTCCACCTGCTTCACAGCCCAGCCGCCGGATGCCAGCCGGCGGAATTGCTCGATCGCCCATGCGGCGGCGCCGTCATCCGGTCCGTCGTCGAACAGGCACGTCATTCGGTCCAGCCGGTAATGGCCGGCGAGCGCGATCGCCTCCTGGCCCGCGCCTTCGGCGAGGTCGCCTGCGGATGCGATGATCCATGTCCGGTGATCGACGAGCGAGCGCCCGAACCGGGCCGCGAGCATCCGCTCCGCCAACGCCATGCCGACGGCGGCCGCGACGCCCTGCCCGGCAAGCCCCGCCGCAAGCTCGGCGGCGCCGTCCCGCCCGAGGGCGAACCCGTTGCCGGCCGGGGCGGCGGCGGCGCGGGCCCCGGCATCCCGGCCGTCGCCGGTCAGGTGCAGCAGCGCGTGCAGCAAGGGCGTGCCGCCCGCGGCGGACAGGACGAAGCGGTCCCGGTCCAGCCAGCGCGGATCCGCCGCATCGAAGCGGAGATAGCGGGTCCAGAGAACGGTGATCGCCTCGGCCATGTGCAGCAACGGGCAAACCCCGGCGCCCTCAGGGCCGGCCAGCCCGAGCGCGGTTGCGCGCACTGCGTCCGACATCCGCCATTGATCATGGGCCGGCGGCGCGGCGGAACCGGCTTGCGACGCCAGACCCGGCTCGGAGGCGGTCAGCCCTGCCGTCCCTGCCATTGGGTCTCCTGTCGTCTCGGCCTATACGGGTCAAGCCGGCTCGGAGCAACCCGTCGCAAGGGCCGACGCCCACGCCCCTCCCACCGGGCCCGCTGCGTTCAGGGGCGCGTCTCGGCCCGTTCGGAGACGCTTGCCAGCCACGCGCAGAAGATCTGGCCGGACGGATCGATCGGATCGCGTTCCGGCAGGTACGCGAAGTAACTGCGGGCGGGGAGGCTGATTGCGGGGAACGGCGCCACCAGTCGTCCGGCGGCGAGATCATCGCCCACCAGGGTCGTCGGCCCCATGGCGACGCCGAGACCATCGATCGCCGCCTGGATGGAGAGATAGAAGTGATCGAGGGTCAACGCGGCCAACGGCTGCAATCCGGCGTGGCCCGCTTCCGTCAGCCAGTCGCGCCACAGCCTCGGCATCGTCGCGACATGCAGCAGCGCGTGGTGTTCGAGGTCGGCGACGGTTTGTAGCGCGTTCCGTTCCAGGATGGCGGGGCTGCAAACGGGCAAGCGGCGCTCGGCGACGACCGGATAGGAGACATAGCCGTGGAACACATCCGGGCCGCCCCGGATAACCACGTCGTGCTCCTCCGCGAGCGCATCGACGGGCTCGTTGGAGGTGGTCAGCCGCACCTCGATCCCGGGATGCTCGGCGCGGAACCGGGGCAGGCGCGGCAGTAGCCATCGGAGGCTGAACGTCGCCAGCGCATTCACACGCAGCACGGTTGCGGCCGGTTCGCCGCCTCGGTCCCGATGCCGGCGTGCCGCCGCCGCAATGCGGTCGAGCGCCGGACCGAATTCAGCCAGCAACGCGTCACCATCCGGCGTCAGCCCGACGCCCCGGCTCAGGCGCCGAAACAGCGCCGGTGCCCCGAGCCATTCCTCCAGCAGGTGAACCTGGCGGCTGATCGCCCCATGCGTCACCCCGAGTTCGGCGGCGGCCTGGACCAGGCTGCCGTGGCGGGCGGCGGCTTCGAAGGCGCGAACCGCGTTCAGCGGCGGCAACAGCCGCCGCCGCCGAGGTGTCCGGCTCACGACGTGAGTTTTCCTGACATGCCGGTGCAGAATACATCGATTGCGTGCAGCCGATCACGCGCTCATCCTGCCCGGTGTGAGATTTTTCGCTTCGCTTCCCCGATACTTCCTTCGCCGGAGGATGTGCGGATGAGCGCCACCCTGGCGAAGACAGCCACCTCGCGCGCACGCCGGACCCTCGCGCTTGCCGGTCTCGCGCACGCGCTGCATGACGGCTTCACCGACATGATCTACGTCCTGCTGCCGGTCTGGCAGGCGCAGTTCGCGCTCGGCTACGGCGCACTGGCCGCCCTGCGCGCCGTCTATGTGGGCGCCCTCGCCGCCTTGCAGGTGCCCTCCGGCCAGCTCGCCCGCCGTTTCGGCGTGCGCACCGTGCTCGTGCTCGGCACGCTGCTGAGCGCGGGCGGCTTCGCCCTCGCCGGCCTGTCCGGCGGCTTGGCCGGGCTCTGCGCATCTCTCGTGCTGGCCGGTGCGGGCGGCAGCACCCAGCATCCGCTCGCCTCGGCCGCCGTCTCGCGGGCGTATGGAGACGCGGCGCGCGGCCCGCTCGGCACCTATAATTTCGCGGGCGATCTCGGCAAGGCGGCACTGCCGCCCGCTCTCTCCTTGCTGCTGACGGCGCTCGACTGGCGGGCGGCGCTTTGGATCATGGGCGCCTTGGGGGCCGGGGTGGCGGGGCTGCTGCAATGGTTGATGCCGCGGGCAGCCGAAACCGCGGCCGCGCGCCACCCGCCGGCATCGAGGGCACCGGCGACCGCCGGCGGCCGGGGCTTCGCGCTGCTGTTCGCGATCGGCGTGCTGGATAGCGCGGCGCGGATGGGCTTTCTGCTGTTCCTGCCCTTCCTGCTCGGGGCCAAGGGCGCATCGCTGACGACCGTGGGCCTGGCACTTTCGCTCGTGTTCATCGGCGGCGCCTGCGGCAAGGCCGCCTGCGGTTGGCTCGGGTCGCGTTTCGGCCTGCTGGCGACGGTGGTCCTGACGGAGACCGGCACCGCGGCGGCGATCCTCGCCATCCTCGCCTTGCCGCTGGTCCCGAGCCTCGTTTTGCTGCCGGTGCTCGGGGTCATGCTCAACGGCACGTCCTCCGTGCTCTACGGCACGGTGCCGGAGCTCGTGGCACCCGGGACGGTCGAGCGCGCCTTTGCGGTGTTCTACTCCGGCACCCTCGGATCCAGTGCGCTCGCCCCCATCCTCTACGGGCGGCTCGGCGACGCGGCGGGGCAGACCTGGGCGACGGTCGCCGCTGCGGCGACGGCGCTCGCAGTACTGCCGCTCATGCTCGCGCTGTCGCCGCAGCTCGCTTTGTTGGCGAAGGCGCGCCACTCCCAGGCGCAAGCTCAGCCCCGCGCCGCCGAGTGATCTCTGTCCCCCGGAGCGTGCGTCCAGCGAGCCGCCTGCTTTTCGCTCGCGCCCGGTTCGGCTATTGCCGGCTGATGCGATCCGCACGCCCGCCTCGTTTTCCCGTCTTGCTCGGCGCGGCCCTCGCCCTCGCCGGCTGCGCATTGATCGACCAGCGGACGTTTGCGCCCGACCCGGAGGCGCCCGAAGCGCAGCAGGTGAACGCCGCCGCCGTGCCGGACCGGCGCTCGCCGCTGCTGACCATCCGCTATGACGTGCCGAACCCGTCCTATGAGGGGCCGCTCCGCTATGCGATCCAGGCGGCGCGGTCACGCGATGCCGCCGTCGATTTCGACGTGGTGAGCGTTGTGCCCGGGAATGGCGGCACACCGGGCATCGCCCAGGCCGCGCAAGCGGGGCTGGCCGACGCGGCCGAGGTGATGCGCACGATGGTTCGCCTCGGCGTGCCGGACGGCGACATTCGCCTCGGCGCCCGTTCGGACGCGGCGGCGACCGCCCGCGAGGTGCGCGTTTATGTGCGCTGAATATGGGCCGGCCCTGACCTCGGGATGATCGGGCGTGACCTCCGGACCTGTGACGCGGCGCACTTGCCACCCCGGCTGCCCGGTCGTACCTGAAAACCGCCGGTTTCCCTAGGGCGCGTCCGCATGCACCGTTTCCACGATTTCTGCCGCCGCTCGCTCGACGACATCAAGCGCCAGGGCCGCTACCGCACGTTCACATCGTTGCAGAAACAGGCCGACCGGTTCCCGCTCTACCGCCGCCCGGACGGCCGGGAGGTACTAGTCTGGTCGTCGAACGACTATCTCGGCATGGGCGTGAGCGCGGCGGTGATCGAAGCTGCGGCGGAGGCGGCGCACAGCATGGGCGCGGGCGCCGGCGGCACCCGCAATATCGGCGGCACCAGCCCGCAGGTGCATGAATTGGAGGCCGAACTCGCGGACCTGCACGGCAAGCAGGCTGGCCTGCTATTCACGTCGGGCTTCGTGTCGAACCAGGCGGCGCTGGCCGCCATCCTCAACAGCACGCCGGAGGGGCCGGACCGGCGCTGGATCTGCTTTTCGGACGAGAAGAACCACGCCTCCATGATCGCGGGCATCAAGGGCTCGCGCGCCGTTGTGCAGATCTTCCGGCACAACGACATCGCGCATCTCGGGGAGCTGCTGGCGGCGGCGCCCGCCGACGCGCCGAAGCTGGTCGCCTTCGAGTCGGTCTATTCGATGGACGCCGACATCGCGCCGATCGGCCGCATTTGCGAGCTGGCCGGGCGGTTCGGCGCCATGACGTATCTCGACGAGGTGCACGCGGTCGGGTTGTACGGTCCGCAGGGCGGCGGCGTTTCGGAACGGGACGGCGTCGCGCCTTGCGTCGACATCATTGAGGGCACGCTCGCGAAGGGCTTCGGCTGTCATGGCGGCTATATCGCGGGCGACGCCGAGGTGGTGGACTATATCCGCTCGGTCGCGCCGGGATTTATCTTCACCACCTCCCTACCGCCGCCGACCGTGGTCGCCGCGCTCGCGAGCGTGCGGCACCTTCGCCGCGACCCGGATCTGCGGGTCAAGCTGTTCGAACGCACGGCGGCGCTGAAGGCGCGCCTCCTCGCGGCCGGGCTGCCGGTGATGCACTCCGAAAGCCACATCCTGCCGCTGCATATCGGCGAGGCGGCGCGCTGCCGCGCCGTCAGCCAGCGGCTGCTGGACGAATTCGCGATGTACGCAACGCCGATCAACTACCCGACGGTGCCGCGTGGCGGAGAGCGGTTGCGCATCACACCCTGCCCGTTCCACACCGACGCGATGATGGACCGGCTCGTCGACGCGCTCACAATCGTACTCGAGCCGGAACGTCGCGTCGCCGCCTGACGGCGAAGCCGGTTGGCCGGACGCCTATGCGGCCAGTTCCGTGCGCTCGTCCTTGAGAACGCTCCAATCGAATGTCGTTTCGAGGATTCGGCGATGGCCGAACCGCTCCGGATGTTGCAGCGCCTCGACGATCTCGACGATATGGACGGCGAGTTCGCCGGACAGACGGTGCGGCCGCCCGGTCCGGATGGCGTCCAGCATGTCCTGTGGGCCGAGCAGAAAATCCACGGGCTTGTCGGGCCCCGCCACGCCCGAGGGCGGAAGGACCGGGCGGCAATAGGTCTTGTAGTGCGGCCAACCCGCGATCTGCACGCCGAAGCGAAGCGCGCCCCTTCTTGCCTTGGCGGCGAGGCTCCCGGTCGGTTCGGGACTGCTGATCAGTATCTTTTGCGCATCGTTGCGAAGATGCTGAACAACGAGACTCCCGCGATCTCCGACGACGGTCAGCGATTTGTCTTCGGGGGCAACCAGGCCGGCTGTCAGCCGGGCGACGACGCCGTTGTCGTATTCGATGCAGCCCACGGAAAAATCCGGCGCCATGCTTTCGATCGGAATACCCTTGTCCGGAACCTGTAGCGAGGCGAAAGCCGTGATCGTGCGCGCCGGACCGAACAAAGCGGCCAGCGGAACCAGCGCGTATCCCGCATGCTCATAGGTGCAGCCGACCGTAAACTCATCTGCGGCCGGCCACGGCGCCCCGGATCCGGACCGCCAGTTCCAAGGCGCGCGGTTCGGCGCGATCATGCCGTCGTCGTAATTGGCGTAAACGAGCCGGACCCGACCGATGACCCCGGTGCGGATCGCCTTCCCAAGCTCCCGGCATGTCGCGTTCAGCACATTGCACGGCGCCGCGCCGATCCTGACCCCGTGGCTCGCCGCCAATGCCACCAATTCGCGCGCTTCGGCGAGCGTCATTCCGAGAGGCTTTTCGGTGTAGACGTGCTTGCCGGCGCGGATGGCGGCCGCCGAAACGGCGAAGTGGCTGATCGGGTTGGTCAGGTTAAAAACGAGCTGAACATCCGGATCCGCCAGCGCCGCGTCGAGCGACGGATAGGCGGGCAGAGAGAAATACTGCGCGAACCGGTCGCGCCTGGTTTCATTCCGGTCGTAAACGCCCGCGACCTCGAAATCGGGGTGGCCCGCCATGTTCCGGATGTAGTAATCCGCGACATAGCCACAGCCGATCACAGCCACTCGCATTTGAGTGCGCCTTTCAGACGGACGTGCGTTTCAGTTTCTGCATCAGAGCGTGCACGGCGAGCGTATCGCCGAGCGGCATCACGGGACTTTCGCTCAAACCTTGATCGAGGCATCGGGTCACCTCGGCGATCTCACCGCGCAGGCCGCTGCCGGCGGCAGCCTTGGCTTTCGGCAGCCGCTTCCGAACGGGCTCGTACGCCAGGTTCAGGAGGCGCTTGGCGCGTCCCGAGCCGTCCGGGATGATGATGCGCCGCTCCGCATCCAGGAACGGCGCCGGAACGACGATGCGCGCTTCGCTGCCGAAGATCCGCAATTCGTTCGACAACGTCGCCGACACCGACGCGAGAACGGTGACGAGCTTCTGTCCGTAATCGAGGATGAAGGCGGCATCGAGGTCGACGCCGGCGGCATTCCGCGCCGCCGCGACCCGCACCTCTCGCGGCTCGCCGAACAGGAACAGAGCGAGGCTCAGGCCGTAGCACCCGAAAACCGCGGTGGCCCCGCGTCCCGCCTCGGGCGTTCCCAGCTTGGTCAAGTCTTTCAGGTATCCGACTTCGACGGTCATCGACGATGCGTGGCCGAGGCGGCCGGAACTCAGATCAGCGCGGCATTGCTCGATCGCCGCGTTGAAGCGCAGCCACATCGCTTCCATGCAGAAAACGCCGTTGCGGCGGGCGGCCGCCACGAGTTCCTCGGCCTCGCCGACGCTTGCCGTGAAAGGCTTCTCGCACAGCAGATGCTTACCGGCCTGCACGACCGCCAAGCCGAGCCGGTGATGCGCGTGCGTCGGGGCCGCCAGGTAGACAACATCGATCTCGGAATCGGAGAGCAACGCAGCGACGTCGGGGTGAGCCTTGACCGCTCCGTGCTCCGCCGCGAACCGCCTCGCATTTTCAGGGTTTCTCGAAACGACCGCTTGCAAGCGAGACCCATCGACTCGCGCGAGTGCACGCGCGAAATCGCCGGCAATGCGCGACGTGCCGACCATGCCCCAACGCCAACCGCTGCCTCTTGGCCGACTTTCGCTCATCATCGCCGCTGGCGCACGCTGGTCTCTATGTCAAAATACAAGATAATGTATCGCAACTTAGCCTCGGAGCGGCCGTGAATGCTCCCCGCCCCGAGTCGTCCAGCGTATGAACACTATTTTGCATGACCTGAAAAGTAGCCGATCGAAACCACCGTAGTAATTCTCAGAGGTCGGCGCAGATGCGCGCCAGAGTGTCCCTAACGTGACACGAAACTTTAATGGCAGCCTACCTCTTGCAAATGCAAGGACTTCGCCGGCCTAAGAAGCGTCGCGCCGGGATATGCTCCTCGAAACGAATCAACCGACGGTTGCCAGACTGGGCATCGAGTTCGCCCCTCAATCGGCGATGTGGCGGTCCAGTTCGCCGGTGAGTTCGGACCTGGTACGCGTGTTGCGCGACAGCAACAGACGACCCAGCACGCGCGCCAGCAGGCGGGAGCAATCGTCAATGACGGTGTAGAGCGACGGCACGAAAACCAGCGACAGCAAGGTCGACACGATCAGGCCGCCGATCAGGCTGGTCGCCATCGGCGCACGAAACTCGCCGCCGTCTCCGGTGCCGAACGCGCTCGGTATCATGCCCGCAATCATCGCAATCGACGTCATGACGATCGGCCTTGCCCGCTTGTGGGCGGCCGCGAGAATGGCATCCAGTCGAGCGGCGCCGCGCGCACGCTCCTCGTGAGCGGCGTCGACGATCATGATGGCGTTCTTGGTCACGATGCCCATGAGCATCAGCACGCCGATCGCAACCGGCAGGCTGATCGGCTCTCCCGTCAGCACGAGGGCAAGCGTGACGCCGCCGAGCGACAACGGAACGGAAAGCAAAATCGTGAATGGCTGCAAGACGCTGCCGAACAGCAGCACCAGCAGCCCCAGCACGATCAGCAATCCGAGCTTCACCGCGTTTCCGAGGGACGCGAACACCTCGTCCATGATTTCGGCGTCACCGACCCTTTGCAACCTGACGCCCGGGGGAAGCTCCCTTGCCTCGGGCAGCGCGTTGATGTCGTCGAGCGCCTGACCGAGTGCCAGACCTTCCGTCAGGTCGGCGCCGATGACGATCTGCCGGACCCGGTCGTAACGCTCCACCGATGTCGGGCCCTGGCTCATGAAAATGTCGGCGACGGCCGAGAGCGCGATTTCCGTCCCGGTCGCGGTTGCGACCGGCAATGCGCCGATCAGGTTCATATCCCCGCGAAGGGTCCGGTCGGCCTCTACCCGGACCGGAACGAGCCGGTCACCGGAATGAAATCGGGCGAGGTTGGCTTCGGCATCGCCCAACGTTGCAATCCGTGCCGCCTCCGATATCGTCGCGGCCGACACCCCGAGCCGTGCCGCCTGGTCACGGCGTGGGACGATATGGATTTCCCGCCGTTGCGCGCCGCCGCTCGCGACGACGTTCATGAGCTTCGGCGTCCGCCGCATCGCGCTCTCGAGCCGGGCGGCCCCGCGATCGAGGGCGAGGGGATCGTCGCCGAGCACGGCCACGGAAAGTTCCCGATCGTCCCGGTCGTTGATGAACCATCCGCGTGTATCCGGGATCGCCGCGAGCAGGCGCGACAAGTCGCTTTCCACCGCCTTCTGCGTGCGCGACCGACGATCCTTCGGCGCCAGGGTCACGACCATGGAGGCGCGCCTCACCTCCGGATCGGCGCCGCTCGGCGTTCTGCCGCCGACCGTAAACACCGAAACCACTTCCGGCACGGCCCGGAATGCGTGGGCCACCGCGTCGGTCTTGGCGGCGGTCGCATCGAGGGTCGATCCCGGCGGCAACTCAAGCGAAAGGACGGCCCGCGCGCTGTCATCCGCCGGAATGAAACCGATCGGCAGCAGGCTCAGCGACCAGATGGAAACGGCAAACATGAGGAACCCGGCGAGCACCGCCAGAAGCCGATGTTGCAGGCTCGCTTTCAATACGCCGAGATAGAGCCGCATGGTCAGCGGCCGAAGCCTACGGGTGCGGCGCACGGGACGGAGAAGGTAGGCCGCCATCACCGGCGTGATCAGCCGCGCGACGAGCAGGGAGGCGATCGCGGCGGCAGCGACGGTCAGCCCGAACTGCTTGAAGTATTGGCCCGCAATGCCGCCCATGAAACTCACCGGCACGAAGACGGCGGAGATCGTCAGCGTGATCGCGACAACCGCCGGTCCGATCTCGTCGGCGGCCTCGATCGCCGCCCGGTACGCATGCACGCCGGTGGTCCGCATATGACGGACGATGTTTTCGATTTCGACGATCGCGTCGTCCACCAGAACGCCGCTTACGAGCGTGACCGCCAGCAGGCTGACGAAGTTGAAGGAAAACCCCATGAGCCACATCGCCCCGAAAGCCGGGATGATCGAAAGCGGCAGCGCGACAGCGGCGATGAACGTTGCGCGGACGTCGCGAAGGAACAGGAAAACGACGAGGATCGTGAAGGCGGCGCCCTCGGCGAGGGTACGGATCGCGGCGTCGAACGTTCCGCGGCTGGCGCGGACGCCGTCGTCGATCACCGTATAGGAAACGTCTGGGTGGGCGGCGGAGACCGCGGCGAGCCGCTGCGCCACCAGCCGCGACACCGTGACGTCGCTGGCGCCTTTGGCGCGGTAGATGGCGAAGGCGACCACCGGGCGCTCGCCATCGAGCCGGGCGAAGGTTCGCGGCTCTTCGCCGCCATCCGTGACGTGGCCCAGATCGTCGAGCCGGACCTGGCGGCCACCGCTCAGAACGATGGACGCGGAGGCCAGCGAGGCGAGATCGGGCGCGCTGGCCAGGGTCCGGATGCTCTCCTCCTGCCCGGCGACCTCGCCGCGACCGCCGGCCAGATCCAGATTGGTCGCCCGGAGCTGCGCATTGACCTCGCCCGCCGTAATCCCGAGCGAGAACAGCCGGTCGGGGTTGAGCGACACCCGGATCTCGCGGGTCATGCCGCCGATCCGCTCCACCTTGCCGACGCCCGGGACGTCCTGCAGGGCGCGCGTGACCGTGTCGTCCACGAACCAGGATAGCTGTTCGAGCGTCAGGCTCTGCGCCGAAGCGGCGAAGGTCAGGATGCTCTGCCCGACGACGTCGACGCGCTCGATGATCGGCTCGTCGATCGCGCTCGGCAGGTCGGCGCGCACCCGGGCGACCGCGTCCCGGACGTCGTTGACGGCGCGGTCGATGCCGACCTCCAGGCGGAATTCGATCCAACTGGTGGAACTGCCGTCGGTCACGCTCGACCTGATGTGCTTCACACCCGGCACGCCGGCGACGGCATCTTCGATCCGCTTGGTGATCTGCGCCTCAAGCTCCGGCGGCGCGGCTCCGGGCTGCGTCACCGTGACGGCGACGACCGGAATGTCCACGTTGGGAGCCCGCGTGATCGGCAACGCGCGAAACCCGGCAATGCCAAGCACCACCAAGACCGCAAACAGCACAAAGGCGGGGAGCGGTGTGCGTACGGACGCGCCGGAGATCCGCAACGCCATATACGGCGCCCGTCAGCCCGGGCCCGGCGCAGGCAAAGCCTGTTCCGCATTGCTCACGGAGGATCCGGCGTCCGGACGCACCGGCCGCGCGCTCATCGCCAGACCAGAGGCAGGCTCCCGAGCCCGCGCAGGAACACGCTCGGGCGCCAGTCGGGGCGGTAGGATTGGGCGACATGCAGGCTCGGTAAGCGCCGCAACAGCGTTTCGAGCACGACCGTCGCCTCCAGTCGCGCGAGCTGCGCCCCGATGCAGAAATGAATGCCGCCGCCAAAGCAAAGCGATCGGACATTGCCGCGCAGGATGTCGAACCGGTCGGGACGCTCGAACACGGAAGGGTCGCGACTCGCGGCAGCGATCAGGATCGCGACGGTTTCGCGCGGCCGTAACGTCGTGCCGTTCAGCTCCACTTTCTCGCTGACGACACGTTGTACTGCCTGCACCGGCGGCTCGTAGCGGAGCATCTCCTCGACCGCGCCCGCGACCAGGGCTGGATCGGCGCGCAGCGCTTGCCATTGCTCGCGATGGCCGAGAAGAGCAAGCAGCCCGTTGCCGATCAAGCCGACAACGGTTTCATGTCCCGCGACAAAGAGGAACCGTATGTTCGCGAGCAAGTCGGCCCGCGAAACCAGGCCCGCTCCCTCGGCCTGCACAAGCTGCGTTATCAGATCGTCTTGCGGAAGCTGGCGCCGCGTCTCCAAAAGCGCCTCGAAATAACCGCCCGAGGTTTCGAAAGCCTCATTGGCGTGAGCCAGCTTCTTGCGTGTCAGGGGAGCCGGTTCGAACAGGAGCAAATTGTTCATTGTTCCACCGGCGAATCGGGGGAGATCCTCCTCGGGGATGCCGATCAGGCGGCAGATGGCGAAGGTCGCGACGGGAAAAGCCAGATCGGCGATGGCGTCCATCCGTCCCGCCGCCGACACCCGGTCTAGCAGTTGATCGGCCTTTTCCTGCACAAAGTGACGCAGCTCCTCCATCCGGCGGCTCGTGAAGGCTCGGAGCAGCAAACCGCGCAGCCTTGTGTGATGCGGCGGGTTTTGGAGAGCGATAATCTTCGCAAAATCCTGCACGCACGGTTCGGCCGAAGCCGGGCCGAACCGTTGACACATCTCGCCCGGCTCATGCGCGCGGAGACGCGGGTCGCGCAGCGCCAGCGCACAGTCTTCGTAACGGGTCAGAACCCACTCATATTGTTCAAAGAACAATTGCGCCACCGGCGGCAGTCGCCAGACGGGTGCGAAGCGCCGCAACAGACGGTAGGTCCGGTAAGGATTCTTGAGATGCGTGCGGGTGTAAACATCCGCAAGCCGATCTACGAAGCCTTCCACTTATCGTTATCCCGGTCGGTATGCAGAGTTACCCGCATACCGAAACGAAATGCAAGCGCCGGGACCATTACGTTTCCGCGGGCGAGCGGGCGCCGGCAAGGCGAATTCCGCGCCCTTGGTTGGTCACAAAGCGGAGAGCCACGGCGCGGCCAGTTATCGTCTCGAAGCCGGACAATAGTGCATCCGTTGGCAACTAAATGAGACGGGAAGCAAGCTGCGAGCCCCTGCGCGTGCCCAAGCTTGACGGCTGAGGCTCGCTTCTGCCTCCGGTTGGCGCGACCGGCCATTCCGCGTAACTTTCCGGAAGCGGAGGGGGCGCGCGACGATGGGCGGACAGGGCGAGGCTGCGAAGCCGACGATCGCGCTTATCCTGCAGGGCGGCGGCGCGCTCGGCGCCTATCACCTGGGCGCGGTCGAGGCGATGGGAGACGCCGGGTACGCCCCGGACTGGGTTGCCGGCATTTCCATCGGCGCCTTCAACGCCGCGATCATCGCCGGCAACCCGCCCGAACGCCGCATCGCGCAGCTCGCCGCCTTTTGGGAAGCGATCTCCCGCCCTGACGCGGTGTTCGACTGGGTGCGCGACGTCGAGCCGAAGCTCGCCAACACGATCAGCTACTGGGAAGCGGTGTTCTTCGGACAGCCCGGGTTTTTCACGCCGCGCTACGTCAACCCGAACCTCGCGCCGCCGGGGTCGCCGGCCGCCGTCAGCTTCTTCGACACGACGCCGGTGCGCGCGACCCTCGCCGCCCTGGTCGATTTCGCGCATCTCAACAGCGGCGCGATGCGGATCAGCCTGGGCGCGACCGACGTGGAAAGCGGCGACCTCCTATTCTTCTCGAACAAGGGCAAGGATGCGCGGACGCTCGGCGCCGAGCACGTCATGGCCAGCGGTTCGCTGCCGCCCGGTTTTCCGCCAGTGACGATCGACGGGCGGCAGTATTGGGACGGCGCCTGCGTGTCCAACACGCCGCTACAGGCGATCTATGACGACCAGCCGAAAGGCCACACCGTCGCCTTCGTCATCGATCTGTGGAGCCAATCGGGACCGGCGCCGCTGACCCTCGATGAGGTGACGATGCGGCAGAAGCAGATTCAGTACGCGACGCGCACCGAACGCAGCATCGACGGCGTGGCCGCCAAGATCGACCTCCAGCATTCGCTGCGCGCGCAGCGCGCCGCATCGGCCGGAGCCGCGCAAGCGGCCGATCCGATCGACTTCGTGCACATCGTCTACCATCCGGGGACCGATCAGGTCCCCAACAGCGACGTGGAATTCTCCCGCGCCTCCATCGCCGAACGCCGAGCGGCCGGCTATGCGGACCTGACGCGGGCGCTCGAACAGGCGCCGTGGCGCGCGCAGCGTCCTCCTTACCTGGCCGCCGCCGTGCATCGGATGGAGGGCGGGAAGATCACGACCCGCATGCGCACGGACATCACGGAGCCGGGTGCGTGAAGCCTCCAGCCACCCGGCTCCGTCCGACCGTTCGAAACGCCGGGTCTACATCTCGGCGTAGCTGCCGTTCTTCCAGACGTAGAACACGTAATCCGATGCGGTGATGTCGCCCTTCTTGTCGAAGCCGATCGGGCCGAGCACGGTCGGCCACGGCCCGGATGATTTCATCACCTCCGCAACCTTCTTGGGATCGGCCGAGCCCGCCTTTTGGGCGGCTTCCGCGAAGATCTGCACGGCGGCGTAGGTGTAGAGAACGTAGCCCTCGGGGTCGATGTTCTTGTCCTTGAACTCCTTGACCACGGCCGCGGCGCTCGGGCGATGGCGCGGATCGGCCGGGAAGGTCATCATCGTGCCGTTCCCGGCATCGCCCGCGATCTGCCAGAACTCGTTGGTCACCAGCGCGTCGCCGCCGACCAGCGTCGCCTTCATGCCCTGCTCCTTCGCCTGGCGGATGATCAGGCCGGATTCGGTGTGGTAGCCACCGACATAAATGACGGCGACGCCCGCCTGTTTCAGGCGGCTGACCAGCGCCGAATAGTCCCGTTCGCCGGGCGTGTACGCCGCTTCCATGGCGACCTTGCCGCCCGCCGCCTCGAAGGCCTTCTTGGTTTGGTCGGCCAAGCCTTTGCCGTAGGCCGAGTTGTCGTTGAGGATCGCGACCTTCTCGTTCTTGAAGTGGTCGGCGAGATACTTGCCGGCGATCGCGCCCTGCTGATCGTCGCGGCCGCACACGCGGAAAGTATTCCAGGCGCCTTCGTCCGTGTATTTCGGGTTGGTCGATGCGGGCGAAATTTGCAGCAGGCCCTCATCGGTGTAGACCTTGCTCGCCGGGATCGAACTGCCCGAGCAGTAATGTCCGGCGACGAATTTCACGCCCTTGCTCGCCATATCGTTGGCAACCGAGACCGCCTGGCGCGGGTCGCAGGCGTCGTCGCCGATGTTCAGCACGAGTTGCTGCCCGAGCACGCCGCCCGCCTTGTTGATGTCCGCAACCGCCTGTTCGGCGCCTTCCCGCATCTGGGTGCCGAAGGCGGCGTACTGACCGGTCATCGGCCCGACCACGGCGATCTGAATCTGGGCCTCGGCCGCCGCCACGCCGAACCCGACCGCCAGCGCAAACGAGGCGGCTGCCCCGAGCAGTATCCGTCTAAGCATCGTCTATCTCCTGATAAGAGCGCCGCCTCCGAGTCGCGGGACGAAACGCAGCCTAGCCAAGCAGGCGGGGCGGACGGAAGGCCGGGATTGCCGCCGGCGGGCGCTCAGTGCGAGCCTTCGAGATAGGCGGCGCGGATCTCCGGGCGCCCCAGCAATTCGGCGCCGCTGCCCGCCATGGTGATGGCGCCGTTGACCAGCACATAGCCCCGGTGCGCGAGCCGGAGGGCCTGGAAGGCGTTCTGCTCCACCAGCAGCACGGTCAGCCCGGTTTCGCGATTGAGCGCGCGGATGGCCCCGAAGATGTGCCGGACGACGAGCGGCGCGAGGCCGAGGCTCGGCTCGTCCAGCAGCAACAAGCGGGGCCGCGACATCAGCGCGCGGCCGATCGCCAGCATCTGCTGCTCGCCCCCGGACAGCGTGCCACCGCGCTGGCCGGCCCGCTCCTGCAAGCGCGGGAACAGCGCGTAGACCTGCGCCAGCAATTCGGCGAAGTCGCGGCCGCCGGTGACCTGCGCGCCCATTTGCAGGTTTTCGTAGACCGACATGCGCGGGAACACGCGCCGTCCTTCCGGCGACTGCGCGATCCGCATGCGCATGATGTCGTGCGTCGGCAGGCCGGTAATCTCCGCGCCGTCGTACTGGATGCAACCGTTGCGGGCACGCGGGTTGCCGCAGATCGTCATCATCAAGGTCGATTTGCCGGCGCCGTTGGCCCCGATCAGGGTGACGATCTCGCCTTCCCGCACGTCCAGATCGACGCCCTTGAGGGCCTGGATCGCGCCGTAGAAAGCGGTGACGCCGGAGAGCGACAGCAAGGGCGCGGTCATCGCAGCTCCGGGGCGGCGATCTCCGGCGCGGCGATGCCCTCGGCGACCGGCTCCGCCTCGTCTTCGTCGCCTTCGCCGAGATAGGCGGCGACCACGGCGGGGTCGGCACGCACGGCGGCCGGATCGCCGTCGCTGATCTTCCGTCCGTGGTCGAGCACGACGATATGGTCCGACACCCGCATCACCAAGCCCATGTCGTGCTCGATCAGCAGCAGGGTGCAGCCGCCGTCGCGGATGCGGAGCAGGAGGCCGGTCAGTTCGTCCGTTTCGCGCGGGTTGAGCCCGGCCGCCGGCTCGTCCAGGCAGAGCAGCACCGGGTCGATGCACATGGCGCGCGCGATCTCGAGCCGCCGTTGCGCGCCGTAGGGCAGCGCCCCCGCCGGGTCGTCGGCCCGCGCGAGCAGGCCGATCGCGTCCAGCCAGAAGCGCGCCTTGTCGATCGCGGCGCGTTCGGCGGCCGGATAGCGCGACAAGCCGAGCACCGCGCCGATGCCGAAGCCGGTGGTGCGCATCAGCGCGTTGTGCTGCGCGACCAGCAGGTTTTCGAGCACGGTCATGCCGGCGAACAGCCGGATGTTCTGGAAGGTGCGCGCGACGCGGGCGCGCGACGCGATCTTGAACCCGGGCAGGCGCTCGAGGTCGTAGACTGTGCCGTCGGGGTGCCGAAGCGTCAGGGCGCCCGCGGTCGGGCGATAAAAGCCGGTGATGCAATTGAACACCGTCGTCTTGCCGGCGCCGTTCGGGCCGATGACGGCGGTGATTTCACCCCGGCGCGCCTCGAAGGAGAGCGCGTCCACGGCGCGCAGGCCGCCGAACCGCATGGACAGATCGGCGACGGCGAGCAGCGCCGCGGCGGCGTTCACCCGCGGCCCTCGGCCACCAGTTCCGCCGAAATCTCCCGGCGTGCGCCGAGTGCGACCGACGGCGTGCGTCCGGACACGAGGCCGCGCGGCCGCAGCACCATCACGACAACGAGGGCGAGGCCGAAGGCCAGCATCCGGTATTCGGCGAAGCTGCGAAAGAGTTCGCCGCCGCCGATCATCACGAGTGCCGCCAGTGCGACGCCGAGCTGGCTGCCCAATCCGCCGAGCACGACGATGGCCAGCACGATCGCGCTCTCGATGAAGGTGAAACTTTCCGGGCTGATGAAAGCCTGGCGGGTTGCGAAGAAGGCGCCCGCGAAACCGCCGAACAGCGCGCCCGTCGCGAAGGCCGTCAGCTTGGTGCGGGTGATGTTGATGCCGAGCGAGCGGCAGGCGATCTCATCCTCGCGCATCGCTTCCCAGGCGCGGCCGAGCGGTTGCCTGCGCAATCGGAGCGTCACCCAGTTGGTGAGCAGCGCCAGGCCGAGGATAACGTAATATAGGAACGCGATGCGGTGGGTGATGCTCGGCGTGACGCCGAAGAAGTCGGCGAAAGATCCCGGGCCGCCGCCCGCATTGAAGGTGAGCCCGAACAGGGTCGGACGCGGAATGCCGGAGATGCCGTTCGGCCCATTCGTCAGCGACACCCAGTTCACGAGAACGATGCGGATGATTTCGCCGAAGGCGAGCGTTACGATGGCAAGGTAATCGCCACGCAGCCGCAGCACCGGAAAACCGAGGATGACGCCCCAAAGCGCCGCCAGCAGCCCGGCGATCGGCAGACAGGTCCAGAAGCCTAGGCCGAACGTGGTCGAGAAGATGGCGTAGGAATAGGCGCCCACCGCGTAGAACGCGACATAGCCGAGATCGAGCAGGCCGGCGAGGCCGACCACGATGTTGAGCCCCCAGCCGAGCATGACATACGTCATGACCAGCACGCCGAGATCGAGATAATAGCGTTCGCCCGTCAAGGGCAGCAGCAGCGCGCCCAAGAGCAGCGCCGGTCCGACATAGCGGCCGGCGCGGTTGAGCCATTCGGCGAGCGCGCGGTTTTGCGCATAGGCGGCACGCCGCCCGCGTCGCGCCCGCCAGAGCAGGAGCAGCAGCCGGCCCGCGAACACCGTGCTGACCGCGATCGCCACCGCCGCCGGGCGCGAAACGAGGGTCAGGCCGCCGGTCGGACCGGGCGCCGTCAGCAGGCCGATCATCGGCCCGAACAGACCGAGCGCGACCAGCGCCGACAGCAGGGCGTCGCGCGAAGCGGCGCGGAGCGTTGCCGACACTCAGACCTTCTCCACGTCGGCGCGGCCGAGGATGCCGGTCGGCAGGAAGATCAGCGCGATCACCAGGATGGAGAACGCCGCCACGTCCTTGTATTGGACACTGAAATAGGCGGACCAGAAGGTTTCGATCAATCCGATCAGCAAGCCGCCGAGCACCGCGCCGGGCAGCGACCCGATGCCGCCGAGCACTGCCGCGGTGAACGCTTTCACGCCGGCGACGAAGCCGATGTAGAAGTCGATCACGCCGTAATAGAGCAGGATCATCAGGCCGGCGACCGCGGCCAGGAGCGCGCCGAGCACGAAGGTGAGGCTGATCGTGCGGTCGGTGTCGATGCCGAGTAGCCCGGCCATTTTCAGGTCCTGCTCGCAGGCGCGCATCGAGCGGCCGAGCGGCGTGCGGGTGACGATCCAAGTGAACACCCCCAGCACGGCCAGGGTGGTTACGACGATCGCGATCTGCATCCAGGAGAGCTGCACCGCGAAATCCGGGTCGTTCAGCAGGCTGATGCCGCCCGGCAGCAGCGGCTCCATGGGTTTGACGCGCGCGCCCTGCGAGACCTGGACGAAGTTCTGGAGCGTGATCGACATGCCGATGGCGCTGATCAGCGGCGCGAGCCGGAAGGAGCCGCGCAGCGGCCGGTAGGCCACCCGCTCGACCGTCCAGCCATAGAGTGCCGCGATCGCGGCGGCGAACAGCAGCGTCAGCGCCAGCGCCAGCGGCACCGAGGTGACGCCGAGCGAGGAGAGGGCGATCAGCGCGATCAGCGACAAAAAGGCGCCCACCATGAAGATGTCGCCATGGGCGAAGTTGATCATGCCGATGATGCCGTAGACCATCGTGTAGCCGACCGCGATCAGCCCGTAGATCATGCCGAGGGTTACGCCGTTGACGAGCTGTTGGAGGGCGTAGGGCGTCCCCGTCACGAACACGAAGACGAGCCAGCCGAGCACGACCAGCACCAGCAACAGCCCGAGCAGGCGGGTCAAAACCGGCAAGCGGCCTCCGTCTATGCGTTTGCGGCGGGTCCAGCAAACACCGGGCGCATAGCTGGCGCAAGCTCCCGGGCGCGGCCTTTCCAAGGGCGCCGGTGCTTGGTATAGGGCCGCTCCCTTCCGGGGGCGCATAGCTCAGTTGGTAGAGCAGCTGACTCTTAATCAGCGGGTCCAAGGTTCGAGTCCTTGTGCGCCCACCACCCATCTCGCGACCACACCCGTTCCGGCCAAGCTTTCCTTGCGTCGGCAGGTTCTTTACCATCGAAGGCAATACCGGTGCGCCGCTGGATAGCCTGGGGAGCTTCTATGCTCGGCGGAGACGCCGTCCAAGGTTCGTTGCGACAGCGGTCGACGCAATCAGATGACGGCTCGCCCAATAGGCCGATTCCGGGATGCGTTGCTCGCGCATCATCGTCACGCAGACGTCGACCAGGTAGTTGAAGTGTTCCGGTTCGGAGAAATGCGCGTCCCATGCGCGCCGCGCGGCGTTTCCCATCGCCGCGAAATCGCGCTCGCGTTCGACGATCCTGCGTTCAAGCGATCGGAGGTCGTTCTCCCCGACGAAGATGGAGAACTCATCCCAAGCAATTCCCATTGGCCGAACCCAACGATCGGCGATGACTACCGGAGCCACGCCGGCGCGCATGGCCTCAAAAAGCCTGATGCTCCCGGTTCCGACACCGCGAGGGCAGAGACAAAACTTGGAGCGGCTCAGGACCGAAGCAAAGTGGCTTTCGCGATCATCCCGGACATGATCCGGGGCGGTCCAATAGTGAAACTGTGACGTATCCTCCAGGACGATATCGCGCCTGTTGTATTGCTGGGTCAGGATCTGCGCCCGGCATTTGTGAGATATCCGTCCTATGAAGCTGAAGAGCAGGTACTTTCCAGCGACTGGCATGGCGCCGATCTTGCCGTTGAAATGACCCGAAAGGGCATACGTCCCGGCAGAACAACGGCCGGGCGCCCAGCGGGACGTTGTCGCACTTTCGTAAACACCCCGGTTGAACACGACCGGTGTATCGCGATACGAAAAGGTAAAGCACTTTCGTGCGAATGCGTCGATGAGCCGGTTATTCAGCGTCTGGAGCAGATAATCACGCTGCCGCATCTCGTTGCCGATGCCGCCGATCATGATGATGGACGCCGATTGCGGATCAGCAGCGAGTTCGTGCAGACCATTGGAGGCGCCGTGCAGGCGGCGTAGGTTTTGTGCGACCTTTTCGGCTTCGTCGTTTCGATACGCGGTAACGAACACCCTCTCGCGACTATGGCCGCTTTGGGTGTGCCGCACCCCCCTCATGCACCACGAACGATGCGCAGGGTGGCCGTGACCAAAGGCCGGGCGATCTCCCCAGGTGCCAGGGCGATGGCGGCCGTGAAGCGGCTGGTGAACAGGTCGCGCAACGCGGTGTTGTCGCCGAACAGCGACGGCCCGAAGGCGGCGATGAAGAAGCCGGTGATGTCGGCGGCAAACAGCGCCGCGTCGCCGCTCTGTTGCCAGCGCAGCATCGCCGCGTTCGGGGTTTCCGCGATCATCAGCTCGGCGAGCGCGAGCGTCGGCAGCTCGCCGTTGTCGAACGGCGCGGTAAACTCATTCTCGGTGCGCGGGCGTGATGGAATGGTCATGGCGGCATACGCATCGGCGCCGAGCTTGCCTTCGGCGACCAGCGCCGCCAACACGCCGTTCGCCAGATCCATCATCGGCTCAAGGCCGGTCGCGCCGTTCTTGTCCAGAGCACCGATGACCAGCACGAGTTGACCGCCGACGACCATCTCTTCGGCGCGGTGGGCGAGGAAGTTTCGCCAATCCGCCGACGACACCTCCGCGAGCGCCTTCGCCTCGTCGGGCGCCGCTTCGACCGGCCAGATGTGCTTGCGTAAGGCGAGCGGCAGGGCGCTCATCCAGTGGAGAGCGAAGGCCGACCATCCGAAGGTGAGGCTCTCCGCCGGCAGCAGCCGCTCGTAGAACGAACGGCCGATCGCGGACGCAAAAACGTGGTCCCGCCCCCGCCGGTAACTATCCGCCGCAGTTTCGAGCATCACGAACAGCGAGGTGAAATCGCTATGCGGCAGGTCCGTATGGACCACCATGACGTCCCGTCGCTCGGCGCTGCGCTCCGCGAGCCGGTCCAGCGCGCGCGCCATTTGACGCAGCGAATTGTGGCCCTGCGAGGAACCGAAATCCGCAATGGTGAGCGGTCCGGGCGGAATCGCGACTGCGGCGAGCGCGCGATCCAGCACCGCATCCGCTTCCGCCGCGGAGCGCGCCTGCAACTCCGAATGCTGGTTGTAGAAGCCGCGTCCTTCCATGACGGGTTCAAGCATGGGTCTCTCCCCCAAGAGGCGTCACCTCCAGGATGGCAGGGAACACCCCGCGAGCCTGATCGACGACCGTCAGAAAACCCGCGGGCAACGGCACGCGCGTATTGCCACGCATTGTAACGCGGTAGCATCATACGGCCGTCAAAATCAAATAGGCAAACGCAACGTGACCGTCTACTCCGGTACCCCGGCGTAGTTCTATCCGAGTACGGCCTACCCAGTGCCGCAACGGCCGAGCCCCGGTGACGTTTTTGTTGTAACCGAGCCGACCAGCCTAGTGGATGCAATATAACAATGCCTCACACCAGGGCTGTTGTCGGCCGCACGTGGGCGACCGTCACGGCTTGGCACTCACGGCCGATGCGGGGGTCAGATAAGCGATCACCTGAAGCGGGTCCTCGAGGCTGTGATCGTAGCCCGCGACGCGCCACCCCGCCGCGTTCGCCACGAGCCAATCAAGAGTGATCGAAGTGTCGCCGTAGGTCACGTCGCCCTCGATTGCGGGACGGTCGTGCGGCGCAAAGGCGAAGCCCTTGGCGTCATGGTCCGCGAGCATGCGGCGAGCGTCCACCGCACGGCCGAAATCCGCGAGCTGTTCCCAGTACTCCCGCGGGCGGATTGTCAGGGCCAGCAAACCGTCCGGCTCGACGTAGTGCCGCAAGACGCTGAGAGCCTGTCGCGTCGCTCGCTCGGAGGTGTGCGTCAAAACGGAGAAGGCGTAGATTAGACCGAACCGCCTGTCGCCAACGGGCAGGCTGCGCGGCAGATAGTCGGACACAGCCAAATGGCTGGGCAGGCGGGCGGCAGTGCAAATCTCGATGGAACGATCCCACGGATCCACGCCGAAGGTGCGATCCGGTGGCGTGAAGTAGTACATCAAGCGCAGGATCCGCCCATAGCCGCAGCCGAAGTCAAGAATGCGGCGGCCCGTGAGCGGCTTCCCAGTGATTTCCGCCGACCGCAGCGCAACGCTGCGCACAAAGCCGAGTGTCTGCCGAAGCAGCGGGATCCCGGCATTTCCAGTCCAGTCCCGCTGGATCTCGGCGTCGGCCATCGCCGGCAGCACCCGGGAAAGCCCCGGGAATTCCATGTCGGGCATGCCGATGAGCAGGGAGCCGAACTCGTCGAGCGACATGCCGCGGAGGGGGGCGAGAACGTCCTCAATGTTTCCGTGCCGGGCAGCGACAATTTCGGCGGCGGCCACCGCCAGCCGACTATGGGCGTACACGAACGACCGCTCCCGGTCCGCCCGGGATGCACCACTCACCAGCGCTCCCGCTTGCCTGACCGCGGGTTCGTCGCGCGTCGCGGCAATCTGCGCGGCGTAGCGAAGGCCTGCCGCGCGATGGCTGAAATAGGTGCGCATTCGGCGGCTGGCGGAGGCGCCGAGGTCGCGCCCGGCCACCGGATTGTCGGCCAGGCGGACCATTGAAGCGGCGGCCTGCTCCACGTCCGCTTCGGCCCAGACCTGCCCGGCCCCGTGGGGGTATGCGCCTTCCGCGACCGGCACGAGCGTGTGGTCGAGCAGGATGGACGTATCCGGCGTCATGAAATCGACATTACCGCCATACGCGGTCCCGATCGCCGGACGCCCAAAAAACATGGCTTCCGCCAACCCGAGGCCGTAGCCCTCGCTACGGTGCAGAGAAACAAAGGCGTCGGAGCAAAGATGGAGCGCCTTTACCTCCGCATCAGGCATGGTCCGGTCGAGTAGCACAAGCCGATCGCCGATGGAGCGCGCGTATTCGAGGAAGCGCTCGCGGTCGTCCGCCCGGGCGCTGCCGCTGTTCATTTTAGCAACGAAGCACAATTCCAAATCCGGGCGGCTCGCGAGCGCGCGGCGGAAGGCCTCCAGGGCGGCGTGTGGGTTCTTTCGCTCGATATAGGAGGTCAGGTCGAAGAAAGTGAGAAAAGCGAAGGCGGCTTCCGGGATGCCGAAGGCGCGGCGCCCAAGCGGCGGCGGCGGTGACGGTTGCACCGCGAGCGGCAGGTGTTGCACGGGGACGCGCACGCTCGCGCCGAGAGCGTCCCGGATAAACGCGGAGCCGGCCCAGACCTCGTCAAAGCGTTCCAGATGCCGCGCCCAGGCATCGGGATATTGCGACAGTTCCCACATCGGACAGACGATTCGCCGGCCGCATCCGGCGCGCGCGCCGAGATGGGCGAGAATCGGCTCGATCTCGTCGCCATTGATACAAAAGATGCTCGCCCCAGCCCCCACGCGTTCAGCGAGGATCGGCTCAAATTCGGCTCTCAGGCCCGGGTCAGCGTTCGTCGAGCCGAACACGTCGAGGACGACGACGGGAACATGGGCCGCGCGCAGAGAGCGAACGACGGAGCGCAGCACCTCGCCCATTCCAATCGGCGCGAAAGGATGGCCGACGACGGTGATCGGTGCCGACCCGGAGACCGTTTCCGTCATGCCGACGATTCGGCGCGGGTCGCGTGCGCGACCAGCGCGTTTCGCACGGCCTCGAGGTTGGCGTGCCCGAGATATCGGTCGGGTTCCAGGTAGGCGCCTTCGGCCCATTCGTTCCAGGCGTTGATAAAGACAAGACGCTCGTCGCCGCTGTTGTGCTCGCGGCTGAGGCGAATCGCCGCCTCGAGCCATGCCTGAAACGCGCCGGGCGTTGCACCGTCGAATGCCGTGAAGTCCGCCATCCGGCGGGGGGTATTGTCCCAGCCCGGCATCACCGAGGGGAAGAACGGTCCGGCCGGCGGCGGGCGGCGTAGGAAGGAAAGCACTGAGGCCTCGTAGTCGTACACCGCGCCGCTGGAGCCCGGCTCCAGCGCCTCGGTCGGCAACTCCTTCGGCACCGCGTGCCCGTGCGGTACGAATTGCACCACCGCGTCACAGGCGAAGGCGGCGGGCGCCGTCGGCTCCCCCGAAGCCTCAAAGGACGCCACCATGGCGATGTATAGCTCCCCAATGCCATCGCGTCGGCACGCCTCCCGCCAAATCTGCGCCGTGCGTGCAAAGTCTGGGAACAGCGTGACACGGTAAACGAGCAGGATCGGCCGCCCATCCACACGCGCGTAGCGCGCGTCGCGGAAGTAGCGCATGAGGTCGCGAATCACCGCCGCGTCGTCCTCGTCGGAGTGCGCTTGGCCGATCAGCACCTCGGATTCGAGACCGTCCCAGCGGCGAGTCCAATTTTCGTTTGCCCAGCAGAGTAGAAAGGGTAGGTCGGGCGAGCCCGAGGCGAGCATTGCCTCCAGCGGCGCATCGAGGAGCCGCTTCCCACCGAACCAGTAATAATAGAAACAGAATCCCTCGATCCCGTAACGGCGCGCCAGTGCTGCCTGCTCTTCAAGGACACCCGGTCGCCGAATATCGTAGAAGCCAAGATCGGCGGGAATACGGGGCTGAACGTGACCAGCGAATTGCGGCCGCGCCCGCGCGACGTTCGTCCACTCCGTAAAACCCTTGCCCCACCATCTGTCGTTCTCAGGGATCGCGTGAAACTGGGGAAGGTAGAAGGCAAAGAGCCGGATGCGATTGATTGCGTCCACCTCAGACTGCCATCGCTCGGCCAGTTTTTGCCGGTTAACAACGATGTGACGCAGCTTGTAATTGCGGTCGAGCGAGTCCGACGTACTGCTAAGATGATGCAGAACTGTGGACGCGGGCACATACCACGTCTCAAGGCCGTTTCGCCGCAGCCGAAGGCACAGATCCAGATCCTCGCAGTATGCGGGCCGGAATGCCTCGTCGAACCCGCCGAGGTCGATAAAAACATCCCGCCGCAACATCAGGCATGCGCCGGAGCAGTAGTCCACGCGGCGGGGGAAGCCGTAGCGGGGCAGTGCGGGGTCGTCGTCCAGGCCGATCAGTTCGCTGCTGCAATCCGGGTTGAGGAGGGCTCCGGCTTCTTGAAGGCGGCCGCTCGGGTACACGATTCGCGGGCCGACCGCGCCAACAGCGGCGTTGGCACGGAAGGCGTCGAGGAGCGGCGAAAGCCAGCCCTCTGTCACCTGCACGTCATTGTTTAGAAACAGCACGAACTCGCCCTGGGCTGCAGAGGCCGCCCTGTTGCAGTTCATGAGAAATCCGAGGTTGGACTCGTTCCGAATGTAAACGGTGTTCCCGATTTGCGGCAGCATCTCAGCCGATGCGTCCGTCGAGGCATCGTCCGCAAGGATTACTTCATAGGGCGTCTCCGCAGCATCGGTGTATCGTCGGATCGAAAGCAGGCACTCGAGTGTCAAGCGGAAATTATTGAACACCGGGACGACGATGCTTACCACCGGTTCCGCCGCATGCGGGAAAACGAGGTCCTTGGCCGTCTTGGGGAGGTCGGCATGCGCGAGCTCGATCATGGGCGGCCCGGGTGCCACTCTGAGTTGGGCGAGGCAGCGCGCGCGATCCGCGGCGATGCTTCGCACCGTCGCTTCGTACCGCCCCCACTCCCATTTTCCATCGACCGTCTTCTCGGCCGGCCGCGCCGGCGCGGGAGCAGCGGCAATGGATAGAGAACTCCCTTCTGGTGCCGGGGGATGCGGGAGCCGCCCCTCGGCCCGTCCGTGCACCACGTAGTGCCAGGCAGCGTTGAAACCGGCCGCGCGAACGTCCGCGTTGCTCTTGAGATACCAAGCGCTGTTGATTCTTCCGACCCGCTCCAGCTCCCCGGCTTCCCGCCACTCGGCCAAACGTCGGCTGCGGCCACGGAGCTCCTCGACCAGGCGACCCGAGAGCGTCCACTTCGCCAGCCGCAGCGAACGGCGGCCCAGTCTGGCCACTCTCGGTAGCCGGGCAAGTATGGTCCGTAATGGTCGCGAAACGCGCCACGTCGTGCTCTGCAACACCCGGCGGAGCGCGGCCTCGCTTTCCCGGACGCGGAACTCGGCCTCCTCCGTTTTGTGCCGTGCCAGCGCGAGTTCCTTTGCCATCTGCACAATCTTGGTGCCTCGATGGTCGCTCTCGGCCCTGGAGCGCTCGAGCTCTTGTCCGCGCACGTTCCGCTCGGCCTCGGTGCGCGCCAGCTCTTCGAGTAGCCGGGCGGCCTCGGTGGCGCGGCGTTCACCCTCTGCGGTGGCCCATTGCAGCGTTTCCAACAACCGGGAGGCCTCGATGCTGCGGCGTTCACGCGCGGCCGTGGCCGCGTCCAGTTCTCGCGACAGCCGCGCTGTCTCGCCCGCTGCCTCGTCGGCGCGCTGCTCCGCGCGCTGCCGCCGCTCCTCCAAATGCCATATCTGGCGGGGCGAGTACATTGCGCTGTGCGGTACGATTGGCAGCGAAGCGTCGGACGCCACCGCGACGAGGTACGGGCAGTCGGGAATGGATGCGGCGCGCTCGAATAGCGTGCCATCGCGCGTGCAGAAGCCTTCAACGCCGCCCTCGCTGCCGGTCTCGGGGGCGCGCATGATGACGGAGCCGGCCATGCTCCGCTGTTCAAGGAGCGCGACCTCGGCGAAGTGGACACGGAGGAGATCCAGGAATTCGCGGCGCCCAAGTTCGTGAACGTGGAACGGGTTCTTCTGCGAGGCCTCTTCTGTGTAGACACGTCGGTCGGGCGAGGAGATGACGAGTACGCCGCCGGGCCGCAGCACACGGCGCATTTCCGCCAGGAACGCCTCATGATCCTCAAGATGCTCGATAGTTTCGAATGAGACCACGACGTCGACCGAGTGATCCGCGATCGGGAGGGCGACGGCGTCGCCTCGACGGAACGACACACGTTCGCTGAGATAGTTTTCGTTGGCGAACCGGACCGCAGAAGCGTCTAGGTCGACGCCGACGACGCTGCGCGCTACCTGCCCGAGTAGGGAACTCCCGAAGCCCTCGCCACTCGCAACGTCCAAGACGTCACGTCCCTCGGCATACCTCAGCGCGAAGAGATAGCGATGGTAGTGCTCGTTCTGGATGTCTCCCACGAGGCCGCTTACGTAGCGCTCTCCCGTAAAGGGCATCGGCGCCGCCGGCGTCGGGAACTGGAACGCGGATCGATTGCCGTGCGCATCGACGACCGGCACAGCTCCCGGCATTGCGATCTCCAGACAAGCATGAAAGGCGATGTTTGAGCAGGCCACGCCGTGTGTCAGCGCTCAAGACGCGTGTCAAGCGCGCCTCACTAAGCGAAAGCAGCGTGGTGGCATTCTCTCGCTTTGGGAGACAAACGCGAACGGAGAGAACGTTATAGTTGAAACGTGCCAGAGTGCCTGTATGCCTTTAACCATGCCAGAGGAGGCAGTAACGTTTCAGCCGATCGGATCATCGGCGCGATCGGCGCCGGGGTAATCTGGCAAGAATTGAATCTTGGCGCAGCATCGGCTGTGAATGCAGCCATTACGAGAGATCCCGTCTCGCAGGTGGTGCTACGCGGCACAGAGGCGACCCGTTCTTCGTACGGAAATGGCTCGCCGCCCGTGTTCGATTACGGTGTGTGAGTCGCTGGTTCGCGCATCGCGCCGACCGGCGGGGGGAACGTATTCAGCCTCACGTAGATCGGTCCTGACGCCGTGATCTCAGCGGTTGAGGTGAGCCCCTATCAATCGGCAAGCGTTTCAATGCCGAGCCCCGTTTTACACGGGCGGTTACCCGACGGCTTCCACCGGGACGGTTTTGGCCGGCTGCACCGCCTCCCCTCCTCCCGTTGCTAAAGTGCCACGCAAAGACGCATTGCGAATCGGCTGCAATCATTAGAGTTTCTCCCGCCGAGGGCTATTCGTAGGGTGCTCGCGGAGGGCACACATGTACAAACGAGTCGTTGGGCTGGCGCGGTGGGTCTGAACCTCGCCTTCCACTCCGTCTGGCCGCTCTTCGTGTGCGTCGGAATATTGCTGGTTCTGGCGCGCTCGCCGCTACTCGCAGGCGCGGACCCGCCGCCGAGTGATCGGACGCCTCGCGTCGCCACACTCGACGGGTTGCGCGGATTCCTGGCGCTCGCCGTCGTCTTTCACCACGTTGGGATCTATCACAACTACATGCTGGCTGAACGTTGGACGTTTCCGCCGTCCCGCGTTTATTCGCTGCTCGGGGCCACGGGCGTTTCGTTGTTTTTCATGATCACGGGTTACCTGTTTTGGGGACGGCTGTTGCGAACGCGCGGCCGCCCGGACTGGTTCTCGCTGTATGCCGGCCGCCTGTTCCGAATCGGGCCGCTCTATCTCGTGGCTGTCGGCGCCATGTTGCTGATCGTGTTCTGCCTGACCTGGCCTACCCTTGAAGTTGCACCCCGCCAACTCGCGGCTCAGCTCGCATCCTGGCTCTCGCTCGGCGTCGATAGCCGGGAGCCGGACGTGAACGGGTACGCGCAGACCTTTTCGCTTCTTGCCGGCGTGACCTGGTCGTTGCAATTCGAGTGGTTCTTCTATGCCAGCTTGCCGGTGCTCGCATTGGCCGCGCGCCGACGGTGGCATCTCGCCTTCGCCGCCTCCGGAGTTCCGGTCTGCCTCGTCGCGGCGCATTTCGCTCCGCTCGATCAGCACGATTGGCTCGTCTGCGTCGCGCTGTTCGCGTCCGGGATGGCCGCCGCATCCATGCAAGCGAAACGAAAAGGCCTCGGACTTCCCGACGCGGTCGCATCGGCGCTGGTGGTGCTGCTGATCGCCCTGGCGGTCTCCATACCGGATCACCCGTACTCGGTAACCTCGGTCGTGCTGCTGGCGACGGCGTTTCACCTGATCGTATCAGGGAGCACTCTGTTCGGGCTGCTGGTGAGCCGGGCCGCCCGCAGGCTCGGCGATATCAGTTACGGCATCTACCTGTTGCAAGGCCTGTTCCTCGCCGCGGTCTTCCGGCCCGCTTCATTGAAGGAAGCGGCGCTGGCGTCTCCGCTCGCCTATTGGAGCCTTGCCCTCGCGGCGACGGTGTTGCTGGTGCTGGCGGCATGCGTCGCCCATACCCTGGTCGAGCGGCCTGGAATCAAGCTCGGTCGCTACGTCACGGAGATGCTGAAGCGAAGCGCCGCGCGTGGGGAGAGCGAGCAATTGCCGGTCCCGGGAGGCGCTCGGCGCTGAGAGGCGAATGCGCGCCGGAACCAGGACCCAATGCAACCGGTTTCCGGGTGGTGGATTGAACCTCCATGCCACACACGGAGGCTCCCATGCGCATCAAGACGGTGTTCCTGTTCGATCTCGACGGCACGCTGGTCGACAGCGTCTACCAGCACGTGCTCGCCTGGCGGGACGCGCTCGACGAGGAAGGGATCGAACTGTCCGTCTGGCGTATCCACCGCAAGATCGGCATGAGCGGCGGCCTGTTCACGAACCAGTTGCTGCGCGAGACCGGGCTCGCGATCAGCCCCGAGAACGTGGAACGGCTGCGGCAGCGCCACGCCGCCGCCTATAATCGCCACGCTCACCAGATCCGGCCGCTGCCGGGCGCCCGCGCGCTGCTCGAATGCCTGACCGGCAACGGCATTCCGTGGGCGATCGCGACCAGCGGCCGCATGGAAACGGCCGCCGCCAATCTCAAGCCGCTCGGCGTCAATCCGGAACAAAACGTCGTCGTCACCCGCGACCAGGTGAAATACGCCAAGCCGGACCCGGATCTGTTCTTGACCGCCGCCCACCGCCTCGGCGCGAAGATCGAGCACGCCGTCGTGGTCGGCGACAGCGTCTGGGACATGCTGGCCGCAAGAAGGTGCCGGGCGCTGGGCGTCGGCTTGCTGTCCGGCGGCTACGGGGCGGACGAATTAGAGCGGGCAGGCGCGGCGCGGGTCTATGAGGACCCGGCCGACATGCTGCGGCATCTCGACGAGGTCGGCGGGCGCCGCTGACACCGGCCGAGTCAGGGTCTTTTCGCAGGGCAGCGCCGAGGAGATATGCGTCGCAAGCGGGCTCGCTTGGCCCGACATTGCGAACATGAATAACACCCAAGCCTTGGCCAGTCCCGGCGCGATCGTCCGGGGAGCGGGTCTCGTTGGCCTTTACGGCGGCTCGGCCCTGATCACCCTCGCGCTGGTGGCGCTGCTCACCTTCGGCGACGGATCGCTCCGCGAAGTTGCGTCCCACGGCCTGTCCAGCCTCGTGGACGTGCTCGTGAGCGTCATGTCCTCGTTGGGCGCGGTGGTGCGCCTCATCTAGCCGGGTCCCTCCCCCCGTTCCGCAGGCGGTCGGGAAGGAGGGACGCAAGCGGTCAGGGCTTGTTCTTGTCGGCCGCGTTCTTGAGGGCCTGGCCGGTGTTCGAGATGTCTTGGCCGGCCCCGGCGGTCGTGTTGCATGCGCTCAACATCGCCGCCGTTCCGGCGAGCATGACGAGCGTCAGGGCGATCGAGAGCAGTTTTCGCATGAGGGCGCTATCTCCACGGGTATGGACGTTGCGACGCCGCTGAAACCGGCATCCGCGCCGTTTACGCCACCCCGACGTCCGGAGCGCAAGACCCCGCCCTGCGATCAGACGTGGAAGCTCTCTCCGCAGCCACACCGCCCCTTTTCGTTCGGGTTCAGGAAGACGAACCCCGCCGAGAGATCGGCGACGGCGTAGTCCATCACCGTCCCGATCAGGAACAGCGACGCCTTGCGGTCGACGAGCACCGTCATTCCCTTGTCCCGCACTACCTCGTCCCCCGGCCCCGCTTCGCCGACCCAGCTCATGTCGTAGGACATGCCGGAACAGCCCTTGGTGCGGACGCCTACGCGCAGCAGCTTGCCTTCCTGCCCCCCTGCATAAAGCTGGCGCAGCCGGTCGGCCGCCGCATCGGTCAGCGACATCAGCGGCGGCAGGGCGCGGGCGGGTTTCGGCGGGGCGGTGGTCGTGCTCATGGCGGATCCGAAATCGTGATGGGTCAGAACATATTCAATTGCAGCCGGGCTTCCTCGGTCATGCGGCTCGGATCCCAGGGCGGATCCCAGACCGTTTCGACCTCGCAGGAAGTGACGCCCGGCAGCAGCAGAACCGCCGCCTGCACCTGCTCCGGCAGTTCCTGCGCGCTCGGGCAGGCGGGGGCGGTCAGGGTCATCTCGACCTTCACCCGGCCGTCCTCCTCGATCTCGACCGCGTAGATCAGGCCGAGTTCGTAGATGTTGACCGGGATTTCGGGGTCATAGACGGTCGCGATCGCGCCGAGCACCGCGTCATGCGACGGCACCGGCACCGCTTCGCCGTCCGGTGTCCAGGCGGCGCGCCCGTCCGCCTGTTCGGAGACGTCATTCATGGCTTGTCTCCTCCGCATCGCCTTCGAGCGCCGCCAGGACGGCGTGCCAGGCGAGGGTCGCGCATTTTACGCGGGACGGGTATTCGCGCACGCCGCCCAAGGGCAGTAGCCGCTCCAGCGCGTCCCGGTCGGCCGGCTCCGGCTGCGGCGCCGGATCGCCGCTGCCGAGGGTCGCGCGGAATCCCGCGAACAGCCGGCGGATCTCGGCTTGCGTGCGGCCGCGGATCGTCTCGGCCATCAGATCGGCCGATGCGATGCTGATGGCGCAACCCCGGCCCTCGAACGCCGCTTCGGCGACCGAGCCGTCCGGCGCGTAGCGGAGCCAGACGCGGACCCGGTCGCCGCACATCGGATTGTCGCCGGCGGCGGTCGCGTCGTAGCAGGCGAGCCGGCGCGCGTGGCGGGGGCGCTGGCCGTGGTCGAGGATGACCTCCTGATAGAGATCGCGCACGTCGTCGAACATCAAGCGAAGAAACTCCGCACGCGATCGAGCGTGTCGGCGAGCGCGTCGATCTCGGCGTGAGTCGTGTAGACGCCGAAGCTCGCCCGCGCCGTGCTGTCGACGCCGAAGCGCCGCATCAGCGGCTCCGCGCAATGATTGCCGGCGCGCACGGCGATGCCCTCCCGGTCGAGCAGGGTCGCGACATCGTGCGCATGTGCATTGGCGAGCGTGAAGGAGACGACGCCGCCGCGATCGGGCGCCGTGCCGAGAACGCGCACGCCTTCGACGTGCGCGAGGCGGTCGAGCGCGTGCGCGGTCAGCGACGCTTCATGCGCGGCGATGGCGTCGTAGCCGATCCCCTGCACGAACCGGATCGCGGCGGCGAGCGCGACCGATTCCAGGATCGCCGGCGTTCCGGCCTCGAATTTATGCGGCACGTTCGCCCAGGTGGAACGCTCCCAGGTGACGGAGGAGATCATGTCGCCGCCGCCCATCCAGGGCGGCATCCGGTCGAGCAGTTCGGACTTCGCCCACAGCACGCCGATGCCGGTGGGGCCGTACAGCTTGTGCCCGGTGAAGACGTAGAAATCGCAGCCGAGCGCCTGCACGTCGACGCGCCGGTGCACCACGGCCTGCGAGCCGTCGAGCAGCACTTTTGCACCATGGGCGTGGGCAAGCGCCATGATGCGTTGGGCGGGCGTGTAGGTGCCGAGCACGTTCGACATATGGGTGATCGCGACCAGCCCGACGCGGCCGTCCGCCAGCAGCGCCTCGAACGCCGCCATGTCGAGTTCGCCGGTATCGGTCACCGGCACGATCCGGAGCTCGATGCCGTGCGCGTCGCGCAGCATCTGCCAGGGCACCAGATTGGAATGGTGCTCCATTTCGCTGATGACGACCGCCGCGCCCGGCTGCATCACGCCGCGTCCGTAGCTGTTGGCGACGAGGTTGATGCCTTCCGTGCTGTTGCGCACGAACACGATTTCGGTGCGATCGCGGGCGTTGATCAGCCCGGCGACGACGTCGCGGGTGCCCTCATAGGCGTCGGTGGTGCGCTCGCTCATCCAATGCAGGCCGCGATGGACGTTGGCGTATTGCGTTTCCATCGCGTCGCGGAAGGCGTCGATGACGGCGCGCGGTTTTTGGGCCGAGGCGGCGCTGTCGAGAAACACGAGCTTTTTGCCGCGCACAAGCTGTCCGAGGATTGGGAACTCGGCGCGGACCCGCTCCACATCGAAGGCGGGCGCGGCCGGACGGAGTGCGACGTTCATGCGGCCTGCTTCCCCCACCACGCATCGACGGCGCGGTCGAGCGATGCGCGCACCGTGTCGTCGCCGATCGCGTCGAGCGCCTCCGTCAGAAAGGCGCGCACGAGGATGGACCGCGCCTCCGCTTCCGGGATGCCCCGGCTACGCAGATAGAAGAGCTGCTCGGCGTCGAGTTCGCCGACGGTCGCGCCGTGGCTGCACTTCACGTCGTCGGCGTAGATTTCGAGCTGCGGCTTGCTGTCGATCTCGGCTTCCGGCGACAGCAACAGCGCCTGGTTCATCTGGTAGCCGTCGGTCTTCTGCGCCGCGCGCGCGACCTCGATCTTGCCCTGGAACACGCCGCGCGCCCGGCCCGACAGCACGTTCTTGACCGTCTGGCGCGACGCGCAGGATGGCGCGTCGTGCGAGACGATCGTGGTGAAATCGCCGTGCTGGGTGCCGCCGAGCATCTGCGCGCCGTTCAGATGGGTCGCCGACCGTTCGCCCTTGAGCCGCGCATGGACCTCCGTGCGGGCGACGCGGGCGCCGAGGTTCAGATTGAAGCTGTCATAGGTGCCGCCGCGCGCCACCTCGGCATACAGCGTCGAGAGATGGTAAGCGGTGCGGGATTCGTCCTGCAACCGCACATGCACCAGCACGGCGCCGTCGGCGACATACGCTTCCGTCACCGGATTGTGCAGATAGGTGCCGCCGCCGCCGGACATTTCGAGCAGCATCAGCCGTGCACCGCGCCCGAGCCGGATGCAGTGGCGCGGATGAAAGGCAACCGCGCGGCCCGGCACGTCGGTCGCGATGCTGACCAGTTGCAACAGCCCGGCATCGACGCCATCCGGCACGCCGATCACCGCGCCGTCCTCCGTCAGCATGGTGTTGAGCGCCACCAGCGGATCGCGGTCTGGCCGCGCCAGCCTGCCGAACACCGCCGTTTCCGCGAACGTCCCGACCTCGATATTCTCCGGCAGCACGGATAGTTGCGGACGAAATCGTCCGTCGAGGAACACGAGGCGTGGGCCGTCCAGCACCGGCAGCTCGGCGAGCAGGTCGCCGCCGTCGGCGACCGAAAGCAGCGGCTCGTAGAACGACGCCTCCGTTACCGGGCGGAGACTCGTGTATTTCCACGCCTCGTCGCGAACGGTCGGAAAGCCGCCGGCACGGAACGCGGCGGCGGCGCGGTCGCGGATCTCGCGGTCGCCCGGCAGGCGTTCCCGCAACCCTTCGAAGCGCCCGAGAAACGACGCGGCCCCGGCTGCCTGCACCGCGTTCACGCCGCGTCCGCGAAGCCGGCATAGCCCCGCGCCTCGAGCTCGTGCGCCAGTTCCGGGCCGCCGGAGCGCACGATGCGGCCGTTCGCCAGCACGTGCACGCGGTCGGGAACGATATGATCGAGCAGCCGCTGGTAGTGGGTGATGACGAGCGCCGTGAAGTCCGGGCCGCGCTGCGCGTTCACGCCTTCGGCCACGATTTTCAGCGCGTCGATGTCGAGGCCGCTATCGGTTTCGTCCAAAATCGCGAGCTTCGGCTTCAGGATCGCCATTTGCAGCATCTCGTTGCGCTTTTTCTCGCCACCCGAGAAGCCGACATTGACGTTGCGCTTCAGCATGTCGTCCGGCATCGCGAGCTGCTTCACGGCGGCGCGGGCGATCTTCAGGAACTGCACCGCGTCCAGCTCCTCCTCGCCGCGCGCGCGCCGCACCGCGTTCAAGGCGGTGCGCATGAAATTGGCGTTGCCGACGCCGGGTAGTTCCACCGGATACTGGAAGGCGAGGAACAGGCCGGCGGCGGCGCGCGCCTCCGGCTCCATCGCCAGCAGATCCCGGCCTTCGAACAGCACCGTGCCGCCGGTCACTTCGTAGTCCTCGCGGCCCGACAGAACATAGGAGAGCGTCGACTTGCCGGAGCCGTTCGGCCCCATGATGGCGTGCACCTCGCCGCGCGGCACGGCGAGGTCGATCCCGTTCAGGATCGCGGCGCCGTCGACGGACGCCGACAAATTGCGGATTTCGAGCATCGTTGCGTTTCTTCCCTTAGCCGACCGAGCCTTCGAGGCTGACGGCGAGCAGCTTCTGCGCTTCCACCGCGAACTCCATCGGCAGCTCCTTCAGCACATCCTTGCAGAAACCATTGACCAGCAGCCCGACCGCGTCCTCCTGCGACAAGCCGCGCTGGCGGCAATAGAAGAGCTGGTCGTCGGCGATCTTCGAGGTGGTCGCCTCGTGCTCCACCTTCGCGGTCGCATTCCGGCTCTCGATATAGGGCACGGTGTGGGCGCCGCACTGGTCGCCGATCAGCAGGCTGTCGCATTGCGTGAAGTTGCGGGCGCCGGAGGCCCGCGGCAGCACCCGCACCAGACCCCTATACGTGTTGTCCGAATGGCCGGCGCTGATGCCCTTGGAAACGATCGTGCTCGACGTGTTGCGGCCGATATGGATCATCTTGGTGCCGGTGTCGGCCTGCTGGCGGTTGTTGGTGACGGCGACGGAATAGAACTCGCCGACGCTGTCATCGCCTTGCAGCACGCAGGAAGGGTATTTCCAGGTGATCGCGGAGCCGGTTTCCACCTGCGTCCAGGAGATCTTGCTCCGCTTGCCCCGGCAGGCGCCGCGCTTGGTCACGAAATTGTAGATGCCGCCGCGCCCTTCCGCGTCACCCGGATACCAGTTCTGCACCGTGCTGTATTTGATCTGCGCGTCATCGAGCGCGACCAGCTCGACGACCGCGGCGTGCAACTGGTTTTCGTCCCGTTGGGGGGCGGTGCAGCCTTCGAGATAGCTGACATGGCTCGCGTCGTCGGCGATGATCAGCGTGCGCTCGAACTGGCCGGTATTGCGCGCATTGATGCGGAAATAGGTGGACAGCTCCATCGGGCAGCGCACGCCCTTCGGGATGTAGACGAAGCTGCCATCCGTGAACACGGCGCTGTTCAGCGCGGCGAAGAAATTGTCTGACGCGGGGACGACGCTGCCGAGATATTTCTGCACCAGCTCGGGCACCTCGTGCACCGCCTCGCTGATCGGGCAGAAAATGACCCCGGCCTTTTCCAGCGTCTTACGGAACGTGGTGGCGACCGAAACGCTGTCGAACACCGCATCCACCGCCACCGGGTTCGGGAAGCTGCCATCCGCGCCTTCGACGCCCGCGAGGATCGCCCGTTCCTTCAGCGGAATGCCGAGCTTCTCGTAGACCTTCAGCAACTCGGGATCGACCTCGTCCAGCGACTTCGGCCCGGGCTTGCGCTTCGGCGCTGCGTAGTAGTGCAGATCCTGATAGTCGATCGGCGGGTAATGCGCTTTCGACCAATGCGGCTCGCGCATGGTCTGCCAGGCGGCGAACGCCTTCAGCCGCCATTCGAGCAGCCAGGCCGGCTCGCCCTTGCGCTCCGAGATTAGCCGGATGATGCCCTCGTTCAGCCCCTTCGGCGCGAGGTCCATCTCGATGTCGGTCTCGAACCCCCATTTGTACCCGGACTGGGTGAGGGACTGGACCGTTTCCAGGGTCTCGGTTTCGACGGGCATTCGAATGTCCTATTCGGCTGCGGGCACGTGGATCTGGGGCGTGGCGCCGGCGGCGCCATGCAGCGGTGGCGGCATGAGGCGCCCGTCTTTCTGCATATCGGCGAGCGTGATGGCGCCGAGCGCGCGGCGGATCGCCTCGTTCACTCCGTTCCAGCGACCGCGCATGCAGCAGAGTTCCTGGCACTCGCAGCCGCCGGTCGCGCCATCGACGCACGCGGTGAGGGCGATCGGCCCGTCGATCGCGGTGATGACGTCGGCAACCGGCATCGCCGACAAGGGCCTTGACAAGCGGTAGCCGCCGCGCGCGCCGCGGAACGACGTGACGAGGCCGGCCGCCGCCAGCGTCTTCAGCACCTTGGCGACGGTCGGCTCGGGGATGCCGGTGGATGAAGCGACGCTCGGCGAGGTTTGCACCTCGTCCTCGGCCGACAGGCGGGCCAGCACGACCACGGCGTAGTCGGTCATTCGCGACAATTTCAACATCGGTCGCGCACCCCTTGGCGCGGTAACTGTACTGGGTTGGTCCTGATTACCGGGAGATGGGCCAACGGCGGGTACGCGTCAAGGCCCTCCGGGCCGTTCAGCCCGCGAGTTTCCACTTGGCGCCGAGCTGCGCGACCCGGCCTTCTTCCTCCAGCTTGCGCAAATGGGCGAGCACGTTGCGCTCGGCGGCCCGCCGCAGGGTCGGGTGCTGCTTCGCGTAGAGGGCGTCGGTCAGGGTCGCGGTATCGGCCGCGCCGTCGCCGAGCCGGGCGGCGATCGCCGCCTCCCGCGCCCGCCGGTGGGCGAGCAGATCGCGCACGAGGTGGTGCGGATCGGGCAGCTTCGGGCCGTGGCCGGGCAGATAGAGGGTGTCGTCGCGGCCGAGCAGCCGTTCGAGGCTCGCGAAATAGGCCCGCATATTGCCGCCCGGCGGGCTGACGACGCTGCTCGACCACGACATCACGTGATCGCCGCTGAACAGCACCCGTTCGCCGTCCGAGGTCCGGTAGGCGAAGCAGAGGTGGTCGGCTGCGTGCCCCGGCGTGTGGAGCGGCAGGATGGGGCCGAAGCTCTGCCCTTCCGCAAGGGGGAGGTCGGGCGTCAGCACGTCACCGGGGCCGGACGCCGGATAGGCGGCGATCGGCGCGCCGGTTGCCCCGCGGAGGGCGGCGGCGGCGCCGAAATGGTCCGGGTGGCGATGGCTGACGAGGATCGCGATCACCCGCGGCGCGGCACCGACGATCGCGGCGACGTGGTCCGGCAGATCGGGGCCGGGATCGAGCACGATTGTCCCGCCGGCGGTGTCGATCAGGTAGGTGTTGGTGCCATGATAGGTCATCGGCCCCGAATTGGCGGCGACGATGCGGCGGACGCCGGTGAGCACGGGTTCGGCGCGGTCGCGGACCGGCTCGGGCTCGCTGAGGAAGGCCATGGCACAATCCGTCGTTCCGGCGGGTTTGGGCACGGCGGTTGTTGCACGCCCCGTCCGGCTTGGGTATATCGCCGCGACCTTCACCCCACCCCAGGGCCGACATAGCTCAGTGGTAGAGCAACTGATTCGTAATCGGTAGGTCCTCGGTTCAAATCCGAGTGTCGGCACCAGAAAGATCAATGGCCTATCCCCTTTTTGCCGCCTATGTTCGTGGCTCATTCGCGGACCCGGTAGGAACAGCTTGAGTTCATCGCACGCATCGCCGGTTGCGCCGGCGCTCATTCGCGGCTTTTCCCGCTATCGCCTGTCCGTGACACTGGCCCAGGCCGGGCCGCGCCCGTACGGCTGGGAAATAAGGGACGACGAAACCGACCGGCGGGTTCGGCGCTCGGCCGAGCACTACCGGACGCCACGCGCCGCCTGGGAAGCGGGATCGCGCGTTCTTCACGAACTCGGCGCCCGGCAGCAGCCCTCCCCCTCTTAGCGCCGCATCCGGGTAGCTTCCCGGCTTCGCGCCTCAGACCGGCACGTTCAGCGCCGCGTTCACCCGCGCCATCACCGGCGCGGGCAGTTGCAGCGCCGCCGCGAGCCGGACGAGGTAGTCCTGCTCCGCCTTGGTATCCACGTCGATGGCGAGGATCGATGCGGCGTAGACCTCGATCGCTTCCTGGGGCGTCGAGACGTCGCGAACGAGGCTGCCGATATCGAGGGGGCGGCGGATTTCGGCGGCGACGAAGTCCCGCGCCTCGTCATCATGACCATGCATGCCGATCTCGCCCATGATCCGCCCCAGTTCCTGCTGATCGACGACCCCATCGGCTTTCGCGGCCTGGATCATCGCCCGCAGGATCAGGGTCGCCCGCTGTTGCAGGCCGGCCGGGCTCTGCGGCAACGCGGCGGCCGAGGCGATGCCGACGGGCGCGCCTGGGCCGGGGCCTGCCGTTCTTCCGGCGGTCTGCTGGCCCGCCGCCGAGGCGGACCCCTGCGCTTGCAGCACGGAAACCGCGAGGCTGCCGAGAACCGCCAGCAGCCCACCGCCGAGCGCGCCCCGGCCGCCGCCCAGCAGCGCGCCCGCGAGCCCGCCCAGTCCGCCGGCGGCGACCGGGTTGTTGCGCTGGATTTCCCCGGTCGGGGACGCCGCAGCCCGACGCGCCATTTCCACAAAGGCGCCGAGCACGGGCCCAAGCCCGCCCGATGCGGGGGCGCCGCCCGAAGCGGGGGTGCCGCTGTTCATCAGGCTTCCAAGCAGGCTGTCGAACCCGCCGCCGGAACGCCCGGCCGCGCCACCGGCCGCCGCGCCGCCGCTGGCTGGGCCGCCGCCAAATACCTGCCCCAACACTTGCCCGAGTATGCCGCCACCCGCGCCTTGCTGAACCGCCGACCCGAACCGGTTGCCGGCGGATGACGCGGACTGGCTTTCGGCGATCGAGCCCAAGACTTTCAGTGCGTCGAACATCGAAGCATTCCCCCTGACCGCTTGCGTTGTGAGGCGAGCAGTGCAGCCCCGCCGCAGGCATGATCGGCATGTTGGGAATGATCGGAGGCTGTCGAGGGCGCATTTCTGTTTCCGCGCAAACGGACTGACCGGTATGTCTAGTTAACGCGCCAGTTGCTCAGCTACCCTGGCGCGCCTGTATTCGGCGGGCGCGCGCAGCGCTTTCCATGTCGCAGTGCGGGATGTTTTTGCGGCGCTGCCTTGCCGGTTCGCGACGCTCTGTTGTGCGCGGATCGGTAACGGCCAGGTCCCATCTTGCACGCATCGGTTTTGAGACCTCGCCGCGATACCGCCGATTCCGCTCGTGCGCAACGTTTGTAGTACCGTC
>JAFAXA010000002.1 GCA_019241425.1 Acetobacteraceae bacterium | reverse complement strand
GCGCCCTGCGTCACTTCGGCGAGCTTCGCGGCGAGAGTCTTGGCCTGGTTCGCCGCCGCTTCCGCTTGCAGGCTGGAATCGGCGAGCCGCGCGGCCAGCTTGTCGCGGTCGGCCTTGATCGTGTCGCGTTCGGCCGCGTCACGGCTGGCCGCCGCCTGCAGGCTCGCGAGCTGTTGCGCCAGCAGGTCGCGCGCCTGACCGGCATTCTTCAGGTCGGCATTCAGCCCAGCGACGGTGCGTTGCAGATCATCGTCATGGCCGCGCTCGATCGAGAGCATGTCGCTCAGTTCGGTGAGCTGCCGTTTGGCGCGATCCAGCGCCTGGTCGCGTCCGGACAGCGAAACCGACAGGAACGCCTGTGCCAGCACGAAAACGAGCAGAACGAAGATGATGACCATGAGCAGCGTGGACAGCGCGTCCACATAGCCCGGCCATGCCTCGAGCCCGTTGCCGTGTCCGCCGCGTCGCGAGCGTGTCGCCATTCTGTCCTGCTATTGCCGCGACGGTTCTTCGGCGAGCGCCGCGATGGTGCGGGTCAGCACCCGGATATCCTGCCGGATTTCCGCCGTCGATTGAGAGCGGCCTTGCTCCGCCGTCGTCAGCAGCCGCTGCACGTAGATTTCGATGTTGCGGAGATGCTCGCGCGAGCGATCCTCGGCCTCGTCGCTGCCGCGCGGCTCGGCCAGCCGGGTGAGCGCGGGGCCGAGCTGGTTCTGCGCTTCGGCGATCCGCAGCATGAGCTGATGGTTCGACCGCATCGCGTCCGACAGTGTGCCGAGCCGCTCCGTGAGCGACAGGACGGCGAGATTCGCCTGCATCCGTCCGTCCTCGCCACGCGCGAGAATGCGTTGCAGCTCTTCCATGTTCTCGGCCGTTTGTTCCAGCAGGGCTTGCACATAGACCGGAACGGACGCCTCGCCTTCCGCCAACGCTCCGGATGAAAGCCGCGTGATCCCGGCCAGCCACTCCTCCAATTCGTTGAAGAAGCGGTTCTGCGCCTGACCCGCCGTGAGATCGAGGAAGCCGAGCACGAGCGCGCCGGCGAGGCCGAACATGCTGGCCGAGAAGGCGGTGCCCATGCCGCGCAACGGTTTCGCCAGACCCGCCTTCAATTGCTCGAACAAGGTGCTGACATCGCCCGAACCGACCGTCATGCCGTTGATGACGTCCGATACGGAAGCAATCGTCGCGAGCAGACCCCAGAACGTCCCGAGCAGCCCGAGGAAGATCATCAGCCCGGTCATGTAGCGGGACAGCTCCCGGCTCTCATCGAGGCGGGAGGAGATGCCGTCGAGCAACGTGCGCATCGCCATGGAGGAAAGCGTGAGCCGGTGCTCGCCGTCGCGGCCGCGCGATTCGCGGGCGGCCAGCATGCTCGCCATCGGCGCGAGCAGCCTAGGAGCGGGCAGGGACGACAGCCGCGCCCGCGCCTGCTGCCAGGTTTCGAGCCACTTCACCTCGGACGCCAGCCGGACCACCTGGACGATGTTCCAGATGATACCAATCAGCAGCACCGCGAGAATGAGCGTGTTCAGCAGCGGATTGTTGTTGAACGCCGTTTCCAGCACGCCCGATAGCAGGAAAGCGACCACCCCCATCGCCAGGAGAAACAGGATCATGCGAACGAGGTAGCGGGTCGGCGCGGTCATGGGCCGGTCCCTCCGGAAACGGTGACGTCGACCCGGTCTGGCGGGCCGTCGGTCGGCGTGCCGCCCAAGGCGCGCACGTAGATGCGTGCGGAGGGAACGCCCTCCGCCATCAGCACGGAGCGGACCGCGAGCGCGCGGGACAGCGACAGGCGGCGCGGCGTCGAGGGGTCCTCCGGCGTGCCGGGCGCGAAAGCGAGCACATTGTAGCTCGCGCGCTCGGTTTTCGGCGCGGCTTCGACGAAACTCTTCAACCCGGCTTCGCTCGCCGGATTGAGATCGGTGCGACCCCCGGCGAAGGTGAGGCGGACGCCCTCGCTGATCGGCTCCAAGGCGCCGCCTGCGTCGGCCGACACCAGCGGCGCCTCCGATTTGACCGGAACAGCCGGCTTGCCCGTGGCGGGCTCCGGGGCGACCGGATCGAGGCGAACCGGCGGCGGCACGGCTACCGGCAACACAGCGGGGGGTGGCCCCGGATTTGTCGGCCCCGGATTGGCCCCCTGGCTTGGCGGCTTTGGCGCTGGAGACGTCGGACCCGGCGGGGTGGAAACGGCGGCGCTCTGCCCAGCTTGCTCGTCCTCTTTCGGCGCCTGTTTCGGATGCTGCGTCTTGTCGGCGTGTTTGGCGGCGGGGCGCTTCGCGGCCGGGTGGGAAGGGGTTGCCGACTTTCCGCCCTTCAATTGATCCAGCGCGTGCAGGTCCAGCGTGACCTGGGCGCTCGCAGGCATGGCTGTCGCCGCCAGCAGGCCGAGCGTCAGGAATGGACGAGTTGTTAACATGGAGTGGAAAGCCTAGCGGGAAGTGCCTTAAGCCTCAATTATTACGCTGACGCCCGGCCGCTTGCCATTCAGCCCGCGGCTGCCGTCTGGGCCTCGAGCACAATCCCGCGCAATCGGGCGTGCAGGTGCGGATTTGCGGCAACGATGTCGCCTTTCGGGCGCGGGTCGCCGCCCGCCGGATCGGTCGCGTAGCCGCCAGCCTCGCGCACTATGAGAATGCCCGCGTTCATGTCCCAGGGCTTCACCCCAAGCTCCCAGTAGCCGTCGTACCGCCCGGCGGCGACCCAGGCGAGATCCAGCGCCGCCGCCCCGAAGCGGCGCACGCCGGCGACCGCCGGCATCAGGCCGCCGAGCGTCCGCGCAAAGGCGAGCTGGTTCTTCTGGGACGTCGCCGCGAACGGAATGCCCGTCCCGAGCACCGCGTCCTTCAGGTCGCGCCGCCCGGACACGCGCAACCGCCGCTCGTTGACGAACGCGCCGCCGCCCTTTTCGGCCCAATACATTTCGTCAACCGCGGGCGCGTAGATCAACCCGGCCGCGACTTCCGAGCCGCCGTGGGGCAGCCGCTTTTCGAGCCCGATGCTGATCGCCCAATGCGGAATGCCGTGCAGGAAGTTGGTCGTGCCGTCGAGCGGATCGACGACCCAGCGCCAGGCCCAATTCTCCGACCCCGACGATCCGCTTTCTTCCATCAGGAACGCATAGCCGGGGCGGGCCTTGGTCAGTTCCTCGCGGATTGTTTGTTCCGCCCGCAGATCGGCCTGGGTGACGAAGTCGGAGGGCGCCTTGACGCTGACCTGAAGCTGTTCGACCTCGTTAAAATCCCGCAACAGCCGCTTGGCGGCCTTTCCGGCGGCGTTCGCCATCACGGTGACGTGCGGCGAAAGGCGGAGCGCCACCTTTAGCCCTTGGCGCGCTCGACATAGGAGGCGTCCTCCGTGCGTACGACGATGCGCTCTCCCGTTTCGATGAAGGGGGGCACCGAGGTTTTCACGCCGTTGGAAAGCTTGGCCGGCTTGTAGGAGGACGCGGCGGTCTGGCCCTTCACCACCGGGTCCGCCTCGACCACTTCGAGGACCGCGGTCGGAGGCAGATGCACGCCCACCGGCTCGCCCTCGACCAGATCAACGGTCACTGTCATGTTGTCCTGGAGGAAAGGCGCCGCGTCGCCGAGCAGGTCGGTCGGCACCATCGTTTGCTCGAACGTATCCGGGTCCATCAGCACCATGTTGGTGCCGTCCGTGTAGGAATAGCTGAAATCCCGGTTGTCGGTCATCAGCCGCTCGACGGTGTCCGCCGTGCGCCAGCGTTCGTTCGTCTTGTTGCCGGTCTTGAGGTCGCGCATCTCTACCTGGATGAAGGCGCCGCCTTTGCCGGGCGTGATGATCTGCTGCTTCAGCACGGTCCACCTCCGGCCGTCATGCTCGATCACCTGGCCGGCGCGGATCAGGTTGGCCTGCTGCTTCATTTCGGAACTCGCGACAACGGAACGGGAGTGCGGGCTTCTAGCCGCCGGGCTCCGGACCGGCAAGCGCGTGCCACCCGCCGGCCGGATCGCGCACCCCGTCTGCGCCGTCCAGGTAGTCCGGCCCGACCGGCACCTTCCCGAAGCCGCCCGGGATGTCGAGCACGTAGGTCGGCCAGGCGAGGCCGGTGACGCGCCCGCGCAGTCCGGCCAGCAGCCGCCTGCCCTCGGCGACCGGCACGTGGAACCGCGCGGTGCCGGGCGCGGGATCGAGCTGATGCAGGTAGTAGGGCTTGACCCGGCAAGCGACCATGGCCCGCAACAGCGCCTCCAGCGCCGCCTCGCTGTCGTTGACGCCCCTGAGCAGCACGGATTGGCCGAGCACCGGCACCGCTTCCGCCTGCACCCGCCGGATGGCGGCCCGCGCCGCGTCCGTGAACTCGGCCGCGTGATTGGCGTGGACAACGAGCCACATTGCGCGCTCGGTCCCGAGCGCGGCGGCCAGCGCCGCCGTGACCCGTTCGGGATCGGCGATCGGCACGCGCGTATGCACCCGGATCGTCTCGACATGCGAAATGGCGGACAGCGCCGCCACGATCGCGGCCAGCCGCCGCGGCGACAGCATCAGCGGGTCGCCGCCGGTCAGGATCACCTCGCGGATCGCCGGGTGCGCCCGCAGCCACGCATAGGCGGCGGCGAGGTCGGCGTCGCCGAGCAGGCCGCCATCCGGGCCGACATGCTCGCGGCGAAAGCAGAACCGGCAATAGGTCGGACAGATCAGCAGCGGCTTGAGCAGCGCGCGGTCCGGGTAGCGGTGCACGATGCCGCGCACCGGGGAGAAGGCGTCGTCGCCGATCGGGTCGCTGCGCTCGTGCGGGTCGGTGTCCAGTTCGGCCGGATCGGGCACGAATTGCCGGCTGATCGGCGCGCCATGCGCCGCGATCAGCTCCTGCATGGCCGGCGGAATGGCGACCGCGTAGCGGGCTGCGACGGCGGCGATCGCCGCTTCGGCTTCGGGCGGGATCAGCCCGGCATGGACGAGCGCCGCCGCATTGCGGATGGTGGCGCGGCGCGGCGTGTGGTCGAGAGGCATGGCGGAGCAGCACTACACCACCGCGGCGACCGGGCATAAGCGCCGATGAAGCCGGCCTGGCATCCCGAAAGCCTGGCGGCCCGGCTGCCCTTCCTACGGCGGCGGGCGCTGCTCGCCCAGGCAACCCGCGCCTTCTTCGAAGCGCGCGGCTACGCGGAGGTGGAGACGCCCTACGCGGTGCCGGCGCCGGGTGAGGAGGTGCATCTCCGCGCCTTAGCAACCGTGCGGGAGAACCGGGACGGCAGCAGGACGAAGCTCTGGCTCCACACCAGCCCGGAGTTGGCGATGAAGCGGCTGCTGGTCGCGGGCGCAGGACCGGTGTTCCAACTCGCCCGGGTCTGGCGAAACGGCGAAGCGAGCCCGCTCCATGCGCCCGAGTTTACCATGCTGGAATGGTATCGGCCGGGCGCCGGCCTCGCTTCGCTCATGGACGAGACGGAGGCCTATCTGCGTGCCGTGCTGCCGCCCGCCGTCACCTGCCGGGGCATCACCACGGACCTCGCTTGCTTCGAGCGGCTCACGGTCGCCGACGCCTTCGGCCGCTTCGCCGGGGTGGACGTGCTCGGGACGGCGGGGGACGCAGCGGCGCTGGCCCGGGATGCGGGGGCCGGGCTGCGCGCCGGGGAAAGCTGGGAGGATCTGTTCTTCCGCCTGCTGCTGGAGCGGGTGGAGCCGCGCATCGGCCGGGACCGTCCGACCTTCCTGACCCACTGGCCGGCGTCGCAGGCGGCGCTCGCCCGGCGCGATCCGTCCGATGGGCGCGTCGCCGAGCGCTTCGAGCTATTCTTATGCGGCATCGAACTGACGAACGCGTTTGCCGAACTGACCGATGCGGCCGAGCAGCGGTGCCGGTTCGAGGCGGACCGTGCGCGCCGCCATGCGCTCACGGGGGAAGAAGATTGGCCGATGGACGAGGATTTCCTGGCGGCGCTCGGGCACGGCATGCCGCAAGCCGCCGGGATCGCGCTCGGCTTCGACCGGCTGGCGATGATCGCATCCGGCGCCGATCGCATCGGCCAGGTCCTGTGGCTGCCGGAGGAGGATACGGGGTGAGCAGCGGCTTCGGCTTGGGTGCCCACGGATGACCGCCGTTCGCCGCTTCACCCTCGCAATCCATGGCGGTGCCGGCACCGTCGCGCGCGCCGCGCTGAGCGGGGCCGACGCCCATGGCTACCGCGCGGGATTGGGGGCGGCCTTGCGCGCGGGACACCGCGTGCTGGCCGGCGGCGGTTGCGCGCTCGACGCCGTAACCGAAGCGGTGGTGGCGCTCGAGGATGATCCGCATTTCAACGCCGGCCTCGGCGCCGTGTTGACGGAGGAGGGCCGCGTCGAGATGGACGCGGCGATCATGGACGGGCGCGATCGGCGCGCGGGCGCCGTCGCCTGCGTCTCGGGTCCGCGTAACCCGATCCTCGCCGCCCGCACGGTGATGGAGCGCTCACCCCATGTGCTGCTGGCGGGCGAGGGGGCCGAGCGGTTCCTCCGTGCCGAGGGCGTGGCCTTCGCCCCCGCGACCTACTTCCTGACGCAACGGCGGATCGAGGCGCTCGACCGCGAATTGCGCCGCCGCGACTCCGGCAAGCCCGACCGGCGCAGCGACGCCGACCGCCACGGCACCGTGGGCGCCGTGGCGTGCGACGCGGCAGGCCACCTTGCGGCAGCGACCTCGACCGGCGGCCTGACCGGCAAGCAGCCGGGCCGCATCGGCGATACGCCGGTGTTCGGCGCCGGAACCTGGGCCGACGATGCGACCTGCGCCGTGTCGGCGACCGGACACGGCGAATCCTTCATGCGCTGGGTCGTCGCGCACGAAATCGCTGGCCGGCTGCGGCATCGGGGCGAATGCGTGGAGGTCGCGGCCACCGCCGTCGTGTCGGCGCTCGCGGAAAACGACGGCGCCGGCGGCGTGATCGCGGTCGATGCGGCCGGGCATTTCGCGCTGCCGTTCAACAGCGAAGGCATGTATCGCGGCGTGATCGAACCGGATGGCGTGCCGCGTGTCGCAATTCACGACGAGCCGCTTACGTAAAACGCGGACGAACCGGCGGGCTGCCGGTGCGTCGGCGTTGCCGGAGGTGCGACATGAATAATTCGCCGATCATCCGCTTCACGTCGGGCGAGGGAACGGATCACCAAGGCCGCCGCATCGACGAGATCCGAGCCTGGGATGATGGGCGGCTCGAAGCGGTGCACGACTACATCCAGTGGCTGTTTCCGTTGCCGGAAGCGAGCGGCTTCAACCCATACGCGCCGGTGCTGACGCCGGAAGACATCGTGACCATCCGCGACGATCCGACGCTCCGCGACCAGGTGCGTGGGTCGTTCGCGCGTTTGCTGCGCTTCTACGGCTATGGGTGGGAACGGGGAGCGGTCATCGAAACGGATGCGAGCCGCCGGCGCGCGTGGGTCACGCCGGGCAATCACAATTTCCTGCGTATCAGCCGCATTCTTCGCTCGCTCTCATTGCTGGGCTTGCGGGAAGAAGCGGCGGCCTTTCTTGCCGTGCTGGAGCGTTTGGCGGGCGGCGAGGCGGGGCGCACCATCGGCACGCTTTCGTTGCACCATTGGCGAGCGGCCGTCCGCGCCACTTGAATGACGGTGTTCTTCACGGCCGACACGCATTTCGGC
>JAFAXA010000097.1 GCA_019241425.1 Acetobacteraceae bacterium | reverse complement strand
CGGCGCGGTCCACGCCGGTGACGCGCGCATCCACCTTCTCCCCCACCGCGAAGCGGTCGGGGCGCTGGTCGTTGCGGTCCCGGGCGAGCTCGGCGCGGCGGATGAAGCCCGTCAGCACCTCGTCCACCTTCACCTCGATGCCGTTGGCCTCGACCTTGGTGACTACGCAGGTGACGATGTCACCCTTGCGCACGCGGTCCAGCACCTCGGCGGCCGGATCGGCCTCGAGCTGCTTGATGCCGAGCGAGATGCGCTCCTTCTCGACATCGACGTCGAGCACCTTCGCCTTGACGATCTGGCCCTTCTCGTACTTGGCCATCGCCAGCTCGCCCGGCTCGTCCCAGGAGAGGTCGGACATGTGGACCATGCCGTCCACATCCGGCGCAATGCCGATGAACAGTCCGAACTCGGTGATGTTGCGGATTTCGCCCTCGACCACCGAGCCGATCGGATGCTCGTCGACGAACTGCTCCCACGGGTTCCGCTGCACCTGCTTGAGGCCGAGCGAGATGCGGCGCTTGGAGCTGTCCACGTCGAGCACCATCACCTCGACCTCCTGGGAGGTCGCGACGATCTTGCCCGGATGGACGTTCTTGCGGGTCCAGCTCATCTCGGAAACGTGGACGAGGCCCTCGACGCCGGGCTCCAATTCCACGAAGGCGCCGTAGTCGGTGATGTTCGTCACGCGGCCAGTGTATTTGGCGCCCGGCGGATATTTCGCGTCCACACCCTCCCACGGATCCGCCTCGAGCTGCTTCATGCCGAGGCTGATGCGCTGCGTTTCGGGGTTGAAGCGGATGACCTGCACCTTGACCTGCTGGCCGATCTGCAGGGCCTCCGACGGGTGGTTGATGCGGCGCCACGCGATGTCGGTGACGTGCAGCAGGCCGTCCACGCCGCCGAGATCGACGAAGGCGCCATAATCGGTGATGTTCTTCACGACGCCGTCCAGGATCATGCCTTCCTTGAGGCCCTGGATCAGCTCGCTCCGCTGCTCGGCGCGGGTTTCCTCCAGCACGGCGCGGCGGGACACGACGATGTTGCCGCGCGCGCGGTCCATCTTCAGGATCTGGAACGGCTGCGGGGTGCCCATCAGGGGGCCGACGTCGCGCACCGGGCGAATGTCCACCTGGCTGCCGGGCAGGAACGCGACGGCGCCACCGAGATCGACGGTGAAGCCGCCCTTGACGCGGCCATAAATCGTGCCGTTGACGCGCTGGTTGGCCTCGAACGCCTTTTCGAGATTGGTCCAGGCCTCCTCTCGCCGCGCCTTCTCGCGCGACAGCACGATGGAGCCGTCCCGGTCCTCGTAACGCTCGACATAGAGTTCGATGTAATCGCCCGGCTGCACTTCCGGCTTGGTGCCGGGCGGGCCGAATTCCTTGAGGGCGACGCGACCCTCGCTCTTCAGGCCGACATCGACGACCGCGAACTCGTCGGTCAGGCGGATCACGCGACCGGTGACCACCGACCCGTCGAAGCCGCTATCGCGGCCAAGGGTCTCATCGAGGAGGGAGGCGAAATCTTCGCCCTGGAAATGGTCCTGGCTTGCAGGCGAACGAGCGAGCGTAGTGGCTGATGCCATGTGTGTGATGGGTTCCGTATCGGTGACCCGTGGCCGGCGGCCGCGGGTGCTGCCTGGGTTTGCGTGTATCCGCTGCGGATGCACGACTTGCCCGCGGGGCCGTGGCCGTGCGGGCTGGTTGCGAATGATGCCCATTGTCGGGCAGGGCACGAGATAGTGAGCGGGAGCGGCGCGGTCAAGCCACAACAGGGCGAGCGGCGGGCGCCGTGACCGGAGCGCTGTGGCGCCCACCTCGCCTCTAATCACGCGCTTTCTGCTTCCCCCGAGCGACCGGATCACGCGGATCTGCGCCCGGTCATCCGTGTCGATGGAAAAGTTACCGGCTCCGCTGGCCCGTTTTGCCGCCCTTGCTTCGAGACCGATCGCTAGAACAGCGACATCTGCAGCGCCGTCTCGGCGGCGCGCGCATCGGCGGGCGGCACCGCGAACGCGCCCGCATCCAGTTCCTCGCGGGCCTCGTTCAGGCCGTATTTGCGGGCCGCCTGCGTGAAGCGGCGGACGAGCAGGTCGGCATAGGCGCCGTGGCCGGTGAAGCGATGATGGAACCGGCTCTCGTTCAGCGCGCCGGCCCGCGTTTCGCGGATCAACTTCAGCACGTGCCGCGCCCGGTCGGGGAAATGCGTTTGCAGCCAATCGTCGAACAGGGCGCGCAACTCGTGCGGCAAGCGCAGCAGCACATAGCCCGCATGCCGGGCGCCGGCCCCGCTCGCCGCTTCGAGAATGCGTTCGATTTCGGGATCGTTGAGCCCCGGGATGACGGGCGCACACAAAACGCCGGTGGGCACTCCGGCGCGCGCGAGTTCGGCAATCGCGTGCAGCCGCCGCGCGGGCGAGGCGGCGCGCGGCTCCATGCGCCGGGCGAGGCGGGCGTCCAGCGTCGTGACCGACACGTAAACGCGGGCGAGCCGTTGCGCCGCCATGCGCGACAGGATGTCGAGGTCGCGCACGACCCCCGCCGATTTGGTCACGATCGCAACCGGATGCCGGAACCGTTCCAGCACCTCGAGCACCGCCCGTGTCAGTTTCAGTGTGCGTTCCACCGGCTGGTAGGGATCAGTGTTCGAGCCGAGGGCGAGCGTGCGCGGGGTGTAGCCGGGCTTGCGCAATTCGCGCTCCAGCAGCTCGCCCACCTCCGGCTTGAAGATCAGTTTCGTTTCGAAGTCTAGACCGGGCGAATAGCCGAGATAGGCGTGCGTCGGCCGGGCATAGCAATAAACGCAGCCATGCTCACAACCCCGGTACGGGTTCACCGCCCGGTCGAAGCCGATATCCGGGCTTTCGTTCCAACTGATGACGGAGCGGCTTGCGTCGCGGATGAGGGTGGTCGGCACCGCCGGCAGGTCGCCGACCTCGGCCGCCAGCGTCGCCCACCCGTCGTCGAACGCGCTCGCCGCCTGCCCATCGAACCGAGAGGCCGGGTTGATGGTGGCGCCCCGCCCCTGCCGCGCGACGCGGCGCGGCGTGACGGCAGGCGCCTCCTCCGGCAAGCCGGACAACGACATCGCGAGCAGTGCGTCGGGGTCCGCCACGTGCTGCAGACCGTGTTCCGGACCGAGATTCTCCACCCGCGTTCTCCTTCCGTTCCGACGCAGCTTGCGGGAGACACGCGCAACCGTCAAGAACGAACGAGGAACTCCGATGGTCTGGGGTCATCCCCCGGTCATCCCCCGGGCGCTTGCCTTTCCGGTGCCGCTGCGCAAGGTCACGCAAGCTGAGCAGGCGGGGTCGCATGGCGGATTTGGCGGGAAACAGGCAGATCGTGCGGCTGCGCCGGGTGCTGCGCTCACGCTTCATCTCGCCCCGGCTTTGGGTACGGCGCTGCGCGTTCTGGACGGGCGCCCTGGCGATCGCTGTCATCGCCATCCTGTTCGCGGACGCCGCGGATTTAGCGGCGGGATGGTTCACCGCCACCGTCGCAGCCCGGCCCTGGCTCGCCTGGGGCATGATCCCGGCCGGGTTCATGGCCGCCGTGCTGCTGACCATCCACGTCTTTCCGGGCGCCGGCGGCAGCGGCATCCCGCAGGCGATCGCCGCCATCCACATCCGCGACCCGGCGAAGGTGCGGGCGATGCTGTCGCTCCGGATCGCCTTCGGCAAAGTGGCGCTGACCCTGCTCGGTCTCGCGTGCGGCGCCTCGGTGGGGCGCGAGGGTCCGACCGTGCAGGTGGGCGCCTCCATCATGCACACGCTCGGCCTGTGGCTGCGGCTGCCGCGCCACGACCTGCAGCGGGGATTGATCCTGGCCGGAGGTGCCGCCGGGATCGCGGCCGCGTTCAACACCCCGCTTGCCGGCATCGTGTTCGCGATCGAAGAGCTGAGCCACTCCTTCGAGGCGCGGGCCTCCGGAACCGTGTTCACCGCCGTCATCATCGCGGGCGTGACGACGCTCGCCCTGGTCGGGAACTACAGCTATTTCGGCCACACCACGGCGGAACTGACACTCCGGACCGGATGGGTCGCCGTGCTCGTCTGCAGCGCCGTCGGCGGCGTTGCCGGGGGATTGTTCGCGGCCGTGCTGATCCGGGCCGCGCGCGGCTTTCCGGGCTTGCTCGGACGGGCGATCCGGTGGCAGCCGATGCTGTTCGCCGGACTCTGCGGCCTGGTGGTCGCCGGGGTCGGCATCCTGTCGCGCGGCGAAACGTACGGCACCGGCTACGCGCAGGCGCGCAGCGCGGTCGAGGGCCACGCCGATCTGGTGACCGCCTACCCGCTGCTGAAGCTGGTCGCCAACATCGCATCCTATCTGAGCGGCATCCCGGGCGGGATTTTCGCGCCCTCGCTCGCCGTCGGCGCGACGCTCGGCCACGTCCTGTCGCACAGCTTGGCGGCCCC
>JAFAXA010000089.1 GCA_019241425.1 Acetobacteraceae bacterium | reverse complement strand
CACGCCGCCGGTAATGAAAACAAACCGCGTCATGGGCGGCTTTTATACGCAGCCGGACCGCCCGAATGGAAGCCTGCGCGCCGAGTCGCGCCGCTGATCGCCGCCGCGCTCCGCTAATTGGTCGGCACGCGCGGCGCCGCCGGTGCGGGTGATGGTGCGGAGGGCGTTTCCGTCGGCGCGGATGGTGCCGCCGGTGCGGCCGCACCCGGCGGCGGCTCGGCGAGAATCGAGTGGCCGACCCCGGCCGTCCCGCGATTGAGCAAAGCGAGCGCGAGCGACAGCAGCATGAACGCGGTCGCGAGGATCGCCGTCGTCCGGGTCAGCAGATTGGCCGTGCCGCGCCCGGACATGAACGCGCCCATGCCTTGCGAGCTGCCGATGCCCAAGCCGCCGCCTTCGCTCCGCTGGATCAGCACGATGCCGATCAAGGCCAAGGTCACGAACAGATGGATGATGAGCAGAACGGCGATCATGCAGCTTCCCCGGAACCGGGCGGGGTTCTAGCGGCGGGAATGCGGAAAGGAAAGCCGGCGCCCCCGGCGAGCGCCTAGCGCGGTGCGGCCGCCCGGGCGATCGCCAGAAACTCATCGGCGTTCAGCGCCGCGCCGCCGATCAGGGCGCCGTTCACCTCCGGCACGCTCAACAGGCTCCGCGCGTTATGCGCCTTCACCGAGCCGCCATAGAGCAGGCGGATGGCGGCGCCCGCCTCGCGGCCGAACTGGCGCATCAACTCCTGGCGGATGAAGCCGTGCATCGCTTCCACCTGCGGCGGCTCGCAGGCCCGGCCGGTGCCGATCGCCCAGACCGGCTCGTAGGACACGACGCCCGTGAAGCCTTGCGGCAGGCTACCCGAAAGCTGCCAGCCGACGGTCTCGGTCTCCCGGCCCGACCGGCGCTGCTCGTCGGTTTCGCCCACGCAAACGATCGGCAACAAGCCGGCCGCCACCGCCGCCAACACCTTCTCCCGGACCAGTTCGTCCGTTTCGCCGTGATTGGCGCGCCGTTCCGAATGGCCGAGGATGACAGCGGTGGCGCCAGCGTCCCGTAGCATGGAAGCGGAGATGTCGCCGGTATGCGCGCCATCCGGCTCCTGATGGCAGTTCTGGGCCCCGAGCGCGACCGCCGAACCGGCGAGAATGGCGCCCACCGCCGCGAGTTGCGTCGCCGGCGGGCAAACCAGCAGATCACAGAACGCCGCAACCGGCGGCGCGCCTTCCCGGATCGCCCGGGCGAGCGCCGCCGAAAAGCCGGTCAGGCCGTTCATCTTCCAGTTTCCGGCAATTAGCGGCCGCATCGCGTTCCTCTTTGGGATTGCAAACCGAATGCCCGTAGCGCAAACCCGCGCACTGGCAAAGGCGGACCGCCGCTCTTATGGTGCGCCCCTCTCAGCTTTGGGCGCGTTGATGATTTCCACCTTCCGCCGCTCGCTTGGCTCCTGGGCGGTGCGCTTGCTCTTCCTCGTCCTGGTCGCGGCCTTCGCCGTCTGGGGCGTTGGCGACGTGGTCCGGATGATGGGCCACGACACCTGGGTCGCCCGCATCGGGTCGCGCACCTTCGAACCGCCCGAAGTGCAGGCCGCCTATCAGCGCCAGATGGCGGAGGTCAGGCGCAGCATGGGCGGGCAAACGGAGCCGACGCCGGAAATCCGGCGCTCCGTCCTGAACCAAACGCTCGATCGCCTCGTCACCCAGGCGGCGATCCTGCAGGAAGCCCAACGCCTCGGCCTGAGGGCGCCGGATGATGCGATCCGCGCCGCCGTCTACGACATGCCTGCGTTCAAGGGTCCCAACGGCCAGTTCGACCTGCCGACATTCCAGACCGTTCTGCGCAATAACGGGCTGAGCGAACCGGCCTTTCTGGCGCTGATGCGGGACGACCTGATCAACCGTCAGCTCATGGAGACGGCCCGGGTCGGGGTGCAGCCCACGCCCGCGCTCACCGATGCGCTGTTCGACCTGCAGAACGAGAAGCGCTCGGCGGTGACGATCGAATTGCCGTTTGCGGATGCGCCCGCCCCGCCCGCGCCGACCGACGCGCAGTTGCAGCGCTGGTGGACCAACCACCCGGATCTCTACAGCAGCCCCGAATACCGCAAGATCAAGGCGGTTATTCTGTCGCCGGAGACCCTGGCGAAGGACATTCCGGTGTCTGAGGACGACCTGCGGGCGGCCTACGAGCAGCACCGGAGCGAATACGTGACGGCGGAAAAAAGGTCGGCGCAGGTCATCACGGTCGCGGACGAACGCAAGGCGAAGGCGCTGGCTGAACAATGGCAGGGCGGCTCCGACTGGTCGCGGATGCAGGAAGCGGCACGGGGGGCGGGCGGCTCGGCGGTCGAACTCGACAGCGCCGCTCGCGCCGAGTTTCCGTCAGACGCGCTGGCGAACGCGGTATTCGCCGCTGCACCCGATACGGTGAGCGGCCCGGTGCAAAGCCCGCTCGGCTGGACGATCGTTCGGGTCGTCAATGTCGCGCCGGGCTCCGACCGGCCGTTCGACGACGTGCGCGAGGAACTCCGGCGCAAGCTGGTCGCCGAAAAGGCGGCGGACGTGATCTATGACCGGGCGAACAAGCTCGACAACCTGCTTGCGGGCGGCTCGACCCTCGACCAGCTTCCGGACGATCTCGGCCTCGCGGCCGTTCAGGGCACGCTCGACCAGGGCGGCCGCACGATGTCCGGGCAACCCGCCCCGATCCCGGGCGCCGCCGAGCTGCGAGACGCGGTGATACAGGCGGCGTTCGTGACGGCGAAAGGCGAGCCGCCGCATTTGACAGAGGTGCAGACGCCCTCCGCCGGCGGGTCCGCCTATTACGCGCTGGCGGTCGAGGACGTGATGCCCGCGTCGCCTCGGCCGTTCGCGGAGATCGCGGACGCGGTGCGGGCGGATTGGACCCATGACGCGGTCCGCCACGCGCAGGAGACCGCGGCCGCGCATCTGCTGGCGGCCATCAAGGGCGGCCAGTCGATCGAGGACGCCGCGACGGTTGCCGGGCTGCGGACCCGGCGCACGCCGCTCACCGGGCGGTCGGAGGCGGCGGAGGGCGTGCCGGCCCCGCTGCTGCGGCCGCTGTTCAGCCTCAAGCCCGGCGAGCCGACCATGGTCGAAACGCCCGACGGGTTCGTGGTCGCCGTGCTCGGCGACGTCGAAACGCCCGATCACACGACAGATCCGGCGGGCTACGCCAAGCTACAGGACGCGCTGGCGCGGTCGCTCGGCAACGACACGGAGATCGTGCTGGCGCAGGCGCTCCGGGACCGGGCGCAGCCGCGCGTCAACGGGCGCCAGCTCGACAGCCTGGTCCAGCCCTGAAGGGAGCAGCAAGGGGCATGAACGTGTCCGTCCCGCCGCCCGGT
>JAFAXA010000321.1 GCA_019241425.1 Acetobacteraceae bacterium | reverse complement strand
TTGCCCAAGCATCGGACGGCAGCTCGATTACGGGTCTCGTCCGGTCCGAAATCAGCATGCTGACCGCGCCGGTTCCTTACTCACCGATCGTGGGCGGATTCAGCACCTCGTCCCGCGGCTATGCGCCGGCGAGTTTAGACACGACGCAGGCGACGTTGACACAGCGGGTGCACGAGCAGGACCCGCGCGAACCGATCGCCAGTAGTGATTGGGCTTATGGAACGTGCGATGCGAATTTCAACGTGACGCCGGATCCGGCCAATCCGTCCCAGTATCATGTCTGCAAGCGCGGCGGCTTCGACACCAATCACATATACGAACTGATCTATACGGCGAAGGATCCGCTGGTGCTGGGCCTCGGCTTCGCCGGGACCCGCGATCTTGTCGCCTACCTACATAATTCATCGGACGGTTCCAATCCGGTCGCCGGCGTGATCCAGCACACTTTGGTGCACGGCACCTCGCAGAGTGGCCGCTACGTCCGCACCTTCCTCGATCTCGGTTTCAACCAGGACGAAGACCGCGGTCTCGTGTTCGAGGGCATGAACCCGCACATCAGCTCAGCCCGCATCGCGCTCAACATCCGGTTTGGGCAGCCGGGCCGGGTGGCCGGACTGCAGCATACTGAGCATGAGTATCCGGGCGCCGAATCGCCGATGACGTGGGGTGACTACGATGATCCCCTGGCGAAGGCGAAAGGGGGCCTGCTCGACAAATGCCGGGCCACCTCGACTTGTCCTAAAATCCTGCAGACCGTAACCGATACGGAATACTGGCAGTCCGCGATGTCGTCGGATACGACGGACGATATCGGGGCTCGCGATCTCCCCATCCCGAGTCTCGTCCGGATCTATCATCTCGCCAGCACACAACACGGCGGATTTTCGCCAATGGCAGCGATGCCGCCGGCCGCCACGCCGGTTTGTGAGCAGCTTCCGAACGCCAACTCCTACACCTACAATATGCGGGCCATCCTGATCGCGCTTGAGAGCTGGGTGCTCGATGACACGTCGCCGCCGGCGAGCCGCTATGCGCATATCGCCGACGGCACCCTCGTGCGCCCGGAGCAAGTCGGCTTTCCGCAAATTCCCAAAGTCGACGAGGAGCTCGGGGTGTTGCTGAACCGGCGCTCGCTCTACTACCGGGGGCCCACCTTCGACACGTTCAATGTCTCCGGTTATCAATCGGTCGAGCCGCCCATTCGGATCGCCGATTACACGGTCCTGGCGCCGCAGGTCGACGCCGACGGCAACGACCTCGATGGCGTCCACTCCATCACATTGCAGGCTCCGCTCGGGACCTACACAGGCTGGAACACACGGGCGAGCGGGTTCGGCCAAGGTGACGCCTGCGACCTGACCGGCAGCTTCATCCCGTTTGCGCGGACCGGAGCTGATCGCCAGACTTCAGGCGACCCGCGCCTCTCCATCGCAGAGCGCTACGGCGATACGGCAGGATACAATGCCGCGGTGACCGAGGCCGCCACTCGGCTGGTCACAGGCGGCTTTCTCCTGCCCAACGACGCCGGGGCGGCGATCGCACAGGCCGAGGCGCAGGCAACAGGAAGCGGACTCTTTCCATAGTCTCGCGTCGGCCATGACACCATTCGACCCATAACTGGTCGCGCCGAGCGGTGCCAAAGGGCATGTGCAATGGGTGACGCGCTCTCGGCGGGCCTTCTGCTGCCACAAACCTCCATCGGGTTGCGGGTGACAGTCTCTGTTCGATCATCGTCCCGGTTTACGCCGCAATCACGGTGACCGTCGGGTCGTAGACGTACCCAATTTTCGGCAACACCGCATCGGCCGCCGTACCGAACAGGGGAACGGGGAAATGCGCCTCCATCGCCAGTCGGCCTGATCATAAGAAACGTTGTAAAAATGCCGGATTGAGCAACTGTCGCGGGAAACGATCGGCTCTTGCCGAGAGTGTAACAAACGATTAGGTAGTCGTTGCGAACCGGGATAGTTCAATGAGCCCCTGGCGGCTGATAGGGTTTGCTTTTCTACTTTTTGGTTTGGCGGCCTGTTCGCAGGCATCGGGCATGTTCGGCGGCTCCTCGACACTGCCTGTCGATCCCGCCGACCCATGCGGCGCGCAGCGCCGTGCCTTCGCACAGGGACAGAACTTTTTCGCGGAGAAAATTATCTCAGGCGCTGCGGAAGGGGCAATCAAGAGCGCGCTGAACGGCGTGATGAGCGGAGGCGGCGCGGGCGGCGGCAGCTTCTGGAACCAGGCGTTGAACGGGGGCTTGGCGGGCGCGAAAGCGGGGTATTGGGAGGCGGTCCAGCAACAGCACGTTGACCAGCAGCAACTGGCGCAGACCGTAAATGGCGACATTCAGCGCGAATCGAAGGCGATCGATCACACGGCCGCAGCCTTCGCGTCGCTCCGAACGTGCCGGCTCGCGCAAGCCAACCAGATCAAGAGCGCCGCGCGCGCACACAGAATCGACCGCGCCGAAGCGAAACGCCAGCTTGATACGGAACACGAGTGGTTCGGGCAGGAGATAGCAGCGGCCCAGCAGGCGGGGCTGAACATGCAACGTCGGGATGAACAGTTCGCCTATGCCGCGGAAAATCTGCGGCAGGGGGGCAAGGCGCCCGGGAGTGCCGGGTCCTCGCATGGCGGTTCACATGGCGGCTCTGCCAAGGCCGTCGACGTCGCGGCCACGGAAACGCTGCCGCAAAAGCGGAATAGCTTTGAAAGCGACGTCAACACGGCGGTCGCCGAGAATTCGACGGCGTTCTCGCTCGATACCTCCGGAAGTTTCCTGATCCAGGCCCGTCGCTATGCGTAGGGTCTGCGCGGCGTTCCTGCTCGCGCTTCTGGCCGCCACCGGCGCGGGCGCGCAGACTCCGGACCCGACGCCCTACCCGCAGATCGAAACCGGGATGCATCTCGCGGCCATAAACCGCGTCGCCCGCTCGCCCGAAACGGGCACGATTGTAACGGTATCGGACGATAAGACGGCCCGGCTCTGGTCGGCGGACGGACTGAAGCCGCTCGGCGTCATCCGGCCGCCACTCGGCCCGAAGGACGATGGCGCGCTGTTTGCCGTGACGGCGTGGAATAAGATCGTGGCGGTCGGCGGCCGCATCCGAGACGGCGCGCAGTTCGCCGTGCAGTTCTACCGGATGCCCGATTTGAAGCTGGTCGGACATCTCTCGAACCTGCCCGCCCCGGTTTCTGCGCTTTGCGCGTCCCGGGACGGCAGCACACTCGCGGTCGGCATGGTCGGAGGCCGCGGGGTCGCTTTCTTCGATCTGCAGCATGGCGGACGGCAGACCGGCGCCGACCCGGCCTATGACGGCCAAGTGCAGTGGATCGACATCGCGCCGGACGGACGGGCGGTGGCGACGGGCGAGGACGGGAGGATCAGGCTGTACGGCCCCGACCATCGCAGGCTGTCGGACGCGCTACTGCCAGCGAGCGGCAAGCCCTACGCCGTCGCATTTGCCCCCGACGCGCGCTCGGTCGCGGTGGCCGATGAGCGGAGCCCGACGGTTTGGTTGCTGGATGCGGCCACGCTCGCCGTCCGCGGCAGTCTGGGGGGCGCGCCGGGCCGGGTGGGCGGCTTCAACGTAGTTGCGTTCGCTGCGAATGGACGATCCGTCTTTGCGGGCGGAACATACAAGGTGCCGCCGAACGGCGTGCGGCTGGTGCGGCGATGGACGCTGGACAGCGGTGCCGCCGCGGAAATCGAGATCGGGACCGACACGGTGACGGACATCGCACCCCTCGACCATGGGCTCGTGGTGAGCGACGC
>JAFAXA010000320.1 GCA_019241425.1 Acetobacteraceae bacterium | reverse complement strand
CCTGCTGGCGCCCCGGTTCCCCGATCGCCCCGTCGCGGTCGCCGAGTGCCGAAGCCAGATCGGGTCGGGAGCCCTGCCGGTCGATCTGCTGCCGTCCTTTGCCGTCACGATCGAGGGAGCGGATCTCGCGACCCTGGCCCGGTCGTGGCGGGCGCTGCCGCGGCCGGTTATCGGCCGCATCGCCGGGGAGCGGCTATGGCTGGACTGCCGATGCCTCGAAGCGGACGGCTTGCCGGCATTCGCCGACAACATGACCGCGCTCGCGATTGGCAACGGTCCGCCGGTTCCGTAGGAGAGGGGCGGAAGAGACGCGATTCCGGTGGATCGGCCGGCCTTCAAAGCCGGTTGGGACTGCTCAGCGGTCCCGGGTAGGTTCGACTCCTGCTCTCTTCCGCCACCGCCGAGCTTGTGGCTCACCCGCCACAGTGCGTGCCGAATGCCGCACCCCCCTTCTCCCCATTTGCGTTGACTGGTGCTACGTCTCCGGCCAATCGAGAGATGCGAGGCGATCCTAAGGCCGGTCGGTCGGGATCATTCACCGAGCAAGGATTCAAGGGGATAGTTTATGAGCTTTCGTAGCGGGTTGCTGGCGGCGACCATCTTGGCCGCGCCCATGGCGGCGGTGGCCCAGCCGATCGACGGTCTCTATGTCGGGGCGGGCGCGGGCTACAACGGCAAGCAAAGCCAGAACATCAGCGGCATCGTGCAAACCGCCCCGCTGCTGCCAAGCTCGGGGTCCGGCTCGCTGCATTACGACGCCGGATGGGTGGGCCTCGCGAGCGTCGGCTACGGCCTCGGCAACGGGCTCCGGTTCGAGGTGGAGGGCAGCTACCGTCAGAACGACGTGCGCCGCTGGAGCGGCACGCCGTTCCCCGCCGATCCCCGCGGCCACAACGAGACCTACGGCGCGATGGTCAACGCGCTGTATGATTTCGACATCTCGCCGTTCACCGGCATGGATTGGTTCATGCCGTATGTCGGCGTGGGCGCCGGCTACCAGTGGACGACGCTGAAGAGCGTCAGCAACACGGGAATTTTCCCGAACGCCTACCGGGCCAGCTCCTCCAGCGACACCGATGGCAATGTCGCTTACCAGGGCATCGTCGGCGCCGCGTTCCCGATTTCGGCCGTGCCCGGTCTCGCGATCACCGCCGAGTACCGGTTCATGGGCGTTCTGGGCGGCGAGAAGTTCAAGGGTTCGGTCAGCGGCACCCCGATCGCCGGACCAGGCTTTGTGACCCAGCTCGGACGGTTCGGCTTGGGCGAGCAGTTCAATCACTCGGCGCTGCTCGGCGTCCGCTACGCCTTCAACGCCGCGCCGCCGCCGCCGCCCCCCGCGCCGATCGTCGCGCCGGCCCCGGCCGCCGCCCGCTCCTATCTCGTCTTCTTCGATTGGGACAAGGCGACGCTCACCGATCGCGCCCGGCAGATCATCGCGGAGGCGGCCCGCAATTCCACAAGCGTCCAGTACACGCGGATCGAGGTGAACGGTTACACGGACACGTCGGGCTCGGCGGCATACAATCAGCGGCTCTCGGTACGCCGTGCGGAGGCGGTCGCCGCGGAACTCGTGCGGAACGGCGTGCCGCGTGAGGCCATCACCACCCAAGGCTTCGGCGAGACGCATCTGCTGGTGCCCACCGGCCCGAACGTTCGTGAGCCGCAGAACCGCCGCGTCGAAATCATTCTTCGGTAGTCCAACCGGGGTCGTGCCGGCGTTGCCGCGACGATTCGCAGCGCCGGCCGTTCCGGAATCTCTGCTAAAAGTTGTGGCATTCGAACCACAACGGGTAAAAACCTGTCTTTGCATACCAATCGCGTTGCCCTTCGGTTGTAGTCATGGCGTTATTCGACCCGGCAGTACCGACACGTCGGCGGCGACAGCGCGGAAGATTGTTTATGGAGAACACACGGATGCGACTTCGTAGCGCACTCTTGGCAGCCACCGTGCTTGCCGCTCCCGTGGCCGTGCAGGCCCAGCCGATCTCCGGCCTCTATGTAGGGGCTGGTGCCGGCGTCAACTTCAAGCAGGACCAGAACTTCACCGGCCTGAACGCCAATGTCGGCCCGCTCGCGCCGTTCACATCCAACGGCAATAGCCTCAAGCTGACCTACGACACGGGTTGGGTCGGGGTCGCGAGCGTCGGCTACGGGCTCGGCAACGGCCTGCGGCTGGAAGTCGAAGGCAATTATCGCGACAACAACGTCCGCACCCTGCACGGGACGCCGTTCCCGACGGCGGCCGGCGGCGATACCCAGACCTACGGCGCGATGGTCAACGTCCTCTACGATGTCGACGTCGCGTCCTACACCGGCGTGGATTGGGTGATGCCCTATGTGGGCGTGGGCGCCGGCTATGCCTGGACCAAGCTCCACGCCGTGAAGGCGTCCGGAACGACCGTGCCCTTCTTCGGCCGCTCGGACGACACCGACGGCAACTTCGCCTATCAGGCGATCGTCGGTGCGGCGATCCCGATCGACGCCATGCCCGGCCTCGCCTTTACCGCGGAATACCGGTTCTTCGGCGTGATCGGCGACACCAGCTACAAAGGCGCGGTCGATACCGGCGCAACGGCCGCGACCTTCACCCGGACCTTCGGCTCGGCGAAGCTCGGCGACCAGTACAACCACTCGATCCTGGCCGGCGTCCGCTACGCCTTCAACGCCGCGCCGCCGCCGCCGCCACCCGCGCCGATCGTCGCGCCGGCTCCGGCCGCCGCCCGTTCCTACCTCGTGTTCTTCGACTGGGATCGCGCGGACCTGAGCGATCGTGCCCGCCAGATCATCGCCGAGGCGGCCCGCAACTCGACCAGCGTCCAGTACACGCGGATCGAGGTGAACGGTTACACCGACACGTCCGGCTCGGCGGAATACAATCAGCGGCTCTCGGTGCGCCGCGCCCAGAACGTGGCGGCCGAGCTGGTCAAGGACGGCGTTCCCCGGCAGGCGATCGCGATCCAGGGCTTTGGTGAAACGCATCTGCTCGTGCCGACCGGCCCGAACGTGCGGGAGCCGCAGAACCGGCGCGTGGAAATCATCCTCCACTGACCGCAAGGATTGCTGGACCAAGAACGGGGCGCCGCGAGGCGCCTCGTTTCGTTTGCGACGTCAAGCTTGTTGCCGCCCGGCAACAGCCCGTGAAATCAGCGCCCGGGGCTGCGCCTGCTCAGGTTCCAAGGCTAGAAGGGTGCGTAACTGCGCAATCAACCCCGATGCTTCTCGGCAGGCGCAGGCCGCCGATTGGGACGAAGGAGACTGAGCATGCGGTTTCGAGGCGTGCTTCTGGCCGGCACTGTTCTCGCAGCCCCGGTCGCGGCGAGCGCCCAGCCGTTCGAGGGCATCTATATCGGCGCCGGCGCCGGCTACAACTACCTGCAAGAGATCGACGTCCGGCCTTCTCCCGGCCTCTACACCCCGGCGCAGAAGATTCAGGGCAATAGCGGCTGGGCCGGGCTCGGCAGCATCGGCTACGGCTTCGGCAACGGCCTCCGCCTGGAAGCGGAAGGCAATTACCGCGACACGCAGAACCGCAAGATCACCGGCACCGCCTATCCCACGGAAGCCGGCGGCCAGATCCAGACCTATGGCGCGATGGTCAACGCGCTGTTCGACTTGGATATCGGCTTTCCGTGGCTATACCCCTATCTCGGCGTTGGCGCCGGTTACGGCTGGACCGATCTGAACAAGGTCTATGCGTCGGGTCCGAGCGTTCCCGCGCTGCTCAATGCCGGCAGCAACCGCCAGGGTAACTTCGCTTGGCAGGTCATCGCCGGTCTGTCGTTCCCGGTGCCGGACGTGCCGGGCCTGTCGCTGACGGCCGAATACCGGTTCTACAGCATCGTCGGCCCAACCGGGATCAAGGACAGCTCGGCGACGTACGGCGCACCCTTGCGCTACGGCACCGGCAATCTCACGCTGCGGAACCAATACAACAACTCGGCGCTGCTCGGGGTGCGTTATGCGTTCAACGTCGCGCCGCCCGCGCCCCCGGCAGCTCCCGCTCCGGTCGAGGCGCCGGCTCCCGCGGCCGCGCGCTCCTACCTCGTGTTCTTCGACTGGGACAAGGCGACCTTGACCGATCGTGCCCGCCAGATCGTCGCGGAGGCGGCGCGCAACTCGACCACGGTGCAGTACACGCGGATCGAGGTGAACGGCTACACGGATACGTCCGGCTCGGCGCGCTACAACCAGGGGCTCTCAGTGCGGCGCGCCCAGGCCGTCGCCGCGGAACTCGTGAAGGACGGCGTGCCGCGCCAGGCGATCACCATCCAAGGCTTCGGCGAGACGCATCTGCTGGTCCCGACCGGGCCGAATGTGCGCGAACCGCAGAACCGCCGCGTCGAAATCATCCTGAAGTAACGGCGCGAACGCATCGCCGGCGTCCGGCCGGATTAGCGCACATGCGCGACCCGCAGTGCGTTGGTCGTTCCGGGCTGGCCGAACGGCACGCCCGCCGCGACGACGATCTCCCGCCCGCTTTCCGCGAATCCGTGGCTGTGCGCGACGCGGGTCCCCCGTGAGGTCGCTTCCGACATCGAATGCACCTCGGGGCCGACGATGGCGTGAACGCCCCAGACCAGCGCCAGCCGCCGCGCCGTTTGCAGATTGGGCGTGAGGCCGAGAACCGGGCTTTCGGGGCGCAGCCGCGCGATCCGCAATGCGGTGCTGCCGGAGGACGTGTAGGCGATGATCGCGTCGGCTCGGACGGTGTGGCAGACCTGTACAGCCGCCGCCGCGATCGCGTCCGCCGAGTTCCGTTCCAGATCGGGGCGGTTCGCGTCGATATGCGCTTGCCACCCGGCATCGGACTCAACCCGGGCGACGATCCGGTCCATGATGTTCACCGCCTCGAACGGAAATTGGCCGGCCGCGGTCTCGGCCGACAGCATCACCGCATCGGCGCCATCGAACACGGCGGTCGCCACGTCGGACGCTTCGGCGCGAGTGGGCGAGGGCGCCGAAATCATGCTTTCCAGCATCTGCGTCGCGACAACCACCGGCCGCCCCAGTTGGCGCGCGAGCCGCACGATGCGCTTCTGCGCGAGCGGCACCTCCTCCGGCGGCAGCTCGACCCCGAGATCGCCGCGCGCCACCATCACGGCGTCCGATAGCCGCACGATGGCGTCCAGGTTCTCGACCGCCTGCGGTTTCTCGAGCTTGGTCATGATCCAGGCGCGTCCGTCCGTCAGCGCGCGCGCGGCCGCCACGTCCTCCGGCCGCTGCACGAAGGACAAGCCGACATATTCGACGCCGCGATCGAGGGCGAAGGCGAGATCCGCCCGGTCCTTTTCGGTGAGCGCCGGGATCGGCAGCACCACGTCCGGGACGTTGACGCCCTTGCGATCGGAGAGCGGGCCGCCGACCACCACGGTCGTTTCCAGCGCGTCGCCCCGCTTATGCTCGACGCGGAGCCGCAGCTTGCCGTCGTCGAGCAGCAAGGTCGCCCCGATCGAGGCCGCGGCGATGATTTCCGGATGCGGCAAGCTGACGCGCTGCACGTTGCCGGGCGTCGGGTTGAGGTCGAGGCGGAATGGCTGTCCGGTCTGCAGGTGCACCCTTCCGCCGCCGAAACGGCCAACCCGGAGCTTCGGTCCCTGCACATCCGCGAGAATGCCGATCGGCCGGCCGGCTTTCTCCTCCAGTTCGCGGATCGCGGTGATGCGCGCCGCATGGTCCTCGTGCGTGCCGTGGCTGAAATTCAGCCGGAAGATGTCCGCCCCGGCATAAAACAGTCGGGCCAGCACGTCCGGCGCCGAACTCGACGGGCCGAGGGTTGCGATGATCTTGGTGCGCCGTCGGCGACGGAGCTTGCTGCGCGCGACCATGCCGGTGTCCTGCTGGGGGGGAGATCGACTATGGCAAAGCCGCGGCCACGCCGCCATGTAAGCGCCCGAGGGGGAGGGGAGTGCATCATGCCGGATCTCGACGCGGGGACACGGACGGAGCTGGAAGCCGCGAGCTTCCGCAGACTGGTCGACCATCTCCGGGGCCGGTCCGATGTTCAGAACATCGACCTGATGAATCTCGCGGGGTTCTGCCGCAACTGCCTGTCGCGCTGGTATCGCGAGGCGGCCGAGGAAAGAGGGCTGCCGCTCGCCGACGCCGAGGCGCGCGAAATCGTCTACGGCATGCCGTACAAGCAATGGCAGGCGCTTCACCAGCGCGCGGCAACGCCGGAACAGCAAGCCGCTTTCGCCAAGGCTTCCGAATCGGCGGGGGATGCGGGCAAGACTCGCTGACCGGCCGGCCGTCCACGCGCCGGTTCGTTTAAGGGGAACAGGCGAATGGCTCTCGATGCGGTCGCGACGTCGGCGTCACCGGAAACCGATAAGGTCGGCGGCGTGGCGGCCGACCGTCTGCGCGGCCTTATCGACCGCATCGAGCGGCTGGAGGAAGAGCGCAAGGCGCTCGCGAGCGACATCAAGGACATCTACGCAGAAGCGAAGTCGGCCGGGTTCGACGTGAAGGTGCTGCGTCAGCTCATCCGGATCCGCAAGCAGGAGCCGGCTGAGGTGGAAGAGCAGGAAACGCTGCTCGACGTCTACCGCCGCGCCCTCGGCATGTAGAAGCCGTAACCTTCGCCATTCACGGTGCCTTAAAAGCGCATCGCCATCCTCCGCATCATGAGCGTGCTGCGGTGCAGGGTGCCTGAGCAGGGAGCAGAACTGGGCCGGCGTATCGCGGCGCACCGGGAAGCGATCGGTGTGTCTCGGCAGTCCTTGGCGGATGCGCTTGGCTGGTTGGAAGCCCAGATCGAAGATTGCGAGAACGGATTATTCTCGCCGTCGAAGATGGATGTCGCGACGATCGCAGCCGTTCTGGGCGTCACCGTCGATTCTCTCGGGGATGGCCGCGAGTGGAAGGCGGCGGGGAACGGCACGCCGCTGTTTGCGCCCACCGACGCCAGTGCCATCGATCTGTTCGGCGCTTTCTCGCGGATTCGCGATCCGCACAAGCGTTCCCTACTGGTGGATCTCGCGGTCTCCTTGGCCGGCACGAACTGAGCATTCGCAGGGTCGGGTCGCGCAACCCTTTGACGGGGTTCCGATCCGCCTTACATGAGGCGGGACCGATCCGAGCAGGACAGGACCCGCTACCGCATGCGCCTTATGCCCATCCCCGCTTCGCAGCCGGGGCAGAACCCGGCGCGTGTTCCCGAAGGGGGCGCCGCTGTCGCGCCCGCGTCCGTGCTTCCGGCATGGGATTTGGCCGATCTGTACTCAGGGCCGGATAGCGAACAGATAGAGACCGATTTCGAGGGCGCCGCCGCCGCCGCCCGCGCCTTCGAGTCGGCGCATGCGGGAAAGCTTGCGGCGATGTCGGGTGACGCGCTCGCGGCGGCGATCGCCGAATACGAGCGGATTGAGGAAGTGCTCGGGCGGCTGATGTCCTACGCGCAGCTCTTATTCGCCGGCGATTCGAACAACCCTCGCCTCGGTCAATTCTATCAGACCGCGAGCGAGCGGGTGACCGCCATCAGCAGCAATCTGCTGTTCTTCACCCTGGAATTGAACCGGATCGACGAGGCCGTTCTGGACGAGAAATTCGCCGATCCGGCGCTCGCCCGTTATCGCCCTTGGTTGTCCGATCTTCGCGTCTTCCGTCCGCACCAGCTCTCCGACCAGCTCGAAAAGCTGCTGCATGAAAAGGAGGTGACGGGCCGTTCGGCGTGGAGCCGCCTGTTCGACGAGACGATCGCCGGGTTGCGGGTGCCATTGGAAGGCGAAGAGCTGACGGTCAGTGCCGCGCTCAACAAGCTCTCTGATCGTGACCGTCCCACCCGCGAGGCCGCCGCTCGCGCGATCGGCGACGTGTTCGGCAAGCACAATCGCCTGTTTGCGCTCATCACGAACACGCTCGCCAAAGACAAGGAAATCGCCGACACGTGGCGGCAATACCCGCGCCCGACCAGCTACCGCAATCGCGCCAACATGGTCGAGGACGAGGTCGTGGACGCGCTGGTGACGGCGGTGCGCGCGGACTATCCGCGCCTTTCGCACCGCTACTACGCGCTGAAGGCGCGCTGGCTCGGCTTGCCGAAGCTGCAGCACTGGGATCGCAACGCGCCGCTCCCCGAGGATGACGACGTGTTGATCGGGTTTCCGCAAGCCCGCGACCGGGTGCTTTCTTCCTATCGCGCCTTCAGCCCGGAGCTTGCCGAAATCGGGGCCCGTTTCTTCGATCGTCCCTGGATCGACGCGGAGCCGCGCCCGGGCAAGTCCGGCGGCGCCTTCGCGCATCCGACGATTCCATCGGCGCATCCCTATATTCTCATGAACTATCATGGCCGTGCGCGGGACGTGATGACGCTCGCGCATGAACTCGGCCACGGCGTGCACCAGGTTCTCGCTGGTGGGCAGGGTTATCTGATGGCCGGCACGCCGCTCACGCTCGCCGAAACGGCCAGCGTCTTCGGCGAAATGCTCACCTTCCGCGCCATGCTCGATTCCGAGACCAATCCGACGCGGCGCCGGATCATGCTGGCGGGAAAGGTTGAAGACATCCTCAACACCGTCGTGCGCCAGGTAGCCTTTTATCAATTCGAGACGCTCGTTCATGACGAGCGCAGGGGAGGCGAGATCCTGCCGGAACGACTGGGCGAGATCTGGTTGCAAGTGCAATCGGAAAGCCTCGGTCCGGCCATCGAGTTCACGCCGGAATACAGTGCCTTCTGGTCCTACGTGCCGCACTTCATCCACACGCCGTTCTACGTCTACGCCTACGCCTTCGGAGACTGCCTGGTGAACGCGCTCTATTCCGTGTTTCAGACCGGCCATCCCGGTTTCGAGCGCAAATATCTGGACATGCTGCGCGCGGGCGGAAGCAAGCGGCACAAGGAATTGCTTGCGCCGTTCGGTCTCGACGCGTCCGATCCCGGGTTCTGGAAACGCGGACTCGATGTCGTGTCGGACTTCATCGACGAGCTGGAGGGCGCCTCCTGATGGCCGAGCCGACATCCACCGAGCGGCCGCGGCTGTTCGGCGAGCTGCGACGGATGGCGCGCACGTCGGGTGCGGTGGGCGGCATCGCGGCGCGGGTCGCAGGCGAGCGCGTGTTCGGCATCAAGACCGATCGCGCGAGCCATGCCGAGGATCTGCGGGCGGTGCTGGGCGGCCTCAAGGGTCCGCTGATGAAGGTGGCGCAATTCCTGACCACGATTCCGGATGCGCTGCCGGCCGAATACGCCGCCGAACTTGCGACGTTGCAGGCCAACGCCCCGGCGATGGGCTGGAGCTTCGTGCGGCGGCGAATGGCGAGCGAGCTGGGCACCGGCTGGCAATCGAACTTCGCGTCTTTCGGCGAGACCGCCGCCGCCGCCGCCAGCCTCGGGCAGGTGCATCGCGCCCGCCTGCATGACGGGTCGGAGGTCGCCTGCAAGCTGCAATATCCGGACATGCCAAGCACGGTCGAAGCTGACCTCCGGCAATTGCGGCTGGCGATGGCAATCTATCACCGTATGGACAAAGCCATCCAGAATGAGGAGATATACAAGGAGCTGGCCGAGCGTCTGCGCGAGGAACTCGATTACGAGCGGGAAGCTGCGCAGATGC